>NZ_JAUFQT010000001.1:2875000-3227711 GCF_030409905.1 Echinicola jeungdonensis
TACTACTGGTGGAAAATGAACTGTATCAATCCAATCCCCTTCTTTATCCAAGAAAGTACCAAAAATCATGGTTTCCATTTTGATGGTCCTGGTGAATTTTGCTGTGACCAGGTAACCGATGATTTGTACTTGCCGATTAATGAATTTTTTAAAATCTTGCGCCTTTATTGTGGGGATATCTGGATTTTTTAACAATAAAAAAGGCGGAGCCAATGGAAATTCTAAAATGTCTAATTGGTCCAAGATGTCTTCTCTGGGGTCATTTTGCTCCAAACTGGGGATTTTAAGGTCTTTGTATTGGACCTGACCGAATAATTGTGGAGAAGGCTTTCGGTTGTTTTGCTTGTGCAATATAAAATGGGCTTCCCAAAGCAATGCTTGCTTACTTTTTGGGAGAAACCTGAAGGCGTCTATGCGGATCAGGATTAGTAATTGCTCTAAGCTGATATGAACCCGGTTTATCAAATCATTAATGCTTGAAAAAGGCCCTCCCACTTCCCTTTGACGGAGGATGGCTTCTGCGATTTCCTTTTGCAGATACTTCAGGTGAATAAAACCCAGATAAACCGTTTTGCCAACAATTTTTGTTAGGTAATTGCTTTCATTGATATGAGGAGGCTGTACGTCAGCTCCATTCATTCGGAGTTCATGGATGTAAAACTCAGTTCTGTAAAACCCACCAAAATTGTTGATCACCCCAACCATAAACTCCAAAGGATAATGGGCTTTAAGGAATAGGCTTTGATAGCTCTCCACTGCGAAGGACGCGGAGTGTCCTTTTGCGAAAGAATAACCCGCAAAGCTCTCTATTTGGTGCCAGACTTCCCTAGTGATATTGTCACCTCGGCCTTTAGCTTTTGATTTTTTGAAGAAACTTTCTTTGACACGCTCAAATTCTTCCCTTGACCTGAACTTGCCACTCATACCCCTTCGCAGGATGTCTGCTTCATCAAAGGACAAGCCTGCAAAATGGTGGGCCACCTTGATGACATCCTCCTGATATACCATGATCCCATAGGTTTCTGGCATGAGTTCGTATAATACCGGATTGGCTCTTTTTTTTCTCTCTGAGGGGGTGCGGTGCCGGTAAACATATTCCCGCATCATGCCGCTTCTGGCCACCCCAGGCCTGATAATGGAGCTTGCAGCCACCAATTCCAGGTATTCCTGGGTCTTGAGTTTGGCCAATAGTACCCTCATGGCAGGGGATTCCACATAAAAAGCCCCTATGGTCCTACCTTTTCTGAGGTGTTCTTTTATTTTTGTATCCTGTTTAAAAGTGGCTACCTGATGAATATCAATGGTCTTTCCCTGGTTTTCTTGGATGATTTCCAAGGTGTCCCTAATATGTCCCAGGCCCCTTTGGCTGAGAATGTCAAATTTTGAAAAGCCAATCTCCTCGGCCACCACCATGTCAAAATGGGAAATGGGATAGCCTTTGGGGGGAATTTCAGTGGCTGTATAATAATGGATGGGATGCTGGGATATGAGGATTCCTCCCGCATGGATGCTCAAATGGCTGGGCATACCCTGGATCAACTGTCCATATTTCAACACCAATTTCCCTAATTTGTCCGGAATGTATTTTCCGGGCTGAACGGCATATTGAATCAGGGCTTCGATATCCGTCTTAGGCATCCCAAATACCTTTCCCAGTTCCCGGATGGCCAGGTTCATCTGGAATGTGGTGTGCGTGGCCAGAAGGCAAACATGTTCATTTTCAGGGGAGTTGTATTTGTTGAAAATATATTCGATGATTTCGTCCCGGTCTTTCCAGGAAAAATCAATGTCAAAATCAGGAGGGTTTTTTCTGTATAGATTGATAAATCGTTCAAAATATAAATCAAGCTCTAATGGATCAACATCCGTAATGTAAAGGCAATAGGCAACCATGCTGTTGGCTCCACTTCCCCTTCCGACATAGTAGAAGCCTTTTTTTCTGGCATAGGTGACTAGGTCAAAATTGATAAGAAAATAGGAAACAAAGTTTTTTTGCTGGATGATGTCCAACTCTTTGTGGATGCGTTGAATTTGAATTTCCGAGAGCTGACCATATCGCTTTAGGGCACCTTTAAAGGTTTCATCACGGAGTTTTCGGTAATCTTCTACTTCCGAACCTATGATTTCCTTCCTGTTTTCCACTGGTAAATAGCCTTGGTAAAAGTTGCAGCCATATAATAAGTCCAAAGTGTTTTCCAGCAGCCATTCTGCTCCATCACATTTTTTGAGAAGCTCTTTTTTGCTTGTAAAACGGTCGGTATTTTGTCCTTGTTCTGATACAGGAAGCTTGCTAAGCAAAGTGTTCAGGTCCATAGACCGCAATAGCCGGTGAATATTGAAAGATAATTGGGAGCAAAAGGTGACGGGCTGTAACAGAACCCACTTTTCCTTTTGGTCTTTCCATTTTGAAAGTAAGGCCTTTTTGATCTGGGATGGGGCTAGCCCCAGGTATTCTCCATTTCTAAGCGGGAAGTAGTCCTTTGGAAATGGGTAGATGACCGCACAATGTGGCCATTCAGGTGCCCGGTCCTGAAATGGTTTTTTTTTCTTTTTGTAAAAAGAAAGGTGTTGGTTGAGGGAAAAAAAGCCATGATGGTTTCTGGCAAGTCCAATATACTGCTGTTGGGTGCCGTTCCTGAAGTCAATTCCAATTACCGGGTGCATATGTTCCTTTTTCATCTCTTGAAGAAAGGGGAAGACACCGGCGGTACAGTTGATATCTGTCAGGGCAAAGGTTTTTAACTCGTTAGATTGAGCCTCTTTTATCAATTGTTGGATGGACATGGTGCCATACTTGAAACTGAAGTAGGAATGACAATTAAGAAACATGACACTGGAAAATCATTAAGTAATCAGGGTAGATGTGTTTGTTTTATAAACATTTTAATGTTTGTAATTTAAACAAAAATTAAATAATGGACAAGAAGAAAGGGCCGGGTTAGGAAAGTAAGGGGATTTTCAAGTTTTCAGGCAGAAAGGTGATTTTTTATTATATTTGTATCCTGAAATCAGGATGGATATGAAAAGTAAGTTGGCTGCTATTTTGACAGCAAAATGCCCCAGATGCCGGAAGGGGAGCCTTTTTCCGGTTACATTATTAAGTTTTAGAAAGCTTTCGGCAGTCAATTCAACCTGTCCTCATTGTAAGGTAGTTCTGGAACCAGAGCCAGATTTTTTCTATGGTGCTATGTATGTGAGCTATGCTTTGTCAGTAGCATTGTTTATCTGTGTCATGGTTGTCCTGAATTTTGTCTTTGGCGACCCAGGCATTTTGGTTTATATTAGTTCTGTTGCCGGGACCAATGTTTTATTCCTGCCATTGATGCTCAGGTACTCAAAAGTCTTGTATTTGTATGCAGCCGGGAAAATCAAGTTTGACCCCAATCTTAATCAATGAGTTTTTAGAAGTACAAGAAACAATCTTTTTAAATTCATTAGGTATATGCTTGGGCTGATGATGATGGCTTAAGCTTTAGAGCAGGGGAAATGGGCTATATTATAAGGATAGCGTAACTTAGAGGCGATGACAATAAGGTGTTTTTTTTAATTGTTAATAATCAATTGTTTACTGATCTGGTATTTTCAAAATAAAGGTTAAATTTAGATAGGTAAATCTAACCTTTTTGGGTAGGAAAGCTTGATGAAATGAATAAAGGTCAAGTTTTGGAATGACCTTAGGAGGATTGGTGAAAAAAATTTTAATTGATCCATGATTTTCAGAATTCTGACACTTCCGGTAAGGTACACATTTTCCAAGGTGAAAAAAGCCGTTGGTAAATTGGGTGAAATCAAAATAGAGCCGCTATATGCTTTTGGGAATAAAAGGCATATTTATGTTAAGGGGAGAGTGATCGAGGCTTACAAACAGAGTAAACCTTCTGCAAGAAAAAATTATTTCCAAAATATTTTGGGCGCTTTGAGGCGGTATGCTGGAAGCAGTGTGCCTGATGCCAAGGTGGAAATTTCCTATTTGGGGGTGAAGAAAGTTGTAGAAAGTGATGAGGAGGGGATAATAGATTGTGTTTTTGATTCGGTCCATTATAAGGAAAATGAAAAGCATAAGGTAGGTTTTAAATTAATCCCTGAAGAGGGCCTGACTCCCGAAAAAAACTGGACCTTTATTCCCGTAAGGCAATACGAAGAACAGCACCATCGGGGAATTATTTCCGATATAGATGATACCATTTTGATTTCCAATGCGACTGTTTTGGGTAAAAAGCTTTGGTTGTCCATTTCCAAAAACGCTTATACCCGAAGACCGTTTCCAGGGGTAAGTGAGTTCTATCATTTGCTTACTGAAGGGGGGAAAAATCCAGTTTTTTATGTTTCCAGTAGTGACTGGAACCTATATGACTTGATTCGGGATTTTTTGAATTATAGAAAAATACCTGATGGCCCATTATTATTAAAGGATTTTCATGTCAACCTAAAAAATATTTGGAAATCCGGTGGTGGGGACCACCAACATAAACTTGAAAAAATCGAATTGTTGTTCGATCTGTATCCAGGGATGAAATTCATATTAATTGGGGATAGCGGGCAGCACGACCCGGAGCTTTATGCCCAGGTCATTAAGGATTACCCCGGAAGGGTTTTGTCAGTTTATATCCGGCAGGTCAAAAAGGAAATGAATGAGGCTAGAAAGATATTGTTGAAGCAAATCAATAATTCTCCAGATTCACCAGAGATGGTTTTTGTTAGTTCTACGGAGGAAGCTATTCGCCATGCCAAAAGCAATTCACTAATCCATTCATGATTATGGCTAAGCAGTTTTTATGTATTTTAAACCCAATATCCGGGGGGGATATCGACAGGAATGATATTAAAGATTGGATCAAGGGAAATCTCCATGGAATAGAACTCACCATATGGGAAACAACGGGAGACAATGATTGTGAAAAAATAAAGTCAATTGTTGATGAATCCTCATGGGATGGAATTTTGATCGGAGGGGGAGATGGAACCGTAAAAATGGTAGTCAGTGCTATTTTGGAGACATCCATTCCTTTGGGCATCATTCCCTTAGGATCAGCCAATGGCTTGGCCACCTGTTTGGGCATACATGGAGTTTCTGATGCTATTTATGCTGTGAAAAAAGATAAGGTTATGGCCATGGATTTATTGAGAATCAATGGCGAAATCTCTTTGCATTTGAGTGATTTTGGGTTTAATGCAGGGTTGGTGAAAAAATTTTCCAACCAGACACAGAGGGGGATGATGTCTTATTTCAAAAGTACACTTTCACAATTTTTTGAAATGAGGCCTTATCGGTTTGAAGTGAATATTGATCATAAAAAGATCAAAATAGAAGCTAAAATGGTGGTTATTGCCAATGGGAGTTATTATGGTACCGGAGCAAATATTAACCCTCAGGGCAAAATGGATGATGGATACTTGGAGGTAATTGCCTTGAACCCAGATGGCTTGGAGGATTTGGTTGGGCTTTCCCTGGATTTGTTTCGTGGTGAGCTTTCCGATTCCCCTATTACCAAAATTTGGTCGGGCCATGAGGTAGAAATCAAGAATTATGATGGAGCCGATTTTCAGATTGATGGAGAGGTGATGCCGGAAACCGAATTTGTTCACGTTATATGTGAAAAGCAGAAGGTCCACTTTTTTAGTTTAATTAAGAACTAAAATGAGCTGTCCGGTACTGGTGATTTTATAATAAAGGCCAATCAAGCTTTTAAGTCTATTTTTAATTGAGTTATTGGCCAATTGAAAATGTTTTTTTGGTTATTGGATTTAAAAAAAATCAATAAATAATATGGTTCTTTTTTATCCTCCAATAGGCTGCATTATTCCAAATGAAAAAAGATGAAAAATCGAGGAAAGGAGCTGAATGTTTTGATTTTTCAGCTCCAATTGATTTTTAAGAAAGTAAAGCTCTTTTTTGGGCCATAACATATCCTAAGTGCATAGCCTCATGCATGGCATCAAATGCAATGGCTTCCGAAATATTGTTTACTCTTATTCCAAAACTGGTGGTATAGGGATGGTATTCTGAAAACTTATTTTTTTCCAAATCCTCCTTTAATGCTTCCAGGTTAGCAATGGCCATGGATTTTAGCTTTTCCAGGACTTCACTGCTGATTTTTTTTCAGGCTTGCTCCCTTTTCTAAATGCATCCAAAATATCCTCATCAATTAATAAAGGAAGGCCTGAAAACTTGTTGCAGAGTAGTTGTTGAGTGACGATGATATGCCCAAAATTCCAGATGATATTGTTATTATAACCTTCAGGTATTTGGTTTAATTGGTCAATGTCCAGGTCACTGATTAGATTGATAAAATTCTTACGAGTTTGTATAATGTTGTTAATGTTCATGATGTTGATATTTTTCAAAGGTTAAATATAATCCCATAGATTTTAAATGTTGGGGTGTAAAGGTGTTTTTTAAGCTTTGTTATGGTTGAAGGCCCTCATCTTCCCCTTATAAAGCTTATATTAATATATTTGAGCTAGGGTTAGTTTAATTCTGAAAGTTCGGATGATTATGAATAGACTGGTTATCAAAATGAAAATATGGTGGGGTTATTTATTATTGGGCATAGTGGCTTGTACCTCACACCCTACAATTACGGAAGCACCATTAATTCCGTTGCCCAATTTGGTTAAAGAAGGGGAAGGAAAGTTCACCTTAGGGGATGATACACAAATCCTGATTCAGGAGAATAATAAGGAATTGCAGCGGATGGGGAATTATTTGGTTAATTTGGTCCGGCCCTCAACCGGGTTTGAATTGGAAATTGTACCCTATGATACTACAAGGAAAAGCGGGTTTATTTCCCTTGAGTTGGAAAGTGACCCCAAGTTGGGGGACGAGGGCTACCGTCTTGAAATTAAACCGGAATTTATCTCATTAAGTGCAAATACTCCAGCAGGGATTTTTCATGGGATCCAAACCATCAGGCAGTTATTGCCAAATAATATTGAATCCAAAGGTTGGTTTTGGACCTCCTGGGAGATCCCGTCTGGCTTAATCGTTGATAAGCCAGAATATGCTTACAGGGGAACCATGCTGGATGTGGCCAGACATTTTTTTGAGAAGGAAGAATTGAAAAGGTATATTGATATTTTGGCTTTATATAAGATCAATTTTTTGCATTTGCACCTTACAGATGATCAAGGCTGGAGGATAGAGGTCAAATCATGGCCAAAGCTTACCCTTATTGGCGGAAGTACAGAGGTTGGTGGTGGAGTAGGTGGATTTTATACCCAAAATGAATATAAAGAGATTGTACAATATGCACTGGAAAGGTACATTACCATTGTCCCTGAAATCGATATGCCTGGCCATACACATGCAGCACTGGCTTCCTATCCAGAGCTTAACTGCGATGGGAAAGCCCGTGAAAATTATACTAAAACCCAGGTTGGGTTTAGCTCTTTATGTTTAACCGAAGAAATAACCTATCAATTTGTGGATGATGTGGTCCGGGAAATTTCAGCAATCACTCCGGGGCCCTACATCCATATTGGAGGTGATGAAGCTCATGCTACTGAGTTGGGAGATTATATCCTCTTTATTGAACAGGTACAGGATGCGGTCAATTCTTATGGGAAAAATATGATTGGCTGGGATGAGGTGGCCCAGGCAGCTCTGAGGCCTGAGTCTTTGGTTCAGTTTTGGTCCAATCCAGAGAATGCAAAGCTTGGGGCAGACCAAGGAGTAAAAATAATAATGAGCCCGGCCTGGAAAACCTATTTGGATATGCAATATGATTCCACTACCCATTTGGGATTACATTGGGCAGGTTTTATTGAGTTGGACAGCGCTTATCTCTGGGAACCTTCTGAGCTTATAGAGGGGATCGGCAAAGATGAAATAATAGGAGTTGAAGCTCCCCTTTGGACCGAAACCATTACTAATATGGATGAATTGGAATACATGGTTTTTCCACGATTATTAGGAATAGCGGAAGTGGGCTGGACTAGAAACGAAAAGCGGAATTGGGGAGAGTACAGGAAAAGGCTTAAAAAACACCTGAATAGACTGGAAGCCTTGGAAGTGGATTATTACTCATCCAATTTATTAAAAAAATAGGCCAGGGGTTTAGAGCCTCGGGAATGAGAGTTTAAAGTTTGGAAGGGTCTTTAAGAACACCCATGAAGAGGATGGTTCCACTGTGTTTTTCTTGAATGAAAAATACAAATGGCCTGTCCAGTCGAATTACAGGTGGTTCTGCTGGAACAGAAGTCACCACTACCTCTACAGCTGTGGCAGCAGCTGCTTCTGTTCCTTTTTCATCTACCTCAATTAATGCTTCGTGAATTACCCGGCTTATTTTTAGGGGTTCTGTTGGGGTTTCAAATATTTCTGTGAAATTTCTTGGATCTTGCTGAAAAGGGGTGCTTAGCCCCATTTCAATTAGGTCTTCTTTTAAGTTTTGGATTTTGATTTTCATTTTGAATTTGGGCATTTCCAGCTTGATATTACCTTCTTTTGCTTCTTCCCGCCAGGCATGAAGATTATTCAAATTGAAATTGCTTTTTGCTTCTTCCAAGTTAAAGGCATCTGGCAATAATACTCCCATGATATATTGCCCTGTACTATAGGGGATTTCTAAATATTTGAACCCGTTTGCTTGGTATGTCTTTAATGTCGTAGCTTCCTCCAACCGCATCATTTCAACCGGCGTAGTTTGCGAGGAAGAAATGTGAAAAGGTTGTTCGGTGGTGTTTTGGGGATCAAATTGGTATTTCCAATCGCCATAATAATAAATGGCGTTGATCAAATACATGACAGCAGCAGGATCAACCTGGTCAATTAAGTCTTGAATTAATCCCTCCGTTTGATCGTCCACCCACTGATTAATAATTTCTTTGGAGCCCGGGGATTGCATATCCAGGCTGCTAATAGTAGCCAGGTATTGCATTTGAAGGGTTTCTTGAAATTGGGATTTTAAATCCAGTCCCTCTTGATACCAAATACTATTGGCAATGTTAATCTTTACATTTGGATCCACATCCTTAAGGAATTTAGTGAGTCCTTGGTTGGCCAAATTGGCATCTTCGAGCGATATATTATCAAAATGAAGTGTTTCCAGATATTCTTCGAGCAATTCTTCCTTATTGCCATTCATGGCCATAGACAATGCCTGATGGATACTGAAAGGGCTGAAAAATAGGTTCCCTTCTTCTTTACTGAGTTGTTGAAATAACCTGACGGAAAATGCTGTGCCGGCATTTACCAGTTTTTTTTCAGTTTCCTCTAATGCCCTCAAATTGGGAGTAATTTCCCCTTTATTGGGACTTTCATCCACGCAAGAAACCAATAGAAAGAAAAGAGTCAAGATGGAATAATAGGTGTATTTCATGGTAAAGGGCTTTTGTTATGATCTAGACGAAAAAAATGGACAAAGTGCGACAAAAAAAAAGCCCCTTTGGTGATCAAGTTTCCAAAGGGGTTTAAATGATTATTTGGATTTTTCAAGGGCTCTTTCTATATCCCCAATAATGTCATCAGGATGTTCCAAACCTGTTGAAACTCTGATTAGGCCAGGTAAAATCCCAACCCTTTCCCTTTCTTCCTCCGTCAACTTGCTATGGGTAGTAGAAGCGGGGTGGGTAATGATGCTTCTGGTATCTCCAAGGTTTGCCGTCACGGTAATTAGTTCCAATTGGTCAATAAACCTTTTTGCCCTTTCAATTCCTCCTTTTAAGGTCAGGGTAATGATGCCTCCGCCCAGCCTCATTTGTTTTTTTGCCAATTCATATTGAGGGTGGCTTTTCAGGAATGGATATTTGACAGATTCCAAATGAGGATTGTTTTCAAAATAGGTAGCCACTTTCAATGCATTTTCACAGTGTCTTTCCATTCTCACAGCTAGGGTTTCCATACTTCGGGAAAGGATCCATGCATTGAAGGGTGAAATTGATGGTCCTGTATGCCGGGTAAAATAACGGACCTTTTGGATTAATTCTTCCTTACCAAGGATCAGTCCACCCAAAACCCTACCTTGTCCATCAATATATTTGGTAGCACTGTGGGCTACGAGGTCCGCACCCCATTTGGCAGGTTGTTGTAAATAAGGGGTAGCAAAGCAATTGTCCACAGCCAAAATAAGGTTATGAGCTTTAGCAAAAGCAGCAATCCATTCCAGGTCAATGATTTCCAGACCGGGATTGGAAGGGGTTTCAATGAATATCATTTTGGTATTCGGCTGAAGCAATTTTTCCCAATTGGCGATATCGGAAATGTCCCCATAAGTCGAGCTGATGCCCCATTTAGGGAATATTCCGGTAAGCAGTTGGTGAGTGGAGCCAAATAGGGCTCTGGAAGCCAGAATATGATCCCCTTGTTCCAATATAGAAGCCATGGTTGCAAACATGGCAGCCATGCCAGAACCAGTGGCAATGCCGTCTTCTGTACCTTCTACTGCACATACTTTTTCTATAAGGTCAGTGCTGTTGGGATTGGCATACCTTGAATAGATGTTTCCTGGGATTTCTTCAGCAAACATCTGCCGAGCTTCTTCTGCACTATCAAAGGTAAAACTTGAAGTCATGAAGATAGGTGAGGAATGCTCCCTTTGATTGGTTTTGGAGGAAGCAATTCTTACTGCCTGGGTTTCAAAATGTTTTTCGGACATATTATTATTCTTGCAGTGTTAAATTCTGTTTAAATATTGAGTTTCCCCTTTTAGGGTTTCGTAAAAATGCATCCCGAAATGGAGAGGTAAATATATTTCTTCGGGTTTGTTAATAAAAATAATCGGTGTCAAAGTAAGTGTTCTCATTTCATCTAACTTATAGTCCCCTATTTTCGGGCAGGATTTGGCACCTTTTCGCCGCTGAGGATGGTTGCCAGAGGGTCAACAAGCCTGTTCTCTCACCTCTTCTGTATAAATCAGTTCCTTTGGGTCTTGCAAAGTAAAGGTAGGGTAATGGGAAATCCAAATTTTTGAAAATGCAGAACGGTATCTATAAAAATAAGGTAACATTTATGGGATAAATTCTTTCAAAACCTTAGCCCATAAATCATACCCTTTGGCATTCATGTGTAATCCATCCTCAATAAAAATATCCTCCTTTGGTTGACCATTTTCATCCAACATGATGTTCCAAACATTGGCAAAGGATACCTGTTTCTGCTTTTGACAATATATCTCCAGTAGGCGGTTGAGATTTTGGTATTCCTCTTGTAGGTGCCATCTTGCCAAGCTGGGTTTCGGGCTTATCAGGATAATATGGGCATCAGGTAATTGTTGATGGATTTTTGTTACCAGCTTTTTAGTGGTTTTTAATATGGTCATTGGTTTTTTTCCTGCGGCAATATCATTATCCCCTTCATAAATAAATATTTTTTTGGGTTGGTATTGGAGGATCAATTCCTGGGAATAATGAAGAAGTTCAAATGTCTGAGACCCTCCAAATCCTGTGTTAATGGTTTCAATTTCCGGAAAATAGGAGGAAAGATCTTTCCACATCCGGATACTGGAACTTCCTGTAAAAAGATAGACTGGTGGGCCTTGCTTTGGAATGGGGTTTTTTTGGACAATTTGTTGGACTTCTTCCTGGAATTTGCCAGATACTTCTTGAGTGTTTCCTGAAATGGAAATTCCAGCCAAAAGAATTACCGTTAAAAATATTTTGAAACAAGACTGTTTTGATAAATACTTCATTTGATTTAACCCGTTAATTGATGGGAATTTATGAAAAAAAATGGAGATCCTTATGATCAATTGATTTTTGTGGTACCTGCAAAAGTTTTGAAAAAGGAAAATATTTAGTGTAATAAGTGTTTAAAATACACTTTTTCAGGGGTTTTGTTAATAAAATGTCAATTTTTTCACCTGCCGAATTTTTTTTTTTGAATAAAAATTAAAAAAAATAGAAGGGTTGAAAACAGGAAAGAAACTTAGTGATCATTTTATTAATTGGGTTAAATATGGTTAATGATGTTGTTAATGTTTCTTAAATTAGGAGTTTTGCCTTATATAATACTGAGGAATTCATTTTTGTGTGTAGTGACATTTAAATTGGTTTAGGGGATTTTTGTTAATATTTTATTGAATTAAAAATTATTATCACTATGTTTAAAGAAGTTTTGGTTCAAAAAAAGAGGATCGGCGTCCTTTTTTCCAAAATATATACGGCTGTTAGTCAGTTAGAATAAACCCATTCGAGGAATCTTCTAAAGATTCCTCTTTTTTTTTGTCTTCCAAAAATGAACCATTTTATACTCTAACGAAAAAACATCAAAATGGTATATCATTTTCCCTAATTCTTTCGGAAAGTCCACTAAAAAATAAAAGTGAAATTGACACTTTTTCAACTATTTGATTTCACTGATTAAAATTTTTCGGGCACCTGAATTTTAGCCAATAGGTGTTTCTGGTCTGCTTCAAGTTAGAGATAGGTTGCCTCTTTTGATAAAATCATGTTTTTTCCCTTCAGGTCCATTATAAAAAAGGGCAAGGAAAATGGGCATGGAATTATTTTTCGGTTTATGATTTGATCAAGCATAAAACCAATAATCCACGGGAGAATTAGGGCCAAGTATAAGTCTGTAACCATTATTTGATGGCATAAACACATAAAATCCAGAATAATCAGAGTGTTTAAAACACAAAAGAATCACAGGGGACCCTGTGATTCTTTTGTGTAGTCCCAATAAGATTAGTCTATCTTAACCTTATCCTAAATTAAATTCAGGTTTCCAGTTTTCAATGGTTTTATTAAAGCTCGACTGGTTGGCCAAATGAATACAGAATGCAGTTGTTGCTCCACTGATAACATTGGATGCAGGTTTTGTGGAAGTATGAATAGATTTAAAAAAATCGTCCAGGGCGTACCAGGTTCCCTCTTTGGTTTTTTCTTCCAATATGGGAATACCTCTGCCTTCTTTCCAGGTGAGCTTGGTTGCTCCAGAAACACCATCCACAATTCCCAGCTCCTCCATTTTATCCTCCTCTGGGTAGAAATAGCCCTCATTCATTAAGAGCTCCACCGTTCCTTCAGTTCCTTTAATGCTAAAGGAGTAACCTTCCCTGGCATTGCTGCAGGTGGATCCAAAATTGCCAATCATATCTTCTTTCTCATATCGGAGAATGAGCTGGACATTGTCATAGGTAGTTCTCCCGTCTTTGTAATTGTCTATTCCACCCGTGCCCATTATTAAGTCAGGGTGGGTTTCAAAAGCCCAATTGATAAAGTCGATTTGGTGAGATAGTAATTCAGCAGGCAAGCCTCCTGAAAACTCCTTATACATCCTCCAGTTGATTATTTTCTCCAAGGAGGGATCAGGGACCGGCCTTCTCCAATTCCAGTTTCTGTCCCAACGTGAATCAATTTGAGTGATTTTACCCAAATAACCGGATCGGATCATATCCCTTACCTTATAATATAAAGGAGTGTACCGGTATTGGTGGCCCACCTGCAGGGTGAGGTGAGGGTTGGCTTGAGCGATTTTAACCAATTCAAATGCTTCCGGGATATTGTAAGTCATTGTTTTTTCCAGATAAACATGTTTGCCAGCTTGTAGGGCGTATTTTGCAGGAGCAAAGTGCATATTTAAAGGAGTAGCAATGACCACTGCATCTACGTTGGAATCATTTAATAATTGCTCATAATTTTTATAGGATTTCATGCTGATGTCCGGAAAAGTTTTCTTTGTTTCTGCCAGCCTGAAATCCATTATGTCACATATAGCGGTGATCTCATATTTCCCAGGTAATCCTTTCATGACGTGCATGATGCCTTTTCCCCTATCACCACAACCAATAATACCTATTTTTATGGGTTGATCATTTTCTTGAGATGAAAAGGCATTGATAATAGGGTAAGGGAAGATTGAGCTTCCCAGTGCTAAACCACCGGTTTTTATAAAATCCCTTCTTTTCATGGGGCGTTTTGGGTTTTGTAAATTGATGACCAAATGTAAACTTTTGGAGGAAAGAAAAAAAATCAGGGCTATTTGAGCGGGCCGAAAAAGGGATTAAGCTTTGATTCGGAGGGAAAATTTGTGGCTGGCCACAAAATTCAATTGGAAGTAATGGTTTTAAATCCCAAAGCTCGCTGGAGCAATTTTACGAAAACTGATTTTATAATAAGTAAATTTGACTTTGCAAAATAACCATTCAGAATTCAAGTTAAACTAAGCGTTTTTCATATGAAGGATTAAAAAGGGGGCTTATTTTGGATTACTTAATATATTGTAAGAGGAAAAAACAGGTCATATGTATATAATGGGTGCTTCTGGGCATGCAAAAGCAGTAATTGCAGCTGTGGAAAGTAAAGGGATAGAAATAAATGGGGTATTAGATGATAATCCTGAAATTAAAGAGTGCCTCAAATATCCCGTTTCAACACCTGAAAATTTTGATATTGCCCCAAAAAGTCAAATGCTGGTGGCTATCGGAGATAATAAGATCAGGGAAAAAGTGGTCTTAAAACTTGGAAAGAAGGTTTTCTATTCCAAAGTGGCCCATTCTTTTTCCTGGGTAAGTGAATATTCCAACTTTGGTGAAGGCACGGTAATAATGGCAGGAGCCATCGTCCAACCTCATACCGAAATAGGAAAACATGTGATTGTCAATACAGCAGCAGTGGTTGATCATGATTGCCTAATAGGAGATTTTTCCCATATTGCTCCTCATGCCACTCTTTGTGGTGGCGTAATTGTGGGAATAGGTAGCCTTATTGGTGCAGGTTGTACGGTTTTGCCGGGTATAAAAATCGGGGAAAATTGTGTGGTAGGAGCAGGGGCTACGGTGTTAAGGGACGTGTTGGACGGGGAGATAGTTTATGGGTCGTGAATTAAGTTATTGTAAAGGTATATCAAATGAGTATTGAGGAGTTAAAAGCAAAAGTCCCTGGGATTACAGATATCAGGTTGCTGGAAGATTTATTGGCTAAGGGCTCCCTGGTCCAATTAAAAGCGGGGCAAGCTATTATAGAACCTGGGAAGTTTATTAAAATGGTGCCGATTATTTTGGAAGGCGCTATCAAAGTGCTGCGTTTGGATGATGAAGGCAGGGAATTATTTTTGTATTACCTTAATTCTGGACAAACCTGCGCCTTGTCCCTTACCTGTTGCAATTCTTTACAACCCAGTGAAATTAAAGCGGTTGCGGAGGAGGATTCCCTTGTTCTGTCCATTCCGATTCGTTATCACGAGCAATTGCTGGAGCAATACCGGCAATGGAAAGATTTTGTTGCCCAAACCTATCAACAAAGGTTTCAGGAAATGCTGGAAGCTTTGGATGCAGTGGCATTTCTAAAAATGGACCAAAGGCTGGTTCGTTATCTTCAGGCCAAAAGGAAACAGCTGAGTAGCAATGAGCTTCAAATAACACATCAGGAAATCGCACAAGAGTTAGGTACTTCCAGGGAGGTTGTTTCAAGGCTGCTAAAACAATTGGAAAAAAAGAAATGGATTGAACTGGGGCGAAATAAAATATTTATGAGGGATAATTTTGAAGATTTAGTAGGAAAGTCCTGATTGGTGAGTCGTTAGATTAATTTTTCATGATTAATAATGGGACCTTGGTTCTTATGGCCATTTTTGAAGCAATACTTAAGTTAATAAAAGAGAAAAGGGTTGGTTTGGCTTTGGTGAAATAAACTATTAATGATTTTGACTTCTGCTCCGGGAGTTTTAAAAGGTCATTTTTGTTTGCAGATTTTTTCCCTACTTTCCAGGAAAATTGTTGATTGGGAAAATGTTGTTTTAGGAAGTCTAATGTTTTGGAAGGGGAGGTTTTGCTTTTAGCTTTCACCTTATTTCCGAGAAATAAAAGCCTGTAGGGAAGTCTAAACCCTTTTGTTAGTTCAATCATTTGCTCCCAAATAGGTAGGTTTTGATTGTTTTTACTGATTACCACCTCAATTGTCTTTAAACCCAAAAAGCTTTTGTTTGGGGGTAGGACAAGAATGGGTGAAGAACATGAGTTTATTAATTCAACTTTTTCTCCCGGCCAAAAATAATCCCATGGCTTTTTTGTGATGGGGCCGGGTAAAATGATGAGTTCAAAACTTTGTTTCTTGGTTATTTGTTGCGTGGCATTTTTAATATTTCCTTTTCTAATTTTATACCCTATCGTTAGGCCTTTTTTAAGGCCTTTTTTTTGAATTTTTTTAAGCCATTTTTTGGCTTTTTTCTCTATCAATTTTTCATACGCTTCCACCTGAACTGAAAAACCATAAACAGAGGAATAAGTGAAAAGTAGCGTTATTTTTGCATTATAAGCTTGCCCCATATCCATTGCAAATCGGATAGCATTTTTTGAATGTTTAGAAAAATCGGTGACCAACAGTAAATTCATGTTTTCTTATTTAGAAGCCAATAGAATATAACCAGAATCCCAATTTTTTTCAAAAAAGGAATTGGATTCATAAGAAGCTGGCCAATGGAAAGTATTTTGGGTTTTTCTGGTTGTGTAACAAAAGTCACCACTTCCAGGAAATGCCAGTCTTAGTTTTGTAAAAACATTTAAATAGGAATTCAATGGAAACAATTACAGTTTTGGGGTACTTGGCTTCTATTTTTATTGGTATTAGTTTAGGTCTGATTGGAGGGGGAGGTTCTATTTTGACCGTACCTGTATTGGTGTATTTATTTAGGGTTGATCCTATTTTAGCCACGGCTTATAGCCTTTTTGTAGTAGGAAGTACTTCAGTTGTAGGGTCTTTTTCTTTTATGAAAAGAGGAATTGTCTCTTATCGTGCCGCGATAGTTTTTGCGGTCCCATCCTTTATAGCAGTTTTTTTGACCCGGAAATTTGTTGTTCCTGCGTTACCTGAAATTTTATTATCATTTAAAGGATATGATTTGACCAATGATAAAGGGGTAATGATATTTTTTGCCCTTATCATGTTAGCAGCGGCCATATCTATGATCAAGAACGGCCATCAGATTCAGCATGCATCTGGTCCTACGAAATTTAATTTGCCTCTTATTGGCCTTGAAGGATTTGTAGTGGGTGGAATAACTGGAATTGTTGGGGCAGGTGGAGGTTTTTTGATCATACCCGCTTTGGTGTTATTGGCCAAACTTCCCATGAAGATTGCTGTAGGCACCTCTTTATTGATCATAGCGGCCAAATCCCTTATTGGGTTTACCGGTGATATTTCCAACCAACCTATCAATTGGGGCTTTCTGCTACTATTTACTTCTCTTTCTATAATAGGGATATTTTTGGGGAGTGGCCTGTCAAAAATGATTGATGAAAAGGCCCTTAAAAAAGCATTTGGATGGTTTGTTTTGGTGATGGGATTTTACATCCTGATAAATGAAATTATTTTAGTTTAAATGGGGCGTTTTAGATGCATGAAAAATCAGCTTGATGGTTTTTAGATTAAAGATTTGGAGTTTGTGTGATGAAAATTACAGCGGTAAATCCCTCTCTTACGTACATTAAATTAATAATAGGTGATAAAAAAGAATAAAAAGTGAAAACATTTAAAGAATTAATATCGGGAGATCAATTGGTGTTGGTTGACTTCTTTGCCACTTGGTGTGGACCCTGCAAAGCAATGCCGCCTATTTTAAAGGAGGTGGTTGGCCAGGTGGGAAATAAAGTAAAGGTTATCAAAGTTGATGTGGATAAGAATCCTGCTGCAGCGAGTCAGTTTCAAATTCGGGGAATTCCCACCCTCATCCTGTTCCAAAAAGGAACCCAGTTATGGCGGAAGTCAGGTGTGCCTTCTGTTCAGGAACTGTTGACCACTATTGAAAGTCATTATTCCAAAACCAGTGCTTAAATTCTTTAACATTTGGTTGAATAGGTTTGGAAATGGTGCGCGGAAAAAGTGGGGCGGACTGCTTATGTGATAAAAGTCCTATTCCCGGAGAAAAAGTAGATTTAATTTTGTCAATGAAAATAAAAAAAATTGAGATGAAAATTGAACAAATTTATACAGGGTGTCTTTCACAAGGTGCCTATTATATTGAATCAGACAATGAAGCGGTAATTATTGATCCCTTAAGGGAGGTGAATCCTTATATCCAGAAAGCCAAAAGGAGAAATGCAAAAATAAAATATGTGCTGGAAACTCATTTTCATGCAGATTTTGTCTCTGGGCACAAGGATTTGGCAGCAAAAACAGGAGCTACAATTGTTTTTGGACCAACCAATGTCCATTTGGGATTTGATGCAGTTATCGCCAAGGACGGGCAGGAGTTTAAGGTTGGTGGGGCCACCATTAAAGTCATTCATACTCCAGGCCACACCATGGAAAGTACCTGTTATTTATTAATTGATGAAGAAGGAAAGGAAAAAGCTCTTTTTACTGGAGATACCCTCTTTATTGGAGATGTAGGCCGACCGGATTTGGCCCAAAAAGTGGATGAGTCTCTAACCCAGGAAAAATTAGCTGGGCATTTATATGATTCCCTAAGGAATAAAATCATGCCTCTTTCCGATGATCTTGTAGTATATCCAGCCCATGGTGCGGGTAGTGCTTGTGGAAAAAATATGAGTAAAGAAACTTCTGATACTTTGGGTAATCAGAAAAAGACCAATTATGCCCTGCAGGAGATGGATAAAAGTACCTTTATCAAAAAAGTTACTGAAGGCCTTACTCCTCCTCCAAGTTATTTTCCTCAAAATGTAAAACTAAATATCCAGGGATATGAGAGTATAGATGAGGTATTACACCGTGGAGAACATCCTCTAAAACCCGAGGAGTTTGAAGCATTAGCAAATCAGACCGGTGCTGTTTTATTGGATACCAGGGCACCTCAGGAATTTGCTAAAGGTTTTATTCCTAATTCTATTAATATTGGAATTGATGGAAATTTTGCGGTTTGGGTAGGTACCTTGATACCAGATGTAAATAAAGAAATATTGGTCATAGCAGAAGAAGGAAGGGAAGAGGAAGTTATTACCCGTTTGGCCAGGGTAGGGTATGATCATGCGCTAGGCTACTTGGAAGGAGGCTTTGAAACATGGAAAAAAACCGGTAAAGAAATTGATTCCATTACCTCCATTTCTGTGGATGAATTGGCAAATAGAAAAGAAAGTGATCCTGATATTCAGGTCCTGGATGTCAGAAAAGGCAGTGAGTACGATAGTGAACATGTGGTTGGGGCTATTAATAGTCCATTAGATTATATCAATGAGCATATGGACAATATAGAAAAAGATAAAACCTATTATGTACATTGTGCAAGTGGTTATCGCTCTATGATTTTCAGTTCTATTATGAAAGCCAGGGGCTATGATCGAATAATTGATATCGATGGAGGATTTAAAGGGATAAAATCCTCAGGAAAATTTGAATTGACGGATTATACATGCCCCAGTTCCCAACTATAATAGAGTTGAGTAAAAAGTTCACCTAAACGAATTAGTTCAAGGATTTGTTGTGATAATTAATAAATGAAAATATAACCTGAACCTTTGTTGAGGAAAATTTGAGGAGATTATGGAGAGATTAATTGAATGGATAAGCCAACCGTGGCCATGGTATGTAGCGGGGCCGCTTTTGGGCTTGACTGTCCCTGTGCTGCTAATATTGGGAAATAAAACCTTTGGAGTGAGTTCTTCATTAAAGCATATTTGTGCGGCCTGTGTTCCGGCTAAAATTCCCTTTTTCAGCTATGATTGGAAAAAAGAGATTTGGAACATCTTATTTGTTTCAGGTATTTTGATGGGAGGAATAATAGCGGGGAATTTCCTGGCAGACCCGGAAGCGGTAGTGGTTGCTCAAAGTACCCAGGAAGATTTAGCTTTACTTGGTATTAGTCAGTATCAAAATTTATTGCCAGCAGAAATTTTTCCTGGAATAACCTGTTTTCAGTAAAAGGATTAATATTTTTTGTTTTGGGAGGCTTTATGATAGGTTTTGGAACCCGTTATGCAGGGGGCTGCACCTCAGGCCATGCCATTATGGGGATCAGTAATTTGCAATGGCCCTCAGTTGTAGCAACCATTTTCTTTATGTTGGGAGGTTTTGCAATGACTCATTTGCTTTTACCCCATTTAATGAAAATAGCTGGATTTTAAAATCGGGAGGAATATTATGAATGTTATAGAAAAAGAAAAAAAGTTTAGTGAAAAATTAGGGCAGCCCAATGCGGTTAAGGAAAAAGGTTTTCAACCCGAATTGCTAAAATACCTCTTTGTGGGAGTGTTTTTTGGTATTGTTTTGGTGAAATCTGAAGTGATATCCTGGTTTAGGATTCAAGAAATGTTCAGGTTGCAGTCCTTTTTTATGTATGGGGTAATCGGCTCTGCCGTAGCTGTTGGCATGCTGTCTGTGTTTATTATTAAAAAATGGAAAATCAAGTCACTTAACGGAGAACCCATAAAAATAAAAGATAAGGTATTCGATAAAGGCCAAATCTTTGGTGGATTCATATTTGGCCTGGGCTGGGCTCTGACAGGTGCTTGCCCTGGTCCTTTGTTTGCACAAGTTGGGGCGGGATTTACCGTTGTGGCCGTTACTTTATTAAGTGCTGTGGCCGGAACCTGGGTTTATGGGAAGTTTTCTGATAAACTGCCCCATTAAATTAATGACTTGGAAATATTATACCAATAAATAGTCCTTCATTGGCGAGGACTATTTTTTTTACTTAAATACTTTCTTGTAAACTGCTCTAATCAATAAAATAGCTAGAAAAAGGGTGATTCCAACAATGATAAATTCCATAATAATATTTATAAATATTCTGCAATGATAGCTATTCTTTAAAATTAATCTGGTCGGAATTTGAAAATAATATTACGAAAATTGGTTCATTTATTTTTTCCTTTCCTAAAGTGACCATTTGTGGCCAAAAAGTCCCTTACTTTGTAAAACAAACCTATTCCTATTGTAGAATGCAGTTATTAAGAAAGCGAAGAATTGCACTCAGCGGCCTGTTTTTTTTGGCAGGATTTTGTTTTTCCTCCTGGGCATCCAGGATTCCGGATTTTCAGCAGCAATTTGGGTTGAGTGAAGGTGAATTAGGATCCCTTTTATTGGGGATGCCTGTGGGGTCCCTAATTGCCTTGCCTTTGGCAGGTTGGGCCGTTCACCACTTTGGAAGCCGAATTGTGATTATTAGTGCCAGTATTGCCTATGCCATTTTTTTGGTCACTCTGGGGTTTACCCAAAGTATTTTTCAGTTGGCCATGACTGTGGTTGTATTTGGAATGATAGGTAATATTATGAACATTTCCCTCAATACTCAGGCTTTAGATGTGGAGGATGGTTATGCTAGAAATATTTTAGCCTCCTTCCATGGATTATGGAGCTTTGCCGGTTTTGCAGGTGCAGGGTTGGGAGCATTGATGATCCAGTTAAAATGGTCACCTCTTCAGCATTATTGGGTGGTAAGTGGGATTATGCTTGCCATTTTATTGGCCGCTCAGCCATTTTTATTTAAGGAAGAAAAAGAAAGCGATGGGGGAGGTCTTATTTTAAGGAAGCCGGATGCCCTTTTGTTAAGGATAGGGATGATAGGTTTTTTTGGAATGATGTGTGAAGGATGTATGTTTGACTGGAGCGGGGTTTATCTTAAAAAGGTGGTAGCCCCACCCGAAAACCTGGTTCCTTTGGGCTATGTAGCATTTATGGGAGCCATGGCTTCGGGGCGCTTTATCTCAGATGCCCTTTCCAATCTTTGGGGGAAAATTGTAATGCTTCGCATTAGTGGGGCATTGATAGGAGCGGGTTTGATTTTGGTAGTTACAATTCCAGTCTTGGAAACCGTCATTATTGGATTTTTGCTGGTAGGTTTTGGAACCGCTTCTGTCATTCCTTTGTCCTACAGTATAGCTGGTAGATCACAAATGTTTAGTCCGGGAATAGCATTGGCATTGGTGTCTACTATTGCCTTTTTTGGGTTTTTGTTAGGGCCACCTTTGATAGGTTTCATAGCGGAACTGTTTGATCTTCAGATTTCTTTTGCTGTTATCGCTGTCATGGGAATATGTATTTCTTTGCTCGTCAGTATCCAATTGGATGTTTTTGGTGAGCACCACAGTTCTCCGAAAAAGCAACAATCCACAGCTTCCTAATAAAATGGTTTGAGGAAAATAAAGTAAGGTTTCAATTATGGATTACGGGAATTGATGGGGGAAAATCTATGATTTTAGGAGACTATATAATGATTTTGGGCTTGGGCCATCCCAGTTAGATAGAATTTCAAATCAAAGGGAGGAATTGACCTTAAAACCTCATTTTTCCCTATATTTGCAGCCTATGAGCAAAAAAGATTTTAAGCGATTTACCATTACTTCTGCTTTGCCTTATGCAAATGGTCCATTACATATTGGGCACTTGGCAGGATGTTACATTCCTTCTGATATTTATGTCCGCTATCTAAGATCTTTGGATAAGGATGTGATTTACATTGGAGGTTCTGATGAGCATGGAGTAGCCATCACCATCAAAGCCCAAAAGGAAGGGGTTTCTCCGCAGGAAATAGTGGATAGGTACCATTCCATCATGAAGTCAAGTTTTGAGGAATTTGGGATCAGTTTTGATCATTATTCCCGGACTTCTGCCCCTATTCATCATGATACAGCTACTCAATTTTTTAAAGATTTGTATGAAAAGGGGGAGTTCGTGGAGCAAACCACGGAGCAATATTTTGATGAGGAGGCGCAACAGTTTTTAGCTGACAGATATATTGAAGGGACATGTCCTAAATGTGGCTATGAGGATGCTTATGGGGACCAATGTGAAAAATGCGGAACTTCTTTAAACCCTACAGATCTGATCAACCCCCGGTCTAAACTAAGTGGGAATGTTCCGGTGTTAAAAGAAACCAAACACTGGTTCCTGGATCTGGCACGTTATACTGATTTCCTGAAAAAATGGATTCTTGAAGATCATAAAGATGATTGGAAGAATAATGTGTTGGGGCAGTGTAGGTCCTGGTTAGAAACCGGAGATGGTCTTCAAGCAAGATCAATGACCCGGGATATGAAATGGGGTGTTCCCGTACCATTGGAGGGTGCCGAAGGGAAAGTATTGTATGTATGGTTTGATGCTCCTATTGGATATATTTCTTCTACTAAAGAATGGGCAGCTGCCAAGGGGGTCGATTGGGAACCCTATTGGAAAGACAAGGATACCAAATTGGTCCACTTTATTGGAAAGGATAATATTGTTTTCCATTGCATCATATTCCCTGCTATTTTGAAAACCCATGGGGAGTTTGTTCTTCCTGACAATATCCCAGCCAATGAATTTTTGAATTTGGAAGGGGAGAAGATTTCCACTTCTAGAAATTGGGCTGTTTGGTTGCATGAATATTTGAAAGATTTTCCTGGAAAGCAAGATGTATTAAGGTACGTGCTGACAGCTAATGCTCCTGAAACCAAGGACAATGATTTTACCTGGAGGGATTTCCAATCCCGCAATAATTCGGAGTTAGTGGCCATTTATGGGAATTTTGTCAATAGGGCAGTTGTCCTGACCCATAAATATTTTGAGGGTGTGGTTCCCCAAAGGGGAGAGTTGTCACCTTATGACCAGGAGGTTTTGAAATCAATGAAAGGGTATCCGGAAAAAATAGCCAGTTCAATTGAAAAATTCAGGTTTCGGGAAGCCTTAAGTATGGTGATGGAATTTGCCAGAATGGGGAATAAATACCTTGCAGATACAGAACCATGGAAGTCCATCAAAGAAGATAAAGAAAGAACAGGAACTGTTCTTAATATCGCTTTGAATATTGCGGCTAACATAGGAATAGTCTCCCAGCCATTTTTACCTTTTACGGCAGAAAAATTGGCCAAAATGCTTCAAATTGACCAATTTAAATGGGCAGATGCCAGTAGGGATGACTTGATCCAGGGTGGTGATACCATTGGAAAAGCGGCACTATTGTTTGAGAAAATAGAAGATAAAATGGTGGAAGCTCAGGTAAATAAATTGTTGGAGGCAAAAAGACAAAATGAATTGGCCAAGGCGGAAGTCCCTGAGGAAAAAGATACCATTGTATTTGAGGATTTTACCAAGCTGGATTTGAGGGTGGTAACTATTTTGGAAGCCGAAAAAATCAAGAAATCCAAGAAGTTACTAAAATTGACCGTTGACACTGGTTTAGGAAAAAGAACTGTTTTGAGTGGGATTTCTGAGCACTATGACCCTAAAGATCTTGTAGGAAAACAGGTGACCATGTTGATCAATTTGGCTCCGCGAAAAATGATGGGGATTGACTCTGAAGGTATGATATTGATGGCCGAGGATAAAGATGGGGCATTGAAATTATTACAACCCAATGGTCCCTCAGCACCAGGATCTCAAATAAGTTAGTAATTAATAAAGGATATCAACTTAACAAAAAAACACTTGCCCTGTAAGGGCAAGTGTTTTTTTGTTTGGGGGGATTTGTTGAATCTTATTTTTCATTTAGATACAGGAATTTGATGTTCGTAGGCTAAAAAATACCTTAATTGGGGTATTTTATTTGAATTAATATCTGGTAATTTTGCAGATTCATTAATGAGATTAACTAATTTTTAACTATGATATTCTTTTATTTAACAAATTTTCATCAAAAGGAGGGAGTGCATGAAATCCATGCACAAGGCTGTCCCCAGATGCCGGGTATGCTTGAATTAACCTATTTGGGTCCATTTAATAATCCTGAAGAGGCTGTAAGAAAAGCAAAGGTCAAATATGATGAAGTCAAAACTTGTCCAGAATGTTGCCAGTCAAAAAAAATGATGGCCATTAAGGACGAGTAAATGAAAGACCAATAAAAAAATAGGTCAATGAAGGGGGTGTCGGGGGTAATGTTTGAGAACAAAGGTTTTGGCGTTTTCAAAGCAAAAGTTTCGTACTGCTTTGGTAACATCAGCTTTGGATTGAATATGTGCCATAAAATCCAGGTTCCCTCTATTGTCCCGTCTTTCCTGTTCGATAATTTCTATAAGGTTTTGCTCAAAATCCTCAAAGTTCAAAACGGTGGGGTAATCATCAACGGGGTTGATAAGTCCTTCAAAATCAGTGCCTATGGTGATGCAATTCCAAATATTGTTTTTTTCTTTTTCCGCCAAGTCATTCCTGTTGTAAATGGATTTGATTACTGCTTTGATATTATTCCAAAGTCCCCTAATGTTATTGGGAGTGTTGTTTGCAAGTCCCGGGACCCCAATGATTCTTTGGTCAAAAGACAGCCCAAATAATCCAGAGGATTGGACAATTATCTTTAAGTCTTCCTCACACATATTGATGTTCCAGGCATTGAAGAAGCCGGAAGGATCGAAATAATCATCTTTCTCTAATGCTTCCTTTTCGATATGGGTGTTTAGATCCTTGATTCCTGAAAACCCACAATGGGAAGCAATTACAGGAATGGTTTCTTTGTCTTCAGCTTCCATACATGGAATGATGATATCATGATAATACTCTCTTCTGGCTCGTGCACTCATGTGTTTAACATCAATGAGGATGCGGTAACCCCATTTGGGCTCCGAATGGTTATTTGTATTGATCGAAAGAAATCTACGGATGATTTTTCTGCCTTCTGGCGAGAATCCTTCATTTTTTCTCGGGGACTGGTTGAGCAGCCATTTGCCAATATCAGGGATACTATGGGCATGCCCACACAATCCATTGTCAAAATGATGAGCAAAAGTGATGAAAAACACAGGAAATGGCCATTCCTTTTTGATGGTGGCCACCCTTTTTTTAAAAGTGGCAAAGGGTACATTATCGGTTCCAAGTGCATGGGCACCTTCTATGGTTATTACCATAGTTATTTGGTCTTTTTGCAGGGAGTTTTTCAGTTCTTCTCTGTCATTTGGAATATAATAACTACCCTTGGCATCCATAGAATCTGGATAAAGCCTTCTCCTGTTTCTCCTGCTTTCAAAGATCTGCCGAATTAATCCAGGGGTATAAATTTTATTGGAAGTGGATTTACCGTTTGAGGTGAGCATAAACTTCACTTCCTCATTAATAGCTTCCCAATAATCGTATTCCGGAGATTGGAAATGGTCTACAGCAATGTCCGGAATTTTCATATAAATGGTTTGAAGTAAATCCCGGATAGGGAGTTGATGGGAAGTGGCTACCCTGACGATTTGCCTGAACAATTTATTTCTCCCCTTACTCGGTTGGGATGGGGTTTGAAAAAAGCCTTTTTCGATGGGATAAAGGGAATTGAAAGTTAGTCTTACTTTTCCATTCCAGGATTTTACCAAATCACACTGACTATAAGAGGCAGTCATTTTTCCATTCCTTAAATTTTTCAGGTTGGATGAAATTACCGTCCAAGGCGTGTACATTCCTTTTCTGGTGAATTTTCTTTTTTTTCTTGCCAACCAAAAATATGGGCGCATATGGTTATGGCAATGTAGGTCTGCGAATTTCATGATTTTCAGTTCAAAGGGTGAAAACGGAATCTTGCCCCTGGATCACTTCGGTGATATCACGTACTACGGAAGGGGAGTTGTAATAATACCAGTGGTGAACCCTGTCATGGAGAAGGCCTTCGTCATCCTGGATATCGGAGACATCTGACTGGTAAATGTCATCAGGCAAATGAAGAGAGTTTTTGGCTCCCCATCTTCCAAGCCTGTTAAAAGCATTTTTGGTCAGTTCGGATATCCCTAAAGCCTGATCGTTATTATGATAATAAACATGGACTCTTTCTCCGAAGTCGATAAGCCGGTACAGGGGCTTGGGCTGCTCTAAGGCATTATAATCAATGTCCGCACCTACAAGGATTATTTCCCCAAATAGGGAATTGATTTCCACTCGAATGTCCAGCAGCCCGGTAAGCATAGCCTCTAATACCCGGTTGCCCATGGAGTGGCAAAGCAAATGGATTTTTTGTTGGCACATGGGCTGTTTATCCTTGACAAATTTCCTTACAAAAAACTCTTTTAGGCCGGCATAGGACCTTGCCAAGGCATAGCCCGATTGCAGGGCATCTTGTGCATCATTTCTGTACCGGAGGATTTTCTTTTTGGAAGGCCAAGTGAAAATAACAATATGTTTTATGGGAGAGTGATCGGGTTCGATATATTTTTCGTGCAACTCCCTTAGGGTTTCCATGGCCGTTTCCAGATCCGAGTTAAAACCATGAATAAAAAACAAAATATCCTGGCGGCCTTTGGCTTTCCTTCCTTCCTTGTAGAGGGATTCAAAAACCTGAGTGGAACCAAGTTTTTTTATTTCGTCATCTTTTCCTTCTGATTTTAGTTTTTCTAGTGCTTTATCAGAAAGATCCTCAATGATCTGGATATTATAATCCTCCAATTTTTTGGCTTTTTTAGGGTCAAAAGAAACCATTCCGTACCTAAGGTTGTGTTTGGCTTCTTCATCACCATCCTTCCTAATAAATTCTTTATCATTGACCTTGATGAAATTTTTTCTGTCATGAAAAGTACTGACCTCTCTATTTGTAATAATAAAATGGCTGACCATAGGTGAATTTTTTTAATGGAAAAAGAATTAGAAATGGAACCTTATGTGTCAATTGGTTCAAGAAACTTTCCTTGTAGAATTGGGAAAGTTACAAAAGTGGCTGATTATTAGATAAATATAAGGTTTTAGAAAAGGGGATGCCACTCATTGGGAGAATTCCTCGTTAAACCCTATAAATTTTATTATTAGGGGATAGAGGTAACCTGAGGTTCAAATAAACGAATTTGGTTATAGAAAACCGGGAAAGTAACACTTAGGGAATAGAGCTCCTCAAAAAACAAACTTTTGATCCTCCAGTCACTAAAACCTGCCCCCACTTCATAGGGTACATATTGAGTCCCATCCAAACAGTTAATTACATTTAAATTTTGGGTCATGCCTACTGAGGTGGCTTTTAATAAGGCTTCTTTCCTAGTCCATAACTTGAAAAATTCATGTCTTGGTGAATAGGCGTTTTCAATATAATGGGTTTCAGGGGTAGAAAACCAATTGTTGATTATAGGAATGAAATCAAAGTTGCTGTCAATAAATTCGATATCAACGCCCAATTCTTCCTCACAAAGTCCAAAGACCACCCAATCATTGGAATGGGAAAGGTTGAAATTTATTCCGTGAATTTCATTGAGCATAGGCTTATTGTTAATGCCCTCCTTAAAAGAAATATCCATTGGTGAGCATTTCAAGTAGCGGGCAAGCAGAATTTTTAAAAAACTTTTCCCGCCAAGGTACCTCAAGCGATCACCTTCTTGTTTAAATTTTGAAAATTTAAACATTTCCTCCAGGGTAAGATAACGTTTAAGGGCTCTTAGTTTATCCTTTATTTGATTCAAAGAAACCCTCCAAATATCTACATGATCCTTGATATCATAATCGGCCTCCTTCGTCCAGTTTGAAATGGACATTGGCTCACAATGGATCTTATTGATAAACATGAGATTATTCATGGCCAGTCTGTTTTAACTCACATGGATATCTCTTCCCAAGATTAGCGGGCTCAAAAAGATTTTTATTTAGAACATTCTCTTTTCTGGGGTTAAGTATAATTAGGTGGGTTTGGTGTTTATCTATTGGAAAAATTACGCTAAAAAAAAGCTTAACCAATTGGGTAAGCCAATTGAATTGAGATTTGTAAAAATGATATGTTGTTACCTTTTTCATGGAATTTAGTATGTTTTTTATTTAAAAAATAATGAAACATTGGCTACTGTTAAAAAGGTTTATAATAAGTGTTTATTTAAATATAGGTAATTTTTAAATCAAAAAAAATGCATTTTGAATAAACCAAAATGAATTAAATAAAAAGGTTATTCAATGAATGGAAATCGGGAATATAATTTTAATAAATTTAAAAACTTTTGGAGAAAATTAATTTTTGGACCTGAAAATGGAGGCTTTTTGGTGTTAAACCAATTGGAATTGAGTGGTTTAGGTGAGTTGGGGTTGGGTGAAAAGTAGAAAATAAATCCTTTGAGGGGAGCGACATTTTAATACTTTCAAAATGTCGCTCCAATTTTATAGTATTCAGTTATGATCCTAAGATATTCCAGCCAAATCCAAAATAAAGGCATATTCCAATGCAAGTTCTCTTAGGGTCTGGAACCTCCCGGAAGCTCCACCATGTCCAGCGTCCATATTGGTATAGAGCAATAGTTTGTTTTGATCGGTTTTGGTTGCTCTTAATTTGGCCACCCATTTAGAGGGTTCCCAGTATTGCACCTGGCTGTCATGCAGTCCAGATGTAACCAAAAGATGAGGATAAGCTTTTGCTTCCACATTATCGTAGGGAGAGTAAGACAACATATATTCGTAATATGCTTTTTCTTTGGGGTTCCCCCATTCGTCGAACTCCCCAGTAGTTAAGGGGATACTTTCATCAAGCATGGTAGTCACCACATCCACGAAGGGAACAGCAGCAATAACCCCCTTATACAATTCCGGCCTCATATTGATGATGCCTCCCATCAACATTCCTCCGGCGCTGCCTCCCATGGCAAATAACTTCTCTGGGGAAGTGTATTTTTCAGAAATTAACTGTTCAGAACATGCTATAAAATCTGTAAATGTATTACGCTTTTTAAGCATTTTTCCATGTTCATACCACGTTCTTCCCATTTCTTGACCGCCCCGAATATGGGCCATGGCAAAGACAAACCCTCTATCCAATAGGCTGATTCTGTTTGAGCTAAAAGAGGCGTCAGTGCTGAAACCATAGGATCCATATGCATATTGCAATAATGGATTGCTGCCATCCTTTTTGAACAGGTCTTTTTTGTAGACTAATGAAATGGGGATGGAGGTTCCGTCTTCTCCTTTAGCCCAAATTCTTTCTGCCTGATAAAGTTCTGGTTCATAACCACCAATAATCTCCTGTTGTTTCAAAAGCTTTTTTTCCTTTTTCACCATATCATAATCATAAACTGATGCAGGAGTGGTCAGAGAATTATAAGCCAATCGCAACTGGGAGGTTTCAAATTCCGGGTTAAACCCTGTCCAAGTGGAGTAGGTCGGTTCATTAAACTGCACATAATGGGATGAGGATTTGTCCCAGGGTCTTATCTGAATTCTGGTGAGTCCGTTATACCTTTCCTCCAGGACCAAAAAGTCCTTAAAAACTTCAAAACCCTCCAGTAAAACATCTTCTTTATGAGCAATAAGGGTATTCCAATGTTCCTTGGATGGTGTTTTTACAGAAGTTTTTACCAATTTAAAATTGGTGGATTTGTTTTCATTGGTAAGTATGAGAAATTGGTCTTCAAAATGTTCTACTTCATATTCCAAATTCCTTTCCCTTTTTTGAATAAGCTGGATGGCACCATTGGGGGTATTGGCATCAATGAACCGAACCTCTGAAGATACAGTACTCTCAGAGCAAATAAATATATACGCTTTGGTTTTTGCCTTACTGACATGGCAGATAAAGGTGGGGTCCTTCTCCTCGTAAACCAATTGATCCTCTTTATAAGAGCTGCCCAATTTATGTTTGTAAATTTGGTAAGATCGAAGGGTGTCCGGATCCTGTTTGGAATAAATAACGGTTTGATTATCATTAGCCCAAACCAAATTGCCTGTAATTTGAGGGATTTCATCCTTCAGATATTCCCCGGTTTCCAGATTTTTAAACTTAATAGTATAAATTCTCCTGCCCACATTGTCCTGGGCAAAGGCAAGGATTTTTTGATTGGTGGAAATGGCTATTGCACTAACCTGAAAATATTCATGCCCTTTAGCCAGTTCATTGACATCCAGTAAAATTTCTTCCTCAACTTCCAGATTTTCCTTTTTCCGGCAAAAAACCGGATATTCTCCACCTTTGATAAATTTTGTATAATAAAAATACCCGTCCTTAAAATAAGGCACACTTTCATCATCTTCTTTAATCCGCCCTTTCATTTCTTGGAAAAGTTTATCCTGGAAGGCTTCGGTATGTTGAAGTTGGTTTTTTACATAGTCATTTTCCAGGTTAAGGTAGTCGATGACCTCTGGGTTTTCCCTGTCATTCATCCAATAGTAGGGGTCAATCCTGGTGTGGCCATGGAAGGTTAATTTCTTAGGTTTTTGGACAGCTCGTGGAGCTGCTATAGGCGTAGTTTTATTCATTTTATTGCAATATCAATTGTGGTTTCAACTAATAAGTAGGATAGCAAAGTTAATGAGCTTGTCCCAACTTTCATGGAATTCAAACCCTTTATCTTCTCTGTCAATTATTATAGGAAATTAAAAAAATAATAGGGGATTATTTATTGAACCTAAGTCGTACCTGAAGATTCAATTGGCTAAGCCGGTTGCTTTGTACTTCCTGGAGCCCCGAACTGATTTTATCCCGGTCTGTATAAATCGTCCTACTCCAGCGGATCCAAAAATCCCATCTTCTGGAAGGCCTGTATTGAAGTAGGAAATAATACCTCATTCCCTGTCCATAATAAGCAGGAATGGAAAAGGCCCATAATACATTTTTTTCATATACATATTGGCGATTATCATAATCATCGGTATCAAAAATGGCCATACGAGTACTTAGCCTCCAATTATCCCAGTCAGCATTGATGTCCTGTACTAAGGCATATCCCCAGGTTTTGTTATCATTAAAATCAAAGTTACTCCACTGTACTCTGGACCGGATGGAATAGGAATCGGAAATTTTAAAATCCAGATTGGCTAGGTAATTTCTCCGCTTTCTTCCTCTTAACTGGTAAATGAGATGATCCGACTGGTCAATAGGGATGTTTCTATCTTTTAGTTCTTCTCTAATTTGAAAATAAATTTGAAGGCTTTTTTTTGGGGAAAAGGATAACCGCTGCAGCCATTCATGTCCATCAGAGGGGGCATAGGTCCTGAATTTCAGCCAAGGGAAACGGAAAAAATCAAAATAACCGCTCCATTTCAAGTCCTTGGTAATGGAATAATTCAGGCCAAGGTATATCCCCCGTTCATTGATGGCCCTGGAGTTTTCTCCAAAACTACTTCCATAAAAAGTATGAAAATGCCTGTCAAATCTCCTCAAAAGCAATGAAAAGTCCATTTCAGGGCTCAAGCTGCTCATCCAGCCCAATACCATTCCCTTACCTTTACTTTTTGAGATGGCTGCTTCTCCAAAGAAAAAGTGGTTTTGGTAATTATAAGAAAAGTAGGCGCTATGGATATGATTGATCTTGCCCCTGAATTCAAATTTATTATAAACCCTTTCTTTCCTTTTATAGGGCTGACTAAAGCGGGTCCAAAGGGTGTTTATCCCCAATTGAAAGTTTTTGTTAATAGAATGGTAATTGAAATTTGCTCCCAGGTTGTTTTCCCAAGCTTTGGATTTTTTGTTGATTTCTGTGGAAGTCCTGTGGTAGCCACTTTGGGAAAGGGAGGTGATATAACTGGAAAGTGATTTTGAAAGGCTGTCAGGGACTAATATGCTGGCGCTGCGAGGAGTGTGAGAAAGTAAAATAGAACCCTCAAATTGGTCAAATTGATAGGTGGCAGCTGCACCCCTGAAATATCCAAATTCAGTGGCAGAGGTATAAGGGCGGATTCCACTGGAACTTCTCCTTGTGGTGGTAATAGTTTCAGATCCTTTGCCAACAGAAAAACCGGCTCCAAATACTAATCCTTGTCCAAATTGAGCTTTATAATCTCCGACAGTTAGGATTTTCCAATGTTTATCTGGATAAAGTGAAAAATGGTAACTCAAAAAATTGAAGCCATATCTTTTGGAGGAAGTATCCCAAATAAATTGTTCCCCTGAATCTTTGTCCAGGGTAAAACCAAAACTAAAATCATTTATATGTTGGCTTCTAAAGCGTAAATAATAATTGTTGGGGTCACCAAGGTATCTTTGGGTAAGTCGCCCATTTCCAAGGGTGTCTGGTGGGGTATAACCCTTTCTGGTTTCCAGGTACCTTCTTGCTCTAAACATGATATAAGCATTTTTTTCTTCCAAAATCCTATTCACTAAGGGTTTTGGATGAATTTTTTTGTTAGAGGAAATGGAGACAAAGGGTAATATATTTTGAATGGTTGCCTTGTCGAATTTTGGAATGGCCTGAAGTTCGTAAATGGAAATTATCGGTCCAAAATTATTCCGATATTCCAATAATTGTTGGATTTGAAAAGGGGAAAGACTATAAAGTGATTGCAGTTCATCTGCAGTTGCTTTATTAAGGTCAAGTGGGGTAAAGTAAAATTGCATCAAGTTTTCATATTGTTGCGCCATTTCTTCATTTTCACCCTCCTGGAAAGAAAACATTTCCTCCATAAAAGCTTCAATGTCAAAATCAGCATTTAATGTTTGTCCAAGGGTCTGGAAGTGAGTCAGGAAAAATAAAAAAAACAATATGTAGGATTTCTTTTTCAATTTTTGTCCAACAAAAAGTTGACGGAAAAATGATGAGTAAAGCCCAGCTTATGATGATTGCTTGTAGCATAATTTAGATAAAAGGATTTTGGCTTAAATCCAATCCCAAAAAACAACTGGGAAGGTTGGGGTTGGATGCCGCACCTTGCCCAAAATTTCCCGGAAAAATTGTACTCCAGACCTGCCTTAACTTGAGGAGGAAGCAATATGTCCTTTTGAGTTTCCAGGTTGACCATAAGGGAAGGGCTTGGCCTGTAGGAAAGGCCGATTTGAATTAATGTGGGTAACCTGTCCTCAGATTTGTTGTTGATTTTTGCCCGCGTTGGATTGAATACATGAGCCCCAATCATTAAAGTCGGCATTAATTGGGCAACACCGCCCCATTCTATAAAAGGCTGCCCACTTCTTCCATAACCCTCCAGGTTGGTCTGCAGATAATTTACCTTTAAGCCCAAACTCACCAATCCAAAAGTATTGCTGTACCCCAGGCCAATATTTTGCTGATTAAATAGGCTTCCGCCAAAGTGGGAAATACTAAATCCTATATTTCCTAAATTGTTGGTAAAAATTCCTCCAGCAGAAAGTGTAGTCAATTCCCGAAGGCCCAACCGGTGGTCATAAGCACAAAATAGTTGGGTGTTTTTTACCCTTCCCATTGCCCCTACATTATTGAAAATGCTCCACCCATCTTCAAGGGTGACGTGGGAATTAGCTAAGCCACTGCTCCTTGCTCCATGTGCAAATGCTTCCCTATTGGCCTGACCATAGACAATAAAAGGGAGGGCCATGAAAAACACTAAAAAAACAAAAGTAGTTTTTTCCATTTTTGAAAAAAAATAAAGTAAAAAATGATACTTATGTATAATTTAATACTTGATTAATGAAAAATAAAATAATTATGATTTAAAAAGTAATCTAATGGTGGTGAAAAATTAATAATTTATAAAGGGGTAATTGTTTTTATTCCTTTTTTTATTGTGTGAAATTCAAAGTGTTGGGTATGAGTGTGATAAGTTGTGTTGTTTTTTTCTATTAAAAAAATAAATGAACTAAGGCCCTATAGTGGGGCTCCTATATTAATAAAGAAATTTCCAATGCCTTGGCTATTGATAGAATATTCAAAGCGGAAAACCTGGTCATAGAAGGTGATCAAATCGATGCCTAAGCCATAACCATAGAGGTATGAATTGGTAAGGGCGGCATTTTCAGGAATATTATTCCTGTCATTGACGTATCCTTGGTCAAAATTGGTACTGAGGTATGCGCGAATAGGAAAGGTGGAAAATTCTTCAATGGGCATCAGCTTTGAAATATCCAATTCCACATCAAGGAATTTGTACCTGAAGCTATTTTTATGAACCACGGTTTGTTGGCCCTCTATTACATTAACTTCAAACCCCCGTATAAAATTAGGGCTATAGCCAACCCCACGTATCAGGGTGTATGGCTGTGTGGGGCCCAGGTAAGTAGATCCTGTCAATCCTGAAACAAAATGGAACTTGTCACTCAACCTAAAATATTTATTGGCCATAAAGGATATTTCAGTTTCATTGACATTATCAGAACTAATTAAACCGTATCTATTAATTCCCATACTTAATAACTCACCATCGGTAGCATAGGCAACATTGTCCCTGCGGTCATGCCGGTAATTGTATCCAGCATAAAAGAATTTCAGTCGGGTGCCGTCGTGGAGGAAGTAATTGGGGTTTTGCTCAAGTACCTCTTCATGGATGGAGGTATTACTATAGCCAAATGTCAAATAATGAAAATTATAAAAACTACCCCTGTAAGTGTATTGCAAACTGGTGTTGAGGCTTTTTCGGAGGATATCTTCATTCTCATTTTTGTAAAAAACCTGTTTGTTAAAGGCTGATTTAACGGCAATAGTTTTATTGGTATTGTAGGTAAACCGTACTGCCAGGCCATGAAGTTGTTCTTTGTCTATATATGGGATGCTATACACAAGGTCAAAGGCCTGAGTAAAGCCTAACTGGCCGAGGATTTTTAATTTTTCATTTCTTCCTCCTACATTATTATGGCTGAGTCTGAGGCCATAAACTACTCTGGAGAGGTCTCTTCCCTGATTGATCCACCATTCTGAAAAGTTCCGGTCAGCCAAATCCAAAATGATGCTGGGAATAACATACCATCTCTCTTTAACTGAAATCAATAGTTCTATTTCCTCTTCACCCACAAACAGTGGAGTCACTTCCACTGAGGTGAAAAGTTGAAGGTTGTAGATTTTTTTTTGGTCGGCTAAAAGGAGGTTGATGAATTCATCCCAGGGATAGGTGGTATCTGTAACAATGTCCATTTCCCTTAGGATGATATTCTTCTGGGTTTTTTCATTCCCAATGATGAAAATATTATTGACTGTTACCCTTTCTGGAATGACATAATCGCTGTCTTCAGGAATAGTGTCATTTACCTGGGCAATGGCGGTTTGCCCAAATAGCACAATAAAGGCAATGGGGATGAAATATAAAATATTTTGAACCGCCTTTATCAAAATAGTTGTTGGGTTAAGGGAACTTTGGAGTTTGTTTTTACATTAGGAAATCAAATACGTAAAAATTGAATACAATTCTTAGAAAGATCGCCATTTTTCCAGTACTGGTTTATCAATACCTGATTTCCCCTTTATTTCCCGGGGCTTGTCGGTTCAGTCCAACATGTAGCGAATATATGAAAACCGCCATCCTCAAACATGGTGTTTTTAAAGGGGGATGGTTGGGGATCAAGCGAATTGCGCGCTGTCACCCCTGGGGTGGCCATGGTCATGACCCAGTCCCCTGAACATTGCTTGAGCCCACTTTTAATGCCCGGATAACTAAAAATATTCCACCAATAACTAAAGGGATGCTTAAACTTTGCCCCATGTTGAGGGCCAGATTTTCCTCAAAGTCCACTTGGTTTTCCTTGAAAAATTCCCAAATAAAACGCATGCCAAATACGGCAATCAAAAACAATCCTAAAAGGAATCCGTCTGGAACATTTGCTTTGTATTTGTTCCATATCCCATAAAGGATAATGAAAATGACAAGGTAGGAAAGCGACTCATATATTTGGGTGGGATGTTTGGCTATTCCATAAGTGTGGATAGTTGCCAAATAAGCGTCACCCTGGTCTTTTAGCTCATAATCCAATGGTGTGGAAGGATCTTCAGCCAGGTATTTTTTGGAACTCCCAAATTGGGTCAATACATATTTTACATCGGATTCTAGGGTGCTTCTCAAATTGGACTCTTCATATCTTCCTTTATTGATGACAATATCAATGTCCACAGGCACTTTTCCATTTCCCTTTAATTCATTGGCCCTGCTTTCCGGTTTATAGGCAAATACTTCTTCAACAGGAGCATTGAGGGTCATAAGGATTTCTTCAGTTTGACGGGCATAGACAAAACCATTGTCCGAACCTGTAGGTTTTCCGCCAATTTCAGAATTCATTAAGTTGCCAAAGCGGATCAAGGCACCTGTCATAGCTACCACAATGACAATCCTGTCTACCACCCAGAGGTACCTTTGAGTGGGCGTTTTTTTTACATAAAGCCAGAGAGCAACCAAAATGGCTATTGCAGCCCCATGGCTAGCCAATCCACCTTCCCATACCTTTAAAATTTCTATTGGATCACTTAGGTATTTGGCAGGTTCATAAAAAAGAACATGGCCGAGTCTGGCACCAATAATAGTGGCCAGAACCATGTAAATGGTCAAACGGTCTACTAATTTTTCGTCATGGCCTTCCTGTTTAAAAATATGGATGACAATTTGTTGGGAAATGATAAAGCCAAGGGCAAACAATAAACTATACCATCTGATTCTATCAAAGCCCGGAAAAACTGCTGGATCAGGGCTCCAGACCACGTAATCTAAAATGCTTTGGATCATTGCTTTTTGTTGATTTCTATGAGGGAAATTTTATGAAACATCTAATTGATCTAATTCTTCCAATTCCTCGGCAAAACCTCCAGACAATATTGGAAAGCGGTACCAGGTTTTGGGGTCCACATTAAATTCATCCAAATGAAAAGAAGGGGCAAGTCGTTCCCTCTTCCATTGGTTTCTGGACCAAAGTTGGTGGAATTTTCGGATATAACCTTTTAATTGAACGGGGGAAATGGACAATTCTTCCGAAAGAATCTTAAAAATATCCATGGGAGACCTCCTGTCCCTAATGGCGAGCCTTTCTATTTCCACTATCACCGAATAGGGCATAAGGTCATGTTCATCCGTTTGATGGTGTTCTAAAGGTCTTAATTCAGCAGTAGGTTGTAAAGAATTTACCCCCCGAAGCCCTTCATAACCTAATTTTTTTTCAGCCCATTGGAGCCATTGGAGGATAAAGAACTTATCCACTGCGGCGATAGGAGAGATACTCCCACTAGTGTCTCCATCCATGGTGGCATAGCCTACATCCCCCTCACTACGGTTTGAGGTAGTCAGAAGGAGTGCATTATTGAGGTTGGCCAACATCCAGATGATGGGCGATCTTGCCCTAGCCTGGATATTTTGGAGGGTTACATCATCAGTTTCCCAGGTCAAATCCCTGCCGATGGCTTTTTCTATCTTTTGGGTATAGGAGGCAACCTCTTCAGAAATTTTCCAGTCATAAAAAACGGCCCCTACGCTTTCAGCCAGCATCCTGGCACTTTCAAAGGTCTCTTTTGAACTATTATCGGAGCCTTGATAAGCAGTAGTCAATAGTTTTCCAGTGATTTCCTTTTCTGGATTATCAGTTTTAGGTGAAAAATTTAAATTGATTTTTTCCAGAAATGTATCTACTCCTAATTCAATTATACCTCTTCTTACCATCTCTGCCACCAAAACAGCTAAGGAGGAAGAGTCTGCTCCACCACTTAATGAAAGCACAAACCCGTGGCTCCTGCTTTTTCTCAGGTAATCAAATAAGGCAAGGGAAACTGCTTGAGTAAACTCTACTTTTTTGTCATGCTCTGTAGAAACTTCAGCCAATTTTTCAACATTTTCCCCAAGGTTGTAGGAAAAAATAAGGTAAGATTGAAAAGAAAGGAGGTCATTTTTCAGAAGGATTTTTCCTTTTTCTGCTACCAAAACCTCCCCGTCAAATATCATCCTGCCAGATTCATTACCCAAAAGGTTTACATAAAAATAAGTGGAATTCAAATGGATGGAGCTTTCCCTTACTAAATTTTCCCTATGCTCACTTTTTCCCATGGCAAAATGGCTGGCACTTGGGTTGAAAATCAGGTTGACACCTCGGTCTTTTAAACGGAAACCAGGTCTTTTATCCCCTTTCCAAGCATCCTCACAAATTTCAAATGCATATTTGAAACCTTTTTTTTCAAAAACGATGTCTCCAAAAGGAACCTCCTTGCCAAAAAAATCAAATTTACTGAGGGTATTGGCTTTCCAAGTTGTGAACCAACGGCATTCATAGTGAACCCCTTCAATTGCAAGAAACTGCTTTGCCATAAAGGCATTTAACTCGCCATCCTCAATGATGGCCATGCAATTGTAAAGTTGATCTTGAATTCTGACTGGAAGCCCCACACAAACAGTAATACCTAAACAATGTGGCAATAATTCCTTCAATTGTCTTAAAGCCTTTTGGGGAAACCAATAACTCAAAAATAAGTCTTCGCTTCCATATCCGGTTATGGCCAGCTCAGGGAAGCAAAGAAGTTCAATTTCCTGCTTTTTGGCTTCCTCAATAGCGTTAATAATATTATTGAGGTTTCCCTTCCAGTCCAGTGGGGTTTGGTTGACGGTGGCTCCACCAATTTTCAAATTGGGCATATATCAAATCTGTTGCGTCAAAATATTGCCGCATTGAAGAGAGTGAACCTAATAATGGCCCAAAAAGGCTCAACAATGCGGACATTGGGTTGAAATCCTAAATATCAAAGGCAAATATAGGGTACTAAATAGCCAATTTAAGTTTTTCGCAGGCATTTTTTGCTGCTTCCTGTTCCGCTTTCTTTTTGGTAGGGCCTTTTCCTTCTGTAAAAAATTCCTGATCTATTTTTAATTCCACAGTAAATTCTTTGAACCTTTGGCTTCCGGTAATGGATTTGAGCAAAAAGTCCACCTCACGGTTTTCTTTTTGGGACCATTCAATGATTTTACTCTTAAAGTTAATGGTGGTATTGATAATATTATCCAGGTCAAAATGGGGCGAGATAATACGAGAAAGGACAAATTTCCTGCAAAAATAATAACCTCTATCCAGGTAAACAGCGCCTACCAAAGCTTCTAAAGTATCCCCATAAATTGATTTATGAGTAAAAAATCCTTTTTCTGTTAGATCAGATTCAACAATTTTTTCCAATCCGATTTTTTTACCAACCTGATTAAGGGATTCCCTGTTAACAATTCTGGATCGGGTTTCTGTTAGGAACCCTTCGTCACGGTAAGGGAATTTGATAAATAGATGTTCTGCTACAATGGTACCCAGGACGGCATCCCCAAGGTATTCCAACCTTTCATTTGATACTTTGATGCCATGTTTGGTTTCTTCTGCTGCCGAGGAGTGTTTGACGGCCAGCTTGAACAGAGATAAATTTAAAGGCTTGCGGCCCACCATTAATTTTATGGCAGTTGCAAGCCTTTTATCTTTTTTATTATAAAGTAGTTCTTGTAATCTGAGTTTACGAAATATTTTCAAGATTTACTCAGTTAGTTTTTTGAAAATGATAGAAGCATTGTGCCCACCAAATCCAAATGTATTACTCAAAGCTACATTTACATCTCTTTTTTGCGCTTTGTTAAAAGTCAAATTTAACCTGGCATCAAATTCTTCATCATCTGTAAAATGATTGATGGTAGGAGGTACCGTATCATTTTTAATAGATAAAATAGATGCAATGGCTTCAATGGCTCCGGCAGCACCCAATAGGTGTCCGGTCATTGATTTGGTACTACTTACATTCAATTTATAAGCATGATCTCCAAAAATCCTTTGGATGGCTTTTACCTCACTGACATCCCCGAGTGGGGTGGAGGTACCATGGACGTTGATATAATCGACCTCCTCGGGACTAAGTCCGGCATCCTCTAGAGCAAATTTCATCACATTACCGGCACCTTCTCCCTCAGGATGGGGGGCGGTTATATGGTGAGCATCTGCAGTCATACCGCAACCTACCATTTCAGCATAAATTTTGGCTCCACGGGCTTTGGCATGCTCATATTCTTCAAGAATGATGGCACCGGCTCCTTCACCAAGGACAAATCCATCCCTGTCTTTGTCAAAAGGCCTGGAAGCAGTCTCTGGGGAATCATTCCGCTGGGAAAGTGCTTTCAAGGCATTAAACCCGCCTACACCAGCTTCTGTAACCGCAGCTTCAGATCCACCGGAAATAAAGATGTTGGCTTTGCCCATCCTGATGTAATTAAATGCATCAATTAGAGCATTGGTGCCTGAGGCACAAGCAGAAACAGTTACAAAGTTAGGACCCTGAAAACCATATTTTATGGAAATAAACCCGGCGCTGATATCAGCAATCATTTTAGGGATAAAGAATGGGCTGAAACGAGGGGTACCATCTCCAGTAGAAAAACTAGTCACTTCATCCTGAAAAGTTTTCAGTCCCCCAATGCCTGAGCCCCAAATGACACCAGCTTTGGTAAGGTCGATTTTGTCCAAATCCAATCCGGAATCTTTGATGGCTTCATCGGATACTATCATCGCATATTGCGTGAAAGGATCCATTTTCCGGGCTTCTTTTCTATCGATAAATTGCTCTATATTGAGGTTTTTTACCTCGCAGGCAAATTGCGTCTTAAATAAGGATGCATCGAATTTAGTAATTGGAGCAGCACCGCTTACACCATTAGACAGCCCTTCCCAGTACTCCTGAGCGGTGTTGCCTATTGGTGTAAGGGCACCCAAACCAGTTACTACAACTCTTTTTAAATTCATAAATGAATTTTGAGTGGTTAGATTATTTTACGTTAGCTTCCAGGTAGCTCACAGCCTGACCTACAGTTCCGATTTGTTCGGCTTGGTCGTCTGGAATAGAAATGTTGAATTCCTTTTCAAATTCCATGATGAGCTCTACCGTATCAAGGGAATCTGCGCCAAGATCATTTGTGAAGCTAGCTTCAGGAGTAACTTCAGATTCTTCAACGCCTAACTTATCAACGATAATGGCTTTTACTTTTTGTGCAATTTCAGACATTTTGTGATCAGTTTAAGTTTAAACACTCCGCAAAGAAATGTATTTAAAATCTTAATGTCAAAAAAAAACCTCAACTAAATTTAAGATATTCCCGTGAATCATTGAAGTTGAGAGAATATTTTTAATTTTGCTTTTTTAAATCGCCTTCCTTCATGAGGAAAACAAAACTCCAGGTAGAACATCAGTATGATTTTGATCTTTTAGGTCTTGTAGCCCCATTAAGGGATTACAAGATGGCCTGGGTGGTTAATAATTTATTGGGGATTAGGCTTATCAAGTGTGAGGATTTTGAATTGGAGTTTATTAATCAACCCGATTTGGTCATTTCCCAGTTTATTTTGGAAAAAGAACATGGTTTTATTCAACTTTTAAAGAACCGTTCCTTTTCAGATTCGGGACAAACGCTGTATCTTGTGCCGGAATTGAAAATCATGGACTATTTCCTCCTATTACAGGACTATACTCAAGAACTGAATCTGAATTTATATATGGAACAACTTTCCAAAAATAAATTTGTCCAAAATGTGGTCAAACTTGATATATCAAAATTAAAATCGAAAGAAAACCTATTAACCTATTAATTAAATCTAAACATGAAAGTACCTATCTTTAATAAAACAAAGATTTTGGCTACTGTCGGCCCAGCTTGCAACAATGAAAAAACACTTACTGACTTGGTGTATGCTGGAGCAGATGTATTCCGATTAAACTTTTCCCATGGAAACCATGAGGGACATGCTGAAGTAATCCGCTTGATCCGAAAGATCAACAAAGACAACACCTTAAATGTTGGGATCCTTCAAGACCTTCAGGGACCAAAAATCCGTGTGGGTGAAGTGGAAAATAATGGAGTCGAAATTAAAGATGGTGAGCCAATTACCATTACCACTGATCCTGTCGTGGGCACTTCAGAACTTATTAGTACAGTCTACCAAAGCCTTCCTCAGGATGTAAATGAAGGGGATAAGATTTTGATTGATGATGGTAATCTGGAGCTTGTTGTTATCAGTACAGACAACAATAGCGTGAAATGTACGGTAATCCATGGTGGAATTCTTAAATCCCGAAAAGGAATCAATCTTCCCAATACGAAAGTAAGTGCTCCTTCTTTGACTGAAAAGGACAAAGAAGACTTGGCCTTTGGTCTTGAAAATGAAGTGGATTGGATTGCTTTGTCCTTTGTCAGGTCTGCCGAAGATATCTTGGAGCTAAGAAGAAGAATAGATGAAAAGGGAAAGGGTTGTAAAATTGTTGCCAAAATTGAAAAACCTGAAGCCCTTGAAAATATTGATGCAATCATCGAAGCAACTGATGCATTGATGGTAGCAAGAGGTGACCTTGGGGTGGAAGTGCCAATGGAAAAAGTTCCTTTGTGGCAAAAGACTATCGTTGAAAAATGTAAATTGGCTTGTAAACCTGTGATTATCGCTACCCAAATGATGGAAAGCATGATCCAAAATCCAAGGCCTACCAGAGCTGAAACCAATGATGTGGCCAATGCCGTGTTAGACGGTGCGGATGCAGTAATGCTATCTGCCGAAACTGCTTCCGGTAAATTCCCTGTGCATGCTGTAAAAGCCATGAACAGCGTGATTGATCATATTGAGAAAAATGCGGACATCTATCACAACCTTTATAAGATCCCTGAAGATGACAACGCATTCTTGAGCAATAATCTATTATTGATGGCTTCCAGGCTTTCAAGAAACGTTAAAGCAAAAGCTATAGTAGGGATAACCGTTTCAGGTTTTACCGCCTTCCGTATTGCCTCTCACAGGCCATTAGCAGAAACCTTTATTTTTACCCGTAACAAAACTTTGATTACCCAATTGAGTTTGGTATGGGGAGTAAGGGCATATTTCTATGATAAGCAAACTTCGACTGATGGGACCTTCCAGGATATTCAGAATCAGCTGAAAGATGAGGGACATGTAAATGAAGGCGATATTATCATTAATACGGCAAGTATGCCGCTAAAAGCTAAAGGAAAAACCAATATGCTTAAAATCCACGTTGTGGACTAAAGCCGTAAGTATTATAAATACCTGTTCGCTTATGGTATATGGTTTCCGGGGTATACCGGTACTATATACTATAAGCAAATACAGGATTTTTTATTCTGGCCCTTTTGGAGGAACCATTACTACCTTTTCTTTATCTACCATCACTGCCCCGGCAGGAGATCCCTTAACTTTCCTTACATATTTACAAGGGGTATAAATAACAGGCGCCAAAGTTTCATTTTTGTTTTTAGAATAATAAGCAGCCATTTCTGCTGCTCTTTCAATTGTTGTTTTGGGGAAAGTTAATCCAGATTTATACTTGATAATTACATGGGAACCGGAAACATCCTTGGCATGAAGCCATAAATCATCCTTCCAGCTGTAATACCGGAGCATTTCATCATTGGCTTTGGCAGATTTCCCCACCAGGATTTCAAATCCATCAAATTCAAACCTTTTGAATGGAATCCGTTCCTCTTTTTCTTTGTGTTTGGGACCTAGACCATTTGTCTTGGCAAATTGCCTTAATGTTTTAAAATCTTTTATCTCATTCAATTCCTCTAATAATTCTTCCAGCTCCAGGAAATGGGTTTCCTTTTCGGAAATGTTATTTAGAAGTTGTTGTTCTTCAATTTTCCTGTTTTTGGATTTTCGGTAAAGATTTTCCGCCTGTTTTTGAGGAGAAACCCCATCTTTAAGTTTGATGACAATTTCTTTGTTTTCATAAAAATCAAATAGGGTGACCTTTTCCGCTCTTTTTGGAATTTGATGGAGATTGGCCATAATGATATCCGCTATTTGGTTTAGCGGTTTACCCTTTTGAAGAGATAAAAGCTTTTGGGTCGTTTTTTTTAAGTAAGCATGGGTTTTCTTTTTTTGTTCCTCCAATTGCTTTTGAATTTGGTGCTTTTCCTGGTCAAAAGCATGATGGACAATCGCAAATTTAAAGTATTCATTGCAGGCTTCGATGGGATTCTCTGTTGTGAAAATGGGATTTTCTTCCGGTAATAGGCTGAGGTAATACTGACCCTTTTCCCGGCAAATAGAGAAAAGAGGACTGCTGAGCATATCCAACATTTCTTGCATCAAAGTCCATTTGTTTTCCAGGTCAGCCGCTATATACCCTTTGTCCTTTAACCATGTTCTGGGGATTTTTCCTAGGGTAGGCAAAAACTTCGAGGCATTCCCTTCCAACTCCACAAATCTTTCTTTTGTAATAGACAAATCCTTAAAAAGGGAAGAAAGGGTCAATGAATGATCATCTTGGAGCTCTCCTCTGAAAAGGCCGGAAGGAAAGGCCTCTTTTTGAGGAAACAACAGTATATTACTTCTGTTTCCATGGAGTTTGAAAAGGAATAATGCACCAGATTCAAATTGCAGTGTAAATGCTCTTTCAAAAGGCAAAACTTCAAAGGACTGGACTACTTCTCCCTTTGCTTCGGGAAATAAATCCACACTGTTCTTTTTACTTCGGGCATATTCCTCCGGAAAACTAATGCAGGGATTGGAAGGGGATAAGTTGGCCCTGATATACTGGCTTTTTCCCTCCCTGGCAAAACCCATGATTAGTTCATCTTTATTTTGGGAAAAACATTCCAATAGTTGAAATCCAACCAGCTCCCGTTGGAGGGCAGGGCAAAGGAATTTGAAGAAATGATAATTTAAATGCATTAATCCAGGGTAATCTTTAAGCCATCATAGGCTAGGTACACTTGATCAGGCAAAAGTTGCTCGATGTCATGGTGGGTGCCCAATTTATGGCTTATATGGGTGAAATAGGCTTTTTCCGGTTTGATCAGGTGGACGATTTCCAGTGCTTCCTCCAATGTCAAATGGGATAAATGTTCTTTGATTTGAAGGGTGTTTAGTACCAATATTTTGCTGCCTTTTATTTTATTTAATTCTTCGGAGGAAATCGATTTGGCATCTGTGATATAGGTGAAATCCTGGATGCGGTAACCAAAGACCGGTAGTTTATAATGTAAGACTTCGATGGGTTGGAAGTTTACCCCATGGACCTCAAAAGGCTTGTTTTTTATTTCATGGGTAATTACCCTGGGGACTCCTGGGTATTTTTTTGCTGCAAAAATGTAAGAGAATTCCTTTTCTATCTGGTTGAGGACAGGGCGTGTCCCATAGACGGGCATATCTTTCATTTGCATAAAATTAAATGGCCGGATGTCATCCAGTCCGGCAGTATGGTCTTTATGCTCATGGGTATAAATGACAGCATCCAGGCGCTCTACGTTTTCACGGAGCATTTGCTGCCTGAAGTCAGGGCCAGTGTCGATCACAAAATGTTTGCCATCAATTTCTATAAGGATGGAGCTTCTTAAACGTTTGTCCCGGTAGTCCAGGGAAGAACATACTTCACAATTACAGCCAATAACGGGAACTCCTTGGGAAGTTCCTGTTCCTAAAAAGGTGATTTTCAAAGCTTCAATTCGGTTTGTTGGAGTTCGGTATAGAAATCCTGATTTTTTTTATTGCTAAACTCCTTTGGGTTGAAATTTAACTCTTTGAGGATATCAATGAGGGTGTTGATTTTTCCTTCCAGGGTGTAATATTTATTTATAATAACGACTTTGGTGTCTTTTAGAATACAATACCCTGACTTAAAATTACCCTTTTCATACCTCAACATATAATCAGATTCTGCAAATAAGCTTTCTATCTTGTCCAGGTAATTTTTGGTGTATTTTACGGCCATTGCAGGAATTTATGATTGGGGCATGTGTTTTTTTACCGTGCTTAGCAAGAGATCATAATCTAATGGCTTTTGAAGATAATCATCAAGCCCAGCCTGTTTAAATTCATCCATGGTGAAATTCTGGTAATTTCCTGTGATTGCGACAATAGGGATTTTTGCCTTTTCGCTGTCCTTGAGGGCCCGGATGGCTTTGGTGCATTCGATCCCATTCATTACTGGCATATTGATATCCATCAGGATAAGGTCAAAATCTTCCTTTTGGAGTTTATCCAATACTTGTTTGCCATTTTTAACAGCTGTAATCTGAAAGTTTTCAAACATCAAAACGTTTTTGGTCAAATTGATGATGACAGAACTATCTTCGGCAACCAGTACTTTTTTCGTATCACTCATGATTTATTCAAATGATTGTATTATTAAGGAAATCCCTGAAAGTATTTATTTGCTTTTGCAATGTTATATAATCCTCTAAAATTTCTTCAAACTTTGCTGCTTTTATTTTGGATTCGAAGTGGGAAGCATGGAAAAATAAACGCATTGCTCCCAGTGTACCTGCATTTCCCTTTAATATATGAAGTTTTTGGCCAATATCAAGAAACTGTTTTCTTTCGATCAGCAATTTGATCTCATCAGTTAAGTCTTGAGCTTCTTTTATAAAATCTTCATATACGGTGGAAATGTTTTCTCTGGAATTATATTTTTTTAACTGGTTGAGGACTTTTTCGTCCAAAATAAAATTTTCATCAAGTTCTTCAGGTTGGTTCTGAATGTTTTCGTGATTGCGGAATTGGTGATAAATACAGTTAAGGAGTTCTTTAGGTTTGACCGGCTTGGGGATAAAATCATCAAAGCCTGTGGCCAAGAAGTATTCCCTGTCATTTTGGTGGGAATAAGCAGAAACTGCAATAATGGGGGAGTCGGTTAACTTTTCCTCCTTAATTACCTTGAGGGCAGTGATTCCGTCCATTTCTGGCATTTGGATATCCATAAGGATAAGGTCAAATGAGCTTTTTTTTATTTTATTGATTGCCTCCTTTCCATTTTCTGCTGAATCAAACTGGTAATTGTGGCGGATGATATTTTCAAAAACTTTCCTGTTGAGGTCGTTGTCATCCACAATTAATACCTTTTTGTTTATCATGGCCTAATAATTCCTATTTTTGGGCTTTGCCGAATAGTTTTGACAGAATACCTTTTACTTTGGTACAAAAAAATAAATATTTACTGGTTATTGCTGGCCCAACAGCGGTGGGAAAAACAGCTTTATGCATAAATCTAGCGAAAAAATTTAATACTGTAATTATTTCATCTGACAGTAGGCAGTTTTTTAGAGAAATGGAACTGGGGACAGCTAAACCCTCCCAGGAGGAATTGGGACTTGTCCCTCATTATTTTATTAACCAACTGTCAATTCATGATCATTATGATGTACGGGATTTTGAAAAGGAGGCCCTCCATCTTTTGGACCAACTTTTTCAGGAACATGATTTAATCATTATGACCGGTGGTTCCGGCTTATATTTTGATGCGGTTTGTGAAGGTTTTGATGATATTCCGTCAATTGACCCAGAAATCAGGAAATATCTTAATCAGCTGTATGAGGAAATGGGGATTGAGGCTATCCAAAAGAAATTGTCACAATTGGATCCGGATTATTATGCTCAAGTGGACAAAAACAACCCTCAGCGGCTGATTCGTGGTTGTGAGGTGACCATGGGAACTGGTAAGCCTTTTAGTATTTATAGAAAAAAGAAAAAGGCAAATAGGCCATTTAAGATAATAAAAGTTGGTTTGGAAAGGGACAGAGCTGAATTGTATGAGCGGATCAATTGGAGGATGGAGGAAATGATCAAAGCGGGCCTTTTTGAGGAAGCTGAAAGATTGTTTCCCTTTAAACACCTAAATGCCCTTCAAACAGTGGGGTATTCAGAGATTTTTGGATACTTGGAAGGTAATTATGACAGGGAAGAGGCTATTAGACTTTTGAAAAGGAATTCCCGGAGATATGCAAAAAGGCAAATGACCTGGTTTAGAAGGGATGAAAATATGCACTGGTTCCATCCACAGCAAATCGACCAGATAGCCTCTTTTGTTGAAGATCAAATGGAAGTATGACCCATGATTTTGGCGATTAGATTATAGGGCTTTTCTTTTATTAATTCCTGGTACCGGTGGCGTAAAATTTTGGCAGTTCCCAGTTGCTTTTTGATGGAGGAAGATGGGGCCGCAGAAGCAGATTCTTCCAATTCATTCAAGTTTCTACTGGAAAGCCCCGAAGGAGGGAGTGGCTTATGAAGCAATTCTGCTAATTGCTTATAAGCCAATAAAAATTGCTCCTTTTTATTCTTGATGCTGATATGGACCACCATCACAAAGAGCAACACAAATCCTCCAAGGGTGAGAAATATTGGAACAAATCCCATTTTCAATTAAATACTTAGGATTTCAATTAGTTTAAGAGTGTCCTCGTTTAGGGGTTTGTTTTTGGAGATGCAATCCTCAAACTTGGTGTAAACAATCTCGTCGTGGATAATTCCAGCCATGCAGTTGGCTTCACCAGACAATAAACCATCCACTGCAGCCATTCCACATCTACTGGCCAACATTCTATCTTTTCCTGTTGGACTTCCTCCTCTTTGAATATGGCCTAAGGTGGTTACTTTGAAATCCTTGGTGTCATCTTTAATGGTATTCTTAACCTTTTCCATGATTTCAGCGGCACTTCCTTCTTCATCCCCTTCTGCTACAACTACCACACTTGAGGTTTTGCTTTTTCTCAAACCTTTCAGTTTTTCTACCACTTCATTCAAGGTGGTTTTGGTCTCAGGCACCATGACCATTTCAGCACCACCCCCAATGCCACATTCTACCGCAATGTATCCACTGTCTCTTCCCATTACCTCGATAAAGAAGATTCTGTCATGGGCTGCTGCAGTGTCCCGGATTTTATCAATAGCTTCCAAAGCTGTATTGATAGCTGTATCAAAACCGATCGTATAATCAGTTCCGTAAATATCATTATCAATAGTACCCGGGCAACCGATGGTAGGAATACCGAATTCCTCAAAGAAAATTTTGGCTCCGGTAAAAGTACCGTCACCTCCTATGGCTACCAGGCCTTCAATGCCGTGCTTTTTTATTTGTTCATAGGCTTTTTGTCTGCCCTCCTTGGTCCGGAATTCATTACTTCTGGCAGATTTTAAAATGGTTCCGCCCCGCTGTACAATGTTACTAACGGAATGGGATTCCATTTTATGAATTTCTCCTTTGATCATGCCATCATAACCGTACATAATACCATATACCTCAAGTCCATGGTAAATACCTGTTCTGACAACTGCCCTAAGACAAGCGTTCATTCCTGGAGCATCTCCTCCTGAAGTTAGTACTGCAATTTTTTTCATTAGTTCAATAGGTTTTTTCGCGGGCTAAAAATAGTGATTAATGAATGGAAAATTAATTTTTACAGAAAATCATTTTAAACACCCTGTTTTTCTTTCAAATTCGATTGAATATATTCCAACGGCGTTTTTTGTTCTTTGTTTTGCTTTTTTTCCAATTTTTCAGTAACAAAACTAACCAAAAATAAAATTTAAATATGTTTTATGGGTGTAAAATCATTTGCGTTTTTTAATTTCCTTTATATTTTTAGTAAATATATTATGTTTATGAATTGTTTTGCTGTTTTTTGGTAAAAATGATAGCGAATTTTGTTAGTTGTATTTTCAATGTGTATTTGTTTGGAATTAATTATTATTTAACAATTTGATTTGTGTTCGATATGAAAAAAAGTTTACTGTTTAGTATTATTGGGATTTTCCTTTATACCAAATTATTTTCTTTCCCAGATTTTCAGGAACCAGGGCTTCCTCCCGCAATTACCCTTTCAACAAAGATTTCCACCTTTGAAGTAGGAAAGGGACCTGTAAGTATTGACTCAGAAATAGTGGTAACTGATGAGGATTCGGAAGTGGCTTCAAGAGCTAAAATAAGGTTGACCAACAGGCCAGATGGTGGAAATGAATTTATCAATATTAGTCCGGAAATCATCAATTTAGCTGATGAGAATGGGTTGGACCTTACTTATAGTTTTACAACCGGGCAAATTGAGATTATTGGCGAAGCAGGATTTGACCTTTACCAACAGATTTTTAGACAATTTAAGTACAATAATCTTTCGGATTTTCCAGATAATTCTGACCGATTGGTTGATTTTACAATTTATGATTTGGAAGGAACTGAAAGCGTAACCAAATCCAAAATTGTAAAAGTTAAAAATGTTACTGCGGTCATTTTAAATATTGAGGTTCCAGAGGAAGGGTCCTTTAAAACAGGGGATCAGATTGAAATTTCTCTAGAGTTTAATCAGCCGGTTTTTGTGGAAAATGGTATTCCTCAATTACTGTTTAATTTGGATGGAGATGAAGCATTGTTTGATTATAAGTCAGGTTCTGGAAGCAATCAGTTAGTTTTTCAATATACCGTAAATGAAGGTGATTTTTATATTGGAGCTGAGGTAGAGGTTCCTGAATTTATATTAGGAGAAAGCACAATTAGAGATGCTAATGAAGAGAATGCGGACTTATCCATTAATTCCTTCCCATCCCTGGAAGGAATACTTTTGGACGGGATTAATCCCTATGTGGCTCAAATTGACCTTCCTGAAATGAGAGAATATGGTTTATGTGAAGGGGATTCTTTGGTTTTTGGGTTGAAAATGAATGAGGAAGTTTCAATTACCGGGGAAAGTTTGGTGTTGCAAATTGCTTTTGAATCTGGAGTTGTTGAGGCTTTATATAATCCAGAAAAAAGTAATAATGAAGTTTTGGTTTTTCAATATAAAGTTCAACCAGGAGATCGGGATTTAGATGGTCCGGTGATCAATTCCTTGGTTTTGAATGGGACCATTATTCAGGATGGGGTTGGAAATGCCTTTGTTGATAGTGCCTTTTCCAATTCGGAAATCCCAACAACTGCAGGTATTCTGATTGATACTGAAGCCCCCCCAGCTCCAACCTTGGGAGGAGTAAATCCTGATACAGGGAGTCTGGATAATGATGGACTTTCCAATACCAATGAAATAACCTTGGTAGGGGAGTCAAACCCTAAATCAATGATTAAGGTGTTTGTTGATGGCGACCAGGTAGGGACCGTTGAAGCGGATGAAAATGGTCAATGGGAGATGGATTTAAGCAGCCTTGAGTTGGAGGAAGGCAAGTATTCATTAACCGCCACTGCAACGGACAAAAATTGTAATGAAAGTGAGCAAAGTGCTCCCTTTAATTTAGAATTGGACTTGACAGCACCAGAAGTAATCACCCAGAATATTACTCTAGACCTTTCACCAGAAGGGACAGTAAGTTTGATGTCCTCTCAAATCAATAATGGAACCTCCGACAATGTAAGCGAACCTGAAGCATTGACTTATTCCATCAACAAGGAAAGTTTTAATTGTGAGGACAAAGGGGATCAGGAAGTGGAGTTGAAAGCAGTAGATGAAGCGGGGAATGAAGGGACCAATACAGCGGTGGTAACCGTACAAAACACTAATGCCCCTACATTTGGAGTCCAAAATGTTACCATAGCCTTGAATGAAGAAGGTGCTGCTGAATTAAGTCCTAAAGCCGTTTACAATGAGGTTTCTAGTGTTTGTTACTCTTTAGAACAGTTGGAGTTTGAATTGGACCGGTCTAGTTTTGGATGTAATGATTTAGGGGATAACTCATTAACGTTGACAGTAACGGATCCTGATGGAAATTCCACATCGCATGATTTTGTATTAACTGTTGAAGATAATATTGCTCCTGGTATAAGCGGAACCCCTGAGGAGATGGAGGTTTTCGGTGGAATATCTGGAGAATATGAAGTGCCTGATTTCTTGGCTGACATGGAAGCAACTGACAACTGTTCGGTACAAGAATTCAAACAAACTCCTGAACCAGGAACACTACTTTCAGGATATAATGAACCCCATACAATTTCCTTTATTGCTACCGATGCCTCCGGAAATGAGGTTGAAAGTTCCACCACTGTAGTGATCAAAAGTAATGTGGTTGCAGAGGTGACTGACCCAGAACTGATTTCAGTTGATTGGGGGACTCCTTGGGAGGATTTGGACCTACCTGAAGAAATGGAAATATCTTTAACATCTGGTGAACCTATGACGGTTCAAGTTCTATGGGAACCTCAGGAATTTGAGCCTAAGGACCCGGGTGCATATCAAAATACAGGAACTTTGGAATTACCAGAGGGCTATTTAAATCCCGAAAATATTGGGCCAACAATTTCAATTTTAGTGGGAGATAAATTACCACCAGAATATATTTCATTAAGCAATTACTTCATTTCAGTAGAATCCGAGGTAAATGATTTGGTTGGAGAATTTACTACTCAGGATCCAATGGATGATGAGCATACTTATATGTTCCATGGGGAAGGTGAGGATAATCAGTATTTTAAAATTTCCGGGGATAACCTTTACTGGAACACTTCCGAGATTCTACCCAATAAGGAGGAATTTAATATTAAGGTTACTAGTACAGATGTGGAAGGAAACTCGGTAACGGCTGTATTTGTCATCCACCGTACCAAACCTGGTTTGGAGGAGATGGAAATTCCAAATGTTTTCAGTCCCAATAATGACGGTATCAATGATGAATGGGGAGTGAAAACCCTGAATCATTATTCCGGAGTTAAAATTATGGTTTTTGAGAAAAGTGGACGCCTTCTGTTTTCTTCAACAGACCCAATGGTTCGTTGGGATGGTAAATTTAATGGAAGGGATGTACCTGAAGGGAGCTACTTTTATGCAATTGAAATTGCAGAATCGGGAGAAAGAAGACGTGGAGTGTTGACTTTATTACGTAATTAATTTGTTTGGCTTAAATTCCTAAAAAGATGAATAAATATATTCCTATTTTTCTATTGGCATTTTTGATGTCTTCATTGCCTGTTTTTGGGCAAAGTAGAAAATACATAACCCAGTTTAGTTTTTTTCCAAGTTACTTTAATCCCAGTCTTGTTGGGTACGGGGGTAGCTCGGTCAATGGAATCATTAGAAACCAATGGGGTGGTTTTGATGGTGCTCCCAAAACAATGTTCCTAAATGGAGAAATTGATTTTGATGAATTACCTGGAAGTGGATTTCCCGATAATTTGGGACGAAATTCCATTGGACTCAATATTATGCATGATCAACAAGGCCCTTTCAATGAAACCGGGGTATTGCTTAATTATGGGAACCGCTTACCCATTTCAAATAAGCACCATGTCAGAATGGGGATGGGACTTAATTTTACCTCTTTGAATATGGATGGAAGTTCCCTAACCCCTGAACAATCGGATGATCCCACACTTAATAAATATTTGGGAGGCTTTGCAGAGATGACAATTTTTGATTTCAATATCGGAATGGCCTTGACCCACAAGAAATATTATTTTGCCTATTCCATGCAAAATGTTAGCAAAGGCAAAATTTCAAGTGGGGATCCAATGATTTCAGAAAGACCTAGTATTTCAAATTTTCAAGCAGGTTACCGTAGATCAATAAGTGAAAAATGGGGCTTGATTGGGAATGCCCTTTACCGGACCCAAGTGGGCGTGCCTAATGACTTTGAGTTTAATTTGAAGGCTTTATTGATGGACCAGTTTTGGGTTGGGGCTGGGCATAGGTGGAATAATTCTACCCATCTCCTGGCTGGTGTATCCAAGGATAGATTCAGGGTTGGATATGTATTTGAAATAGCAACTACTAGTGGTGCCAGAATGAGGGGAAGTACTCATGAGTTTATGGCATCTGTCCAATTGTTTGAGGATTATGAAAAAGGCATTTTTGGAATCTGGTAATTAAATACGATTAACTTTTTTAATGAAGCCTGATTTGACTTAAAAATTTAACTTGGCCTTAGGAGGCATGCACTGAAAAAAATAAAAAATATATATTTGTGCATTAAAAGAATACTTATATTCAACAAGCCTTTTTTTTCCTAAGGCCAAGTTATTTCTTATATCACAATTCTGGATTTCGGTTTAAATCACCCCAAAATTAAATCCATGATTGCATAATCGGATAAAATAAATATGAAATTTTTAGTTACTGGAGCAGCAGGCTTTATTGGATATAGTTTGATAAAGCAACTTCTGGAAAAAGGGGAATCCGTAGTGGGGATAGACAGCATCAATAATTATTATGATGTGCAGTTAAAATATTCCAGGCTTTCCGGATTGGGAATTTGCCAATCCCAAATTAAGCCTTATCAAGAAATAAAGTCGGAAAAATTCAAAGACTTTAAATTCATCCAAATAAAACTGGAGGACGAAGAAAGGCTCAAGGAGTTATTTAAAAAGGAAAAGTTTGAGGTGGTTTTACACATGGCAGCTCAGGCCGGTGTAAGGTATTCCATTACCAATCCCAAAGCCTACATTGATGCCAATATAAGTGGCTTTTTAAATGTTTTGGAGGCATGTAGGCATCATCCCGTGAAGCATTTGGTTTATGCTTCATCAAGTTCGGTCTACGGCGCTAATACCAAGATGCCTTTTTCAACTCAGGACAATGTGGACCATCCGGTAAGTTTATATGCCGCTTCAAAAAAAGCTAATGAATTGATGGCCCATACCTATAGCTACCTTTATGGAATTCCTTCTACGGGCTTACGTTTTTTTACCGTATATGGCCCTTGGGGAAGACCTGATATGGCCCTTTTTCTTTTTACCGATGCAATATTAAAAGGAAAACCTATCAAGGTTTTTAATTATGGCAAAATGAAAAGGGACTTTACCTATATTGATGATATTGTAAATGGTGTTTTGAAAGTTGCGCACTTACCCCCCAAAGGGATAAAAGAACAAAAAATAGGAAAGGAATTAGCGACTTCTTCCAATGCTCCGTATAAAGTATACAATATTGGGAATTCCCAATCTGTTTTATTAATGGATTTTATCAAAGCTATTGAGAAAGCAACCGGGAAAGAAGCGGAATTGGATATGCTCCCTATGCAACCAGGGGATGTGGCCGCTTCTCATGCCGATGTTGAGGACCTTTTCGAAGATGTCGGTTACAGGCCAAATACTCCGATTCAACAAGGGATAAATGCTTTTGTGGAATGGTTTAGGGAATATTATAAAATTTAGTTGGAATTCATTTTGCTTAGGTGAAACCTCCGTGTCGCCAAAAGTCTAAAATAAATCATGAAAAAAACAATTTTGATAACCGGTGGCGCCGGTTTTATTGGAAGCCATGTGGTTCAATTATTTGTAAAAAAATATCCTTATTACAATATTGTAAACCTGGATTGCCTGACCTATGCAGGTAATTTGGAAAACCTCCAATTGGTAGAAAATGAACCCAATTACTATTTCTCTAAGGTCAATTTACTTGATGAGGAAGGATTGAAAAAGGTGTTCCATGATTTTTCTATTACGGATGTAATTCATTTGGCGGCAGAATCGCATGTGGATCGGTCCATTTCAGATCCTTTGGCCTTTGTGAAGACCAATGTATTAGGCACAGTAAATCTTCTCAATGCAGCAAAAACATATTGGAAGGAGCTGGACAGCCATTTGTTTTACCATGTTTCTACAGATGAGGTCTATGGATCTTTGGGGAAAGATGGGTACTTTATGGAAACCACCGCTTATGACCCCAAATCTCCATATTCAGCTTCCAAAGCCTCATCAGATCATTTTGTAAGGGCTTACGCCAATACTTTTAAAATAAATACCGTAATAAGCAACTGCTCCAATAATTACGGGCCCAATCAATTCCCTGAGAAGTTAATTCCCCTTTGTATCAACAACATTCAACATGAGAGAGCCTTACCCATCTATGGGAAAGGAGAAAATGTCAGGGATTGGCTATATGTGGAGGATCATGCTCAGGCTATAGATTTAATATTTCACAAAGGGAAAAGAGGAGAGACCTATAATATTGGTGGCTGGAATGAGTGGAAGAATATTGATATTGTAAAACTCATTTGTAATATAATGGACAAAAAGCTTGGTAAGGAGCCGGGAAGTTCTGCTCAGTTGATAAAATTTGTTAAAGACCGGGCTGGCCACGACCTGAGGTATGCAATTGATGCTACCAAACTTCAAGAGGAATTGGGCTGGAGGCCATCTTTGCAGTTTGAAGAGGGAATTGAAAAAACCATTGACTGGTACCTGAAAAATCAGCAATGGTTGGAAAATGTAACCTCCGGCAATTATAAGGAATATTATGCTGCCCATTATCAATCCCCAGAATAAATTTGGGGGGATTAAAGGGGAGAAAAGATCTCAGTAATTGATATTTTGCCATTCAAATACTCTTTTTTACTTTTCCTCAAAGGGGTTGTTGGAAGGTTTAAATTTGAGCTCCTCAAATAAATTTAAGTCCATTTCCAAAACTTATTTATTTAAGTATATTTGAGTAAGATAATTACCAACCTTTAAAGGATGAAGCGAAGTTTTTGGGGCTTGATACTGCCAATATTATTGGTGTCTTGTATTAGCAATAAGCGAATCAATTATTTACAAAACCTCCCAGGAAATGACCCTATAGAGTTAAATGAGTTTGTTCCCTATGCCGAGGTGGATTATGAGTATGTCCTACAACCATTTGATATTATAGACATCGATTTTGCTTCTTCGAATGAAGAGTTGACCAAGGTTTTTGAATATCAGGGTTCTAGAAGTGCCAGAGGGGGAGGAGGCGGAGGATCCGGATCAGGGGATATGTTTTATTTTACAGGATATTCCATTGATAAGGATGGGATGGTTAGGATTCCAAAATTGGGATTGATAAAAGTTGCAGGGTTGACTGAGGAGGATGCTAGGATAAAGGTTGAAAGGAAAATTAATGAGTATTTTAAAGAAAAAGTTTTTGTCCGCCTTAGGACCGGAGGGATAAGGTTTACAACCTTGGGAGAGTTTGGAAGCTCCGGAACAAAAGTAATCTTAAAAAACAGGGCAACAATTTTTGATGCTTTGGCCATGTCTGGGGAAAGTAATATCCTGGCCAAGAAGAATGAATTGTATTTGATTCGTCAATATGACGGAGGGGTGAAAATACACCAGATCAATTTAAATGACCGGGCTTTATTGGCATCCCCTTACTTTTTTATTCAGCCCAACGATATCCTTTATTTGAAACCAATGAAAATAAGGCAGGTAGGTAATGCTAATAATGTTTCATCCTCTCTGCAATTAGGATTGGGATTTATTGGCTCTATATTATTTCTTTTGGCTTTAATCCAAAATTAGGCAGGTATGATTGATCAAAAAGATATTTCGAAATTTGAGGAGGAGGTTAAGCCAATTGACATCAAGTATTACCTGATCAAGTATTCCCGTTATTGGCCGTTTTATTTGATTTGTATTTTGATTGGGTTAACGGCAGTTTTCCTTTTCCACCGATACTCAGTAGAGCGATATGAAGTAAGGGGAAGTATACTAATAAAAAGAAATGCTTCTCCTGAAGTTCGGATTCTTGACCGTTCCAATATTTTCTCCGGGATGAATAATCTGGAAAATGATATTTTACTTTTTACATCCAAAAACCTGGCCTCTGAAGCTTTGGATAAATTGCATTTCGATGTCAGTTATTTTGCGTCCACTAATATCAAAGAGGTGGAGTTATATGATAAATCACCCATTAAGGTTAATGTGGATTGGGACCATATCCAATCTGAAAATGGTTTGATCCAATTAATCTTAATCTCTGAGGATGAATTTGTACTAACCAAGGAGGAAAAATCCCTGTTTGACTATTTTTCTGCCAAAGCAAGCCGTCCCGTTGATCAGTCAATAATAAATAAAACTTACCGGTTTGGGGAAGTAATACAATCCCAGCAATCAAAATTTTCCATAGAGAAAGTGAAAAACATGAAGCCTGGGGATAAATTATCTTTTATGATCCACAACCCCACTTCCCTCGTTGACAGGTATTCCAATGCCATTTCGGTGAGGCCCCAAAATAATTATGGGTCGGTTCTGCAGGTTAGTATGACTACTTCGGTGGTTGAAAAAGGAAGGGATTATGTCAACGCCTTGATGGATTCCTATATCGCATATGATCTGAAGGAAAAGAACCAAATGTCTGAAAATACCTTGAAGTTTATTGAGGATCAGATGTATATAGTGGAGGATTCCTTAAGGGCTGTTGAAAACCGGATGCTTAATTTCAAGGTGTCTAACAAACTTTTAAGTGTGGATTCTGAGTTTGGGGATGTTCTTAGTAAGATCCATTCTTTGGAGAGTCATATTCAGGAATTGGATTTTCAATTAAGTTATTACAAATCCCTGAAAAATTACCTCAGTCAAAAGTCTTCGGATTATGGAGAGATTTTGGCGCCGAGTATGATGGGGATTTCGGATGGCTTATTAAATGGCCTTACTCAAAAATTAATAGAAATTTCTATGGAAAGAAGAAAAATTCTTTCTGTAGTTAAGGAAAACCATCCGGATGTCAAAAAGCTCGAGGAACAAATGGAGAGGTTGAAAGAAAATATTTTTGAAAATATTAAAAACCTAGTCCATAATACAGAAGTAAAGAAAGCAGAAGCCAGGCAGAAGTTAACCCAGTATGATAAGGAGTTTTCCAAGTTGCCTCAGGCAGAATCCAGTTATACCAATATTTACAGAGAGTATAAGTTGAGAGAAAACTTGTACAATTACCTGCTGGAAAAAAGAGCCGAAGCGGGGATCGCTAAAGCCTCCAATGTGTCGGATAATTCAGTAGTAGATTATGCCCGAAGAGGAAGTCTTATCTTTCCAAAAAAATCCCAAAATTATGGGATGGCAGTTGGTTTGGGCTTTTTTATTCCCTTGGGTTTGCTTTTACTTTACCATTATTTGAATAATAGAATAATGGACCAAGTGCAGTTAAAAAATTCGATCCGAATTCCCTTGTTAGGTACAATCGGTTATAGTGATAAAGGGACCAATATGCTTGTAGCAGAATTTCCTAAAGCCATAGTATCAGAGTCATTCCGTTCTCTCAGGTCAGCCTTGTTCTATATAGCTAGTGAAAAGAGGTGTAAAAGAATCTTGGTCACTTCCAGTGTTTCAGGCGAAGGAAAAACCTTTGTAAGTTTAAATTTGGCATCTGCAATGTCCTTAAGCGGAAAAAAGGTATGCATATTGGGAATGGACCTTAGAAAACCGCGAATTGCTCGTTATGTGGGGGTAAGTAATAGAAAAGGGCTTTCTTCTTATTTGGTCAATAAAGCCGAAATAGATGATATTGTCCATGCTACAAAATATGACAATTTATATTTTGTTCCTTCTGGGCCTGTACCACCAAACCCTTCAGAGTTATTGCTGAAGGAAAAAATGGAAACCCTTATCAACGATCTGGAGAATAAGTTTGATGTGGTAATAATGGATACCCCTCCCTTGGCTCTTGTATCTGAGACAATGGATTTATTGAGGTTCTCAGATATTAATCTCTACATTGTAAGACAGGATTATACTCACAAGAAGTATTTATTGATGATCAATGACTTGTATGCCAATGATCAGATCAGGAATTTTTACTGTGTATTTAATGGATTGAAAGCGGGTGGCGATATCTATGATTTTGGGGGATACAATTATGGATATGGGTATAATTATTCCTATATCAGGAAAAATAAATATACTGGAAATTACTATGAAGATGACTTGAAAACCAGTTCCAATGGTTGGTTTAGTAAATTGTTGTCAAAATTCAGGGCTTAAATCTTTTCTGGTTTTAAGGCTTAATGACCATCCAAAATTTCCATGATCGCCTTTGCTTTTAAAAGGCACTCCTGATATTCATATTCTGGATCCGCATCGTGTGTGATGGCGCTGCCAACAGCAAAAAACATTCGTTTTTCCTTTAGGTCTACAACCAGGCTCCGGATAATTACACTGAGATCAAAATCTCCTTTCTCATCAATGAATCCAATTGCCCCGGAAAACCATCCTCTTTTGAAGTTTTCATAATTCTCAATTAACTCCATACATTTGATCTTTGGAGCTCCGGTCATGCTGCCCATGGGGAAAGTTTTGGCAATAATCTCATGAAATCCCAATTCTTTTGGAAGAGTGGATGATACCGTGCTGATTAGTTGGGAAACCTGTTTAAATCCATATACCCCAAATAGCTCTTCCACCTTAACTGACCCCACCTCAGAAATTCGGGCAAGATCATTTCTCATTAAGTCCACTATCATCAGGTTTTCCGCCTTTTCTTTCTCACTGTTCTTTAATTGAGATTGTAATTGGGAGTCTTCCTCTGGAGTTTTGCCCCTTTTAATTGTACCTTTTATAGGCTGGGCTATCAGTTGATTTCCCGTTTTTTTGAGAAACCTTTCCGGGGATGCTCCAATCAAATATTGATCTTGGGCCTTGAAAAAACTGCTGAAGGGCATGGGGGACTTTTTAGAAAGGTCAAAATAGGTTGATACCGGATCCATTGCATCAAAATCAACGGAAAAAGCCATACAGTAATTCATTTCATAAATATCTCCCTCCCGGATGTTATCCTGAATATGCTGAACGTTCCTAATATAATCCTCCTTTGAAGTTGCAGGAATTATTGATTTTGGATTAATGGGGAATGATTGGATTTCCTGGGCCCTGACCGTGTCATAGATAAAGTTTGGTTTAGGGTGATGAATAGTGATTTTTTTACCTTCAAATATAATTTTTAGGTCAGGTTCAAAAAATATACAATCAGGGGTATCGACAATAGGTTTATTTTGGCAGGTTAGTTTTTCAAAATAATTCTTAAGGTCATAAGCAAGGATCCCTGCTTTTTCTCCAGTATTATTTCCAATTTCATCCCATGTCAGTTTTTTTGTTCCTGCTAAAAATATATGGGAAAAGCCCTGAAAGGGATAATCAAGATCATTTGGATTAAAGTAAGCCAGATATGGATAATGGTAGTTTGCCCATTGTAGTAATTGATTGATCCAATTTCGATCAGTAGAAAAATGCTTGGTCTCCCTATTTTTGTTCATGGCCCAAAGTTAACAGAATGCAAAAAAAAAGAGGAATCATCTTTTGATTCCTCTTTTAGATATTTAAAATCGTTGTTTAATCAGCTTGGATTTCAAAGCTAACGTTTACGGTGTTATAGATGAATTTGTCTTTAGCTTTGTCAGCAACAGAGCTTTCATCACCATAAGATAATCCCCAATCGGTTCTGTCAATATTAAATCCAGCCTTAGCGGTTAGGGAACCGTCATTTAATTTTACATTGGCAGGAAATTTAATGTTTTTAGAGGTGCCTCTCAGGGTAAGGTTACCACTGATCCAGTGAGTAGGATTTTCAACCATTTGTTCACTTAGGGTGTTAGGAGTATAATCAGACTCATACTCATTTTTATCATCCACCTTTCCTGCAGATTGGAAAGGTTCAACTGAAGTTACTTCAAATGAGGCCTTGGGGTGATTGGCTGCATCAAAGAAATCAGGAGATTGAAGGTGGCCATAAAGCTTTCCGTAATTTTCGGTACCCTCTTCTATATCTTCTATTTTTAGTTCTTTAATGTTAAACTCAAACTTTCCACTTGTTATTTCATCCCCATTGAAACTGATTTCTCCGTTGGTAATAGGAATAGCTCCAATATGTTTTCCTGTTGGTTTATAACCTGTCCAGGAAACTTTACTGGATTCAGGATCAATGGAAATTGTTTTTCCTTCTGCCTTAGCAACATCTTGTGCTTCAGAGGTTTCAACGGTTTTTCCTTTTTGTCCACATGCAAAAACCATAAGTGCACTGGATAAGATTAAAGCGGTTGTTTTAATGAATTGCATTGTTTTTGAATTAAAGTTTTAATTTGATGTATATACATGTAAATTTAAAATTAATAAAAAAGGTTCAATTTCGGTTCAAAAAAAATTAGATTTGATTTTAAAATTTTTCTGACGGAATTTTCATAAGCATCAAAAAATGGCCTACATCAAGAAAGTAAAGGGAAAATTGCCCCAATTGGGGAAAAATAGTTGGGTAGCGGACAATGCCACCCTGGTAGGGGATATTATCATGGGGGAAGATTGTACTGTTTGGTTTAATGCTGTAGTTCGAGGGGATGTTCATGAAATTAGAATTGGGAATCAGACCAATATTCAGGATGGGGCCATAATTCATTGTACCTACCAAAAGGCGGGTACCTATATTGGAAACCGGGTTTCCATTGCCCATAATGCCGTAGTACACGGTTGCACCATTCATGATGATGTTTTGGTGGGAATGGGGGCCATTATTATGGATCATGCTGTTGTTCAAAGTGGAGCGGTTATAGCGGCAGGTGCAGTGGTATTGGCTGGGACGGTGGTTGAGGCCAATAGCATTTATGCAGGCACCCCTGCCAAAAAAGTCAAGGATACAGGAGATGGAATGAAAGAGGTAATAGAAAGAACGGCCCGTAACTATCCCATGTATGCCTCCTGGTACGAAGAAGAGGAGTAAGTGGTCTTTTTACTTTATTAATTTTTTTAACACTCTAGAGGAGGATTCCTCCAGTGTAATCAAGGGGTAATACCTACTTTTTCCCAATATTAAATGGCCTTTTTTGAAAGCTATAAATCAGATAAAATAGAGAAGGTAAAATAAGCAAGCTTCCCGCTAACAAGGCAATGCCCAATCCCTGCATTGTGCTATTTCCCGCCGCGGCATTTTGTAAACTTAAAGCCCTATCCTTCATGATAATAAAATTCGGATGCTGGCTATATGTTAGCGCAAATAAAATCATGCTTACCTGCAGTCCGGAAAGAACCCTTGCAAGGTAATGATAGTTTTTTTGTAATGACCGCCACAAAAGGGGAAGTGAAAGGGTAGCAGTAGCCAAGGCAATCCAATTTATGGTATGTTTGGAAAGGTTGTCTACTAAAGGGATCCCTTCAAGTTCTGCAGTTAGGAAAACCAAGCCACCCGCTAGGACGGTAAGCAAATTCATTTGAATCGCTTTTTTTCTAAAAAGGGCCCGATCATTTGGGGAGCTTGCATCTCCTGTCAAATATACTGCTGCTAAATACCCACAAATACATACCGTGAATACTCCCACACTCATTGGGAACCAATCCAACCATGGTTTGATATATGCAGCAATAAAATCTGTTGCCTGGGGATCTATACTTCCAGAAATTACAGTTCCTGCCAAAATGCCCAAAAATAAAGGCGTAAGGAAGGACGAATAAACAAAAATGAAATTGTAAACTTTTTGAAAATGGTCATTTACAGCATCATAATGCCTAAAAATAAAGGCTGTTCCTCTAGCAATGATCCCAATTAACAACAGGGACAATGGAATATGTAAATAAATGGATACCGTAGTATATATGGTGGGGAACCCTACAAAAAGGATAACAATGGCTATGATCAACCACATATGGTTGGCTTCCCAAATTGGTCCAATAGCTTGATAGGTCAATAATCTTGTTCTTTCCTTATTCGATCCACCAGTAAATAACTCGATGATACCTGCACCAAAATCAGCTCCTCCCAAAAGCAGGTAAAACAGAATAGAAAGGTATAAAAAGGCAATTACAACATCGGTCATTAGCTTATTGATTTTGCGGTAGGGAAAGATCTTGATCTGTTTCCAAAGATTTGATTTGCCGTATCAATAAGGTGCTGACAATTACGGCCAATGATATGTAAATTATAGCATAAAGGCTAAATGAGTAAACTAATCCCGGCATGGGTGTTAGTGCATCTTTGGTTTTCATAATCCCATAAAGAATCCAGGGTTGTCTTCCCACCTCCGTAACCACCCACCCTGCTTCCACAGCAAGAAAACCCAAAGGGGTCAGAAAGATTAAGAACTTTAAAAATTTTTTGTGGTAGATAAATGCTTTTGATTTCCATAAACCAAATAACCAGGCTATTCCTGCCAACATTAAAACTCCACCACAAGCCACCATTATTTGAAAGGCAATATGAGTAACCAAAACTGGAGGATGTTCCTCATTAGGAATTTGATCCAGTCCGGTAACTTCAGCCTGAAAATCACCATGGGCCAGAAAACTAAGAGCACCAGGAATTTTAAGGGCATATTTTACCTCGCGTTCGCTCTCATCAGGTATTCCACCAATAATCAGTGGGGCGGCTTTTTCGGTTCGGAAATGCGCTTCCATCGCGGCAAGTTTGGCGGGTTGCCTTTGGGCAACATCTTTGGCAGATAAATCCCCACTTATGGGTTGTAAAATGGCAGCAAAGGCCCCAATGGTTAAGGCAATTTTTAATGCGCTTTTATGAATTTCTACTGATTTACCTCTCAATATCAAAAAAGCGTGAATCCCTGCCACTGCAAAGCAAGTGGCCACAAAAGCTGCCAAAATCATATGCAAGGCCTGAGTAAACCAAGTTTCATTGAACATGGCTGCCATAGGGTTGATATTTAGATATTCTCCATTGACAAAATCAAAACCTGCAGGAGCGTTCATCCAGGCATTGGCTGCCACCACCAATATTCCAGAAGCCAAGCCACTAAGGCCCACCACTACCCCCGTAAACCAATGGAACCAGGGATGAAACTTTTCCCATCCATATAAGAAAAATCCTAAAGCGATGGCTTCAATAAAAAATGCCGTTCCTTCCAAGGAAAATGGCATGCCAAAGATGGGACCTGCATGTTCCATAAACTTTGGCCATAATAATCCTAATTCAAAAGAAAGCATCGTACCGGAGACAGCCCCGGTTACAAAAAATATGGCCACCCCTTTGCTCCAGGCTTTAGTCAGTAACTTGTATTTTTGAAGGCCTGTTTTTAAATATTTATAATGGGAAATGGCCATCAAGAATGGCATGATCATTCCGATGCAAGCAAAAATGATGTGAAAACCCAGAGAAAGCGCCATTTGGGACCTTGCGGCCAATAAATCATCCATAGGTGGAAATCTATTTATTTTCCTGAATTTACGGTTTAATTAAATGATGGGTTGTCCTAATGTTCTGTGTGGGAATTTTTAATTGATACTCAAGATTAGGGCATTTTTCCTGTATTTATGGATTGATAAAGTTTATCTAAAGTTTCCTTTCTGTTGATTTTGCCAGATTGGGTTTCAGCAAAATTTTCTATGAAATGTATTTTTTTTGGGTTTTCAAATTTATCCAGACTGGATTTTAGGGAATCTGAGAAATCAACTGAAGGCATATGGTCTTGATTCTTCATCTCGATAACCAATACAAGTTGCTCCCCAAACAAATCATGAGGTAATCCCCCAAAGAAATAGCGGGAATCAGGAAAAAACTGAGACATGGCCCCTTGGATTTTTGACTCCAATAATTCAGGTTGAATTTTTATTCCTCCGGAATTAACTGTAAAATCTGCCCGACCCTTCCAAATAAATTCATTCTCAGATACCATTTCAGCCAGATCATTGGTAGTGAGGGTGTCTTGGGAAGCCATCGGGGCTTTTATGACCAATTGATGAGTTTCAGTTGTAGAAATGGAAACCCCCGGTAATGATTTGTACACTAAATTACCATCACCGTTGATTTTGGCCAAAGCAATATGGGAAACAGTTTCTGTCATTCCGTAAGTTTGGTATAAATTTACCGGCCATTGGGAAATTTTCTTTTGCAGAGTAGCAGATATAGGGGCCCCACCAATAATCAGGTTTTTGATGTTTTTGAATGCTTTCAGGCTATTTGGGTCAAGAAGTGTATTTTCCACTTGATAGGGGACCATGGCGACAAAATCCAAGGGGAAACAGGATGGGAATTCTTTTAAGGGTTTGGAATTAGGTGTTTCAATATGTATTGGACAATTCCAAACCATACTCCTGACCAACATCATTTTGCCAGCCACCAGATCAGTATGGAGACAACATAAAAGCCGATCTCCATTTTGGATTTGGAAAAAACGCCTTGTGGCCTCTGCGCTAAGGATCATTTGTTTCCTTGAAACTTGGATGGTTTTGGGCTTCCCGGTGGATCCGGAAGTATTTATTGAGAAAGACTCCTGGCCATTTAACCAGTCTTGGCAAAATTTCAGGGAATTTTTAAAGTATTGGGCCATTTCTGGCCACTGACCAATCCTTATCTGGTCAAAGGTGATCAGATGCGGTCCTATAATGACATGGCTCATGATTAAGCTAGGGTTTGTGGCAAAGTACATTTTTTTGTCAATAAAAAAAAATTGAATTGGATTTCCGAAAGGGTATGATTCTATAAAATTTCAAAAGCATCCATGAGAAATAACCCCAAGGCTATTATCTTGCAGAGTAATTGGAATTATAATAAAATCATCTGGAATATGGAATGGAAAGTTGTTAAAGAATATGAGGACATCACTTATAAAAAATGTAATGGAGTAGCCAGGATTGCTTTTAACAGGCCAGAAGTGAGGAATGCCTTCAGACCGAAAACCACCAGTGAATTATATGATGCATTTTTGGATGCAAGGGAAGACACCTCTATTGGGGTGGTGTTGCTTTCAGCAGAAGGACCTTCTCCAAAAGATGGAGTTTATTCCTTTTGTAGCGGGGGGGATCAAAAAGCCAGAGGACAACAAGGATATGTAGGTGATGATGGAATGCACCGTTTAAATATCCTGGAAGTGCAGCGACTTATCCGTTTTATGCCCAAAGTAGTTATCGCGGTTGTCCCTGGTTGGGCTGTTGGTGGAGGACATAGTCTCCATGTTGTTTGTGATTTGACATTGGCAAGTAAGGAACATGCTATTTTTAAACAAACCGATGCTGATGTTACCAGTTTTGATGGGGGGTATGGGTCAGCCTATCTGGCCAAAATGGTAGGGCAAAAAAAGGCGAGAGAAATATTTTTCCTTGGAAGAAATTATTCGGCACAAGAAGCCTATGAAATGGGGATGGTCAATGCGGTAGTTCCACATAAGGAATTGGAGGAAACAGCCTATCAATGGGCTCAGGAAGTTTTGGAAAAATCACCTACTTCTATCAAAATGCTGAAATTTGCATTTAACCTCACCGATGATGGCATGGTGGGGCAGCAGGTTTTTGCAGGAGAAGCTACCCGGCTGGCTTATATGACTGAGGAAGCAAAAGAGGGAAGGAACGCCTTTCTTGAAAAGAGAAAACCTAATTTTAAAGATATAAAATGGATACCATAAATAGTTCAACCTGCATTTATTGGAAAGTGCAGGTTGTTTTTTGCTCCCTTGGGAATGGAAGTATTATTTAAAAATATTAATGTTTAATTAAAAAATCCATATTTAACCATGAAAAAATTTTTCCAAATTGTATTTTTCTCAGTTTTAACTTTGGCCGTTCAGGCCCAAACCACATCATTACAAGAATCAAAAAATCTGACAATAGGCTCCCCAGAAAGTGTGGGAATGTCTTCTGAGAGGCTTGCCAGGTTGGACCAAATGTTTGAATCGGTAATAGATAATAATCAAATACCAGGAGCGGTGGCGCTTGTAGCAAAAGATGGCAAAATTGTTTACCACAAAGCATTTGGTATGGCAGATAATTCCTTAAATAGGGAATTAAAAAAGGATGATATATTCAGGATCGCATCCCAGACCAAAGCCATAACATCCACCGCAGTCATGATGCTTTGGGAAGAGGGAAAATTCAGGTTGGATGATCCCATTTCAAAATATATTCCGGAATTTAAAAATCCCAAGGTGTTAAAAAGTTTCCACTATTCGGATACCACCTATTCCACTGTCCCTGCAGCGCAGGAAATTACTATCCGCCATTTGTTGACCCATACTTCTGGCTTAGGGTATGGAATGATAGATAGTGATGAGAGGATGAAAATGATTTACCAAAAAGCTGGAGTGACAGATCTTTTCACTACAAAAGAAATTACCATTGGTGAAAGTGTAAAAAAATTGGCAAGCCTTCCTTTGCATCATAATCCGGGTGATAAATTCACTTATAGTGAAGGTTTGGATGTGTTGGGATATTTTGTGGAAGTGATTTCTGGTCAACCTTTTGATGAGTTTTTGAGGGAAAGAATTTTTGAGCCTTTGGAAATGAAAGATACTTGGTTTTACCTTCCCGGTAAAAAAGCATCCCGACTGGTACCCATTCAGCATAAGGTAGGGGGTACCTGGGAGCATTTTCCCATTACCTTTTATGATCCAGAGTATCCCGTCAAAGGAGCAAAAAGTTTTTTTTCAGGGGGTGCAGGCCTAAGCAGTACTGTAGTGGATTATGCAAATTTTTTACAAATGTACTTGAATGGGGGAGAACTCAATGGGGAAAGAATTTTAAGCAGAACAACGGTAAATTCAATTTTGGGAAATCAAACGGGTGACCTATTTGGGGGAGAAGACCATTTCTTTAGCCTGGCTTTCAGGGTTGTTACCCAAAAAGGAGAAATTAGTGGGGGAATGGGAAGCGAAGGTACCTTTAGCTGGGGTGGTTATTTCAACACCCAATATTTTGCCGATCCCGAGGAAAATGTAATTGGGGTTTTGATGAAACAAACCCAAGGGCCAGTTGATGACCCAACGGGTTGGAAATTCCAACAAATGGTCGGGGCTTCAATAGATGATTGATGAAAAAAGCCTGCTGGATAAGTTCAGCAGGCTTTTTTTATTTTGGGAAAAGGATAAACTCTTCCTTTAATTGTCGCTTGATGGTTTTTAGAATTCCGGTATTGGTTTTACTATCTGTACTGATCTCAAGAATTTTTGGATGGATGGATGGATGGTAAAACTGTTCCATTACTTCTTCTACCTCCGATTCATTTTGGGCAGTATAATACCTGAATCCAAATTCCTTGGCCAAGTGTTCTGCATTTAAAGCTTGTTGCGTTTCAAAAAACTCTTCTAATTCTGGCTGTTTGGAAGGTCCATCAATGATCCTGAAAATTCCCCCTGCATGGTTGTTCAGTAAAATTACTCTAAGGTTAGAAACCGGATAATTGTGCCAATAGGCATTTCGGTCATAAAAAAAGGCCATGTCCCCGGTGATCAGGGTGACAAATTCTTTTGTTGTAAAGGTACATCCTACCGCCATGCTATTGGATCCATCGATTCCACTGGTTCCCCTGTTACAAATAATTTCCTGTTTTCTTGGCCCTAGAAAATTAACATAACGGACAGCCATACTATTTGCCAAATGCATTTTGGAAGGAGCCGGAATATGTTTTAGGGCTTGGAAAATGGCTTTCCATTCCCCAAAAGGAGCATTGGAGAGGTGCTTTTCCAAAGCTTTTCCCATTAGGTAGTTAGCTTCTTTCCAGGATTCTATAAATAATTGGTCTGCAACCTTCAAGTTGTCCAGCAGGAACTGAAGGAAGTATTCTGGCTGGGTGTGAATTTGACAGGACAGGGATTGATAAGTGTCTGGAAAATAGCCCTCAGGTTGGATATGCCAATGGGAGGCACTGGAACTCCTTAGAAATTGTTTGAGGGATTTAGATATTATAGATTTTCCAAAACTAATAATAAGGTCAGGCTTAAAGGAATCCAGCTCAGGAACTACCTGCAAAAACTGATCATGAAAATTAATGGTTTCCTTGGATTGGAGGTTGCAAATGGTGTCAGTAACCACCACGGCTTTTTGGTCCTTAGCAAGCTGATTTAATAAATTGCCAATATTTTCATTGGGGCTTTGTTGTCCCGGAACGATCAAAATCCGCTGAAATTTATCCAAAGCATTTTTAACTTTGATCAATCCTTCCTCAGGAAGCAAAGTAGTTCCCCTTAATTCTTGGACCAATTTAATATTGTTAGAATAATTAAAATCCTCCCCGTTTTCTGGATAAAAAGGTTCCCGGAGGGGAATGTTGATATGGACAGGTCCCTGTGGGAAGGCCATAGCAGCATTAATGGCTTCATTACTTATCCGATGGGCATGCCACTGTTCGTCTTTTAAGGAATAGCCGGTAGGAAAAACATAGTCTTTTTTGATGTGCTGACCATATAATTTTTCCTGGCGGATGGTTTGGCCATCCCATTGGTCTATCCATTCTTTGGGCCTATCTGCAGTAACAACCAGCAATGGGATTTGTTGGAAGTAAGCTTCTGCAATTGCAGGGGCGTAATTGAGGGCAGCGGTGCCAGAGGTACAGACTAATACCACTGGTTTTTTTAATTGTTGGGCCATTCCCAAAGCGATGAATGCGGCAGACCTTTCATCAGAAATGGTTCTGCAGTGCATTTCGGGGTGTCTGGCAAAAGCCAGGGTAATTGGAGCACACCTGGATCCTGGGGAAAGAATGGCGTTTTTGATGCCTTTTTTGGCGCAGATGGCGGCAAGATCAATGATAGGTTGTAAGGTCAAAATATATCCTTATTGAATGAATTTACCGATAATATTACACTTCAAGTTGGTTTCCTCCCACTCCTTTTCTGCAGTGGAGTCTTCGGTTACCCCCGCACCCGCGAAAAGTGCAATTTGATCTCCCATAATTTGGGCTGTTCGCAGGTTTACAAAAATGGATGTTTGACCTTGAATATTGACAGGCCCTAGAAAACCAGAGAAAAAGGAACGGTCAAACTTTTCTTTTTCTTTCAGGAAATTCATGGCATTTTCCCTTGGGCTGCCACAGACTGCAGATGTAGGGTGAAGTAATTTTAGCATGACAGATCCTAGCTGAGGAAAATTGGTGGATTTCATGTCCACCCTAAAGTCAGATCTCAAATGAAGAAGGTTTCCTGCCAAAACCGTTTTTGGGCCTACCTCTTCATATTCCCTTAAGCGGATTTTTTTAAAGTTGTTGACAATATAGCGGCTAACCAATGCTTGTTCTTCAATTTCTTTTTGAGTCCAGGCGGCACTTTTTATTGGGTTGTCACCCTCTGCTTTTTGGGTCCCTGCCAGTGCCATGGTATTGAAACAGTTTCCCTCGGTATTGATAAGGATTTCGGGACTTGCCCCCAGCCAAGTACCCACTTCGGGGATATGGAAAAAATTGACAAACCCATTTGGGTATTGGCTACATAATTCCAGGAATGTATTTGCCAGGTCAAAGTTTTCCCTGAAGGGAATAGTTTTAACCCTTGCAGGTACCACCTTAGTAATATTTCCAGTTTGGATACTTGAAATTCCATCATTTACAATTTTGATAAAATCTTCTTTGGTGGTGGAGAATAGAGGTGTTTTATTTCCGGAATTTTTGCTTTTAATCCTTAGATTTTGACGAATCTTTTCCTTGATCTGATCCCCATTTAAGTTGATAGAATGAAATTGCCCTAATTCTTCTTCAGGAAAATGAGAAAGGTTAATGTCAAAATTAAAGTATGCATCAGCTTCCAGGAAGTAGGCTTTTGAAGCTTCTTTTGTTTCAAATGGATGGATGATAAAGCCTTTTGGAAGGTCTTCCAGATCTAAAGCTACTTTTTTTACTTTGTCACTTTTATCTATGATGACCTGAACCATGTTGGATTTTGGAGAGCGCCAGATGGCTATCTGGTAATTGCTTTCCAAGGATTGGAATAATAACCTTTCAAGGACATTTTCCAGACAAAGGATGTTCGATTCGGTGGTGGGTGTATTCATTATTGTTTTTTCTCCAAAACAGCAAGGGTAATTCTACTGACACAAACTAGCTGGCCTTGTTCATTGTTTATTTTTATTTCCCAAACCTGTGTTTTTCCGCCAATATGTAGGGGTTTGGCAATTCCAGTTACTTTTCCCGATTTAACCGATTTAAGGTGATTGGCGTTGATTTCCAGGCCTACGCAAAAATGGGTATCTGGATTGATACAGCAAGTTGCAGCTACACTACCCAATGTCTCAGCCAATACCATATTGGCTCCCCCATGTAAAAGGCCCAATGGTTGTTTGGTCCGGTGATCCACAGGCATGGTAGCCTCCAAATAATCCTCTCCAATGGCAGTAAATGCAATGCCCAAATGATCGGCCATATTGTTTTTGCCCAATTGGTTCAAAAAATCCAACTTGAGGTTTTTGTTAAATATCATGTATTTTGAAATAAAAGCGTTTTCTTTGAAAATCGTTAACAAAAATACAGAATCTTGAGTACTAAAAAAATCTACCTCGTCAGACACGGACAAACTGATTATAATCTTAGAGGAGTAGTGCAGGGCAGTGGAATAGACGCTCCCATCAATGAAACTGGAGAAAAGCAAGCGGAGGCCTTTTATGAAGCCCACAAGGATATCCCTTTTGATTTTATTTACTATACGGGGCTTCAAAGAACCCGACAATCGATCTCAAAATTTTTGAACAAGGGAATTCCTCATGAGGGATTGGAAGAGTTAAATGAGATCAGCTGGGGAAGGTATGAAGGGGTGCCCATGGACCATGGGGAAAATGAATACTATCAAAATATGCTTCAGAAATGGTCTGAGGGAGAATTGGATTATTGTATTGAAGGTGGAGAATCTCCTAATATGGTTTACAAAAGGCTCAGGAAAGGCCTGGATTATATTCTTGAAAAGGGCGGGGAAACCATTCTCATTTGCATGCATGGTAGGGCCATAAGGGTTATGCTTAGCGTAATGCTCAATTATGACCTGAGATTTATGGACGTATTTGAGCACCATAACCTGGGATGTTATGAACTAAGCTTGTTGGAAGCCGGAGATTTCAGGATTGACCGTTATAATAATATGGACCACCTAAAAGCTAAAGGATTGATCTAATGGCCTTGGCTTTTTTCTTGTCAATTTTTTCATAAAAAGAGGACATCAGACCCTGGTAATTTTCTCGGGACTCATCCATGTCAATAATCCTAAAAGCAACTTCTTGAAGAGGTTTCCAAGTGGATTGATTGACTTGAACTAATGTTTGTCCAAATTGACATTTGTCAAATTCACAGTCAGGAACATTGATGAAAATAGCAGCATCTGAGTTTCCCATGTAGGATTTGGTCTCAAACTCTTCTAAAAAGCTCAATTCAATGTACTTAGCACTGGATTTTAGTTCCTTTAACTCTGCTTTGTTAAATATAACTAGAAATGTTTTTTCTTCCGGGTTTTTGCAATATCCGGAAGATATAAGGCAAATAAGCAATAGAGATAGAATAATATTTTTCATGTCGATAATATATGAAAATTATTAGGATCATTCAAATATCTTGGTCCTACTTGTTAAATATTTTTTTCACCTTAATGTTTAATTAATAGGATGTTATGAGTTATAGTAAAGAAAAAATTGTGCCAAAAGTAGAATAATTGCGGGTTTTTCTCACCCCAAAAGAGGAGTTTACTCCTCTTTTGGGGTGAGGCTTAAATTAAGATTGCTGAACGTTAAGAAAACTTCTTGCATGTTGGATCTCGGGACGTTCGGATGAAGGGTTTTCTACTAGCTCTAGAAGTTGGTGGTAATATTGTTTAGCTTTTTCCAGATCACCCACCTTTTCAGCTGCTTTTCCTGCTCCATATATACTGTTAAATCTATTGGGGTTTCTTAAAAGAGCCTCTTCATAGGCGACCATTGCTTTTTCAGGCATACCCATTTCAAAATACATATCCCCAAGCATCTCTTTCATGGGAAGTAATTCTCCAGGTGTAATAGGGCTTTTCTCTGTAGCTGCTTCCATTTCTGCTGCCTTTAATAAGGTTTTAAGAGCCTGGTCCTTTTGGTTTTGGGCATAAAAGAGCCAAGCCTCTACAGCTGTTTTTTGAATATTTACCTGTTGGGCCCAGTATTGAGCAGCCCTGTTTTCCTCTAACGTTTTTTTAATGTTTTGCAGTTTTTGTATTGATTCCAGGGATTGTTGCTCATTTCCTTCTCTGGCGGCCCCTATTCCTTTGGCAAAATGGGTCAAGGCCTCAAAGGCAGGGAATTTTTCCCAGGCAAAATGATCAGGGTGACGTTCCGGAAGTTGAGAGGCTTTTTTCCAATCATGGTTTTCTAAGGCAAGCCTTGCTGGAAAGGCAGCAAGCATAAAAGCTGTACCTGCATGAATTTGATAGGGTCCCTGCAAGGTGTCGAGGGTGGCTTTTAATTCTTCAGCCTTTTTGTCCTCCGCCTTTTGTAAATAAGCATATACCAAATAATCTAATGCATGAAAATAATGCCCTGAAACTTGACCTTTATAAGGGTATTTTAAGGCAGCTTCAGCAGACCTGAGGTTCCATTCTATTGACTCGTTCCAGTATCCTAACCGGGTGAAGATATGAGAGGGCATATGGAGGGCATGAGGGATTTCTGGAGCAATTTTGCCATAGTTATTGGCAACTCTTATGGCGTTGGAGGCAAGGGGTGGTACATCATAAGCGTGAATGGCATAGTGGAAACCGCCAGGGTGATCAGGGATGATTTGAAGGGCCATTTCTGCAGTTTTGCCCACTTCTTTTTGGACAGAATAGCTTTTGTCAGCAGGGGAGGCAGTAGCCAACCTGCTTAAGCCGTGAAATAAATCTGCTTCCAGGTCTATCGGGAATTGTTGGTGGACTTCCCTCCAGCCTTTTTCAAATGCCAATAACCTTTCTTTTTCAGTTTTGGTGGCTCCATTTTCATAGTAAGCTGCAATGGTTTTTCCATAACCTGTTTCCTTTTCATCTTTGGCATATTTTAATGCTTTTTGACTTAATTCCCAGCCTTCTTTTAATTCTCCTTTGGAAGGTTCATCGGGCCAGAGGGGGTGAATATAAGTCATCGCTTTTCCCCAATAACCCCAAAAACATTTTGGATCCTTTTCAATAATGTTTTCAAAAGTGTACCGGGCGTCTTCATAAGTCATATGGTGAACCAAGGCCAAGCCAAATTGAATCAAAGAATCGACTGCTGGTCCACAACCTTCGCTAAATTGTACCGTTCCGCACATCGTGTTCGGACTAAGGTAATTACTGTTTAGGGCATCGGTCTCTTGTTGGGATTTTTCCTTGCAAGACGCCAATAGCATCAGCCCTATAAATGAGAGGACAATGAAATATTTCATGGTGTAATAAGGATGGGTTTAAAAGTAAATTTACATATTTAAAATGTAAATAGCTGAAAAATAACGGATTGTATGACGTGGTGTTTTGAGGTGAAAAAATGAAGACAAAAAAATAGCCCATATAATGGGCTATTTGATTATGATTTTCTGGAACCTCTTTTTTTCTTCGGAATCGTTTCATCTTGAATTTCATCGGCAACACCGGCCAAGATCCTTCCGCAGTGTTCACAGACAATGATTTTTTTCTGTTCTCTAATATCCGCTTGTCTTTGAGGAGGGACGATGTTAAAGCAACCGCCGCAGGCACCTCTTTTTACCATTACAACAGCCAATCCGTTTTTGGCATTTTTTCTGATTTTATCGTAAGACTTCAGGATTCTGTCATCGATTTTTTTCGTAGCCTTTTCTCTTTCGGATTTTAATTTGTTCTCTTCAGTCTCGCTTTCTGCCACGATGGTTTTCAATTCCTCGTTTTTGGTGTCAAGATCTTTTTTACGATCCTTAAGCGTTTCATTAAGATCCTCCAAATCCTGCTTTTTCCCCTCAATTCTAGCTTCCGCTTCGCCGATTTTTTTCTTGGAAACCTGGATTTCCAAATCCTGCAGTTCAAGTTCTTTGGTGATGGCGTCATACTCCCGGTTGTTTCTGACATTCATCTGCTGATCTTGGTATTTTTTGATCAACTTTTCAGATTCCTTGATAGCCTCCTTGTGTTTTTTGATTTCCTCTTCCAGGGAGACAATGTCTTTATTGAATTTCTCCAACCGGGTTTCATAGCCGGTTATTTCGTCTTCAAGGTCCTGAACTTCTTCGGGAAGGGCTCCCCTGATTTTAAAAATTGCATCGAGGCGGGAATCGATTGATTGAAGATTATGAATGGCTTCAAGTTTCTGTGCAACTGTACTTTCCATGTACTAAATGTAAGTTATGGGATTTGTAATGACTTTTGTCAAATAGAGTGCAATATTACTAAATTTTTGTGACAATAGCTCCATTAATAATTCTTTTGTATGGATTTCGCTTTCGTAATGCCCGATGTCAGCCAAAACTATCTGATTGTCAGCATCAAAGAATTCGTGGTATTTTATGTCCGAAGTGATGAATATGTCCGCATTTGCTTTTTTTGCTGCTCCTAAAAGAAAAATTCCTGCTCCTCCACAGATAGCTACCCTTTTAATTTGTCGATCCCTGAGAGCGGTAAATTTTATAATATGAAGATTCATGGAGCTCTTTAAATGCTGCAAAAATACTTTTTCATTCATAGGTTGGGGTAATTCTCCGACCATACCTGCCCCCACTTCCTGATGTTCATTTTCCAGGCTTTGCAGATAGTAGGCTACCTCTTCATATGGATGGCTTTTTTTTAAGGCACTTAAGATCTTATTTTTTAAAAAGGCCGGGAAGATTACTTCCACTCTTTTTTCTTGTACCGTTTCAGTTTTTCCCTGAGAACCAATGGTTGGGTTTGAATTTTCAGAGGGCAGAAATGTCCCTTCCCCTAATACTTGAAAACTGCAATTGGAATATTCCCCAATGGATCCAGCCCCAGCTTTATACAATCCCTGTAAAACTTCTTCTGTATTTTCATTGGGGACAAAAACCACCAATTTCATCAAAAGGGAATTTTTCGGAGCCAAAATCCGGGACTTTTCTAAGCCTATTTTTTCTGCGATTTTCCGGTTTACCCCCGTATGGACATGATCCAAATTGGTATGGATGGCATAAATGGCAATATCATTTTTGATGGCTTTAATCACCGTCCTTTCTACGTAATTTTTACCTGTCAAGCTTTTTAATCCCTTGAAGATGATGGGGTGATGTGCCACAATGAGATTACAATTTTTGTCAATTGCATCCTGAACCACCTCTTCAGTAACATCCAGGGTACAAAGTATACCTTTTACCTTATCCTTCGGACTGCCTGTGATCAATTGGGCATTGTCGTAAGATTCCTGATAAGCAGGTGGGGCAATGCTTTCTAAGTAAGAAACTACATCTCTTATCAAATTAACCATATATTTGTATCTAGCTTTGAAATCAAAAATATAAAAAAATATAGGAATGAAGCCCCATCAATTTCTCTTATATCCTTTTTCACTTTTGTATGATGGGCTGACCCGGTTGAGAAACAAGATGTTTGACCGGGGAGTGAAAAAAAGTGTGGTTTTTGAAATCCCAACCATTGTAGTCGGAAACCTGTCTATGGGAGGAACCGGGAAAACTCCAATGGTGGAATTTTTATTGACTGAATTTAGGGAGATGTATGAAGTGGCCATGCTGAGCAGGGGGTATGGCCGGAATACTAAAGGGTTTATTTTGGCTAATTCCCAGTCCACTCCTGAGAAAATTGGAGATGAACCCTATCAGATTTTTCAAAAATTCGGAGAAGAGGTCGCTGTGGCCGTAGGTGAACAAAGGGTGCTCGCCATCCCCAGGATAATTGAAAATAACCCTGCAACCGAACTGTTAGTACTGGATGATGCATTTCAGCACCGTTATGTCAAAGGTGATTTCAATATTTTATTAACTACTTATCAAAAACCCTTTTTCAATGATCATGTACTGCCAATGGGGACCTTGAGGGAAAATCCCAATGGGGCCAAAAGAGCCAATGTGGTAGTGGTAACCAAATGCCCGGATAACCTGGCGGAGAAGGAAAAAAATTACTACATAGAGGGAATCCACCGTTTTACCAAAAAACACTGTCCGGTAGTTTTTGCAAGCTTAAATTATGGCCAGCCGTATAATATTTGGAATGGTGAGCCAGAAGAATTGGAGAGAGTCATTTTGTTAAGTGGCATTGCCAATCCAAAAGTGTTATATGAATACGTTAAAGGTCAGTATGAGTTGCTGGATTTTTTGGAATATGGAGATCATTACAATTATTCCGAAAAAGATGTGGAAGATCTGCTGTTAAAATACAAAGCCCATTTACCTCAAAATACCGCCATCCTAACAACCGAAAAAGATGCGGTAAAACTTAAAGCGGATAAATTCCTAAAATATTTGGGAGAAATTCCGATTTTTGCGTTACCTGTCCAGGTAAAATTCGAGGAGAAGGATAAACATGCCTTATTGGAATTGGCTTCAAAAGCTATAAGGGAAAAAGGATATCAAAGTGAACGTTAAATATTTACTAATAATATTTTTAGGGTTGAGTACTTTTGGGTTTCAATTATTGGCTCAGGATACAAGGCCTCCAGGTGAAGGGGATGCAGAGGACCAGCCCCAGGAAAGAAGAGGCTTGATCGATGATTCTACCAAAATGGTTTATGGCCCTAAAACCTCTTTATACTTTCAGGAAAAGCATCTAAGGTATAATAAAATGAAAAAAATCCCTTTGGATACGGGATTGACAGATTTCCATAATTTTGAACCGGTATTTGACAGCGGTCATAAATATCAGGACCTGGGCAATATTGGTAGTGCAGCACAACCTATTTATTATCAAATCCCGGGATTGATTGGGACAACTTCCGGCTTTGATGTTTATGATTTGTATTACCATTCGCCCGACAGTTTAAGGTATTTTGACACAAAATCCCCTTATACCAAACTGGAAGCTTTTTATGGTGGAGGCAACCGGAATATGCTAAATGTGGAATTTGCCCGAAATGTAACCCCTACTTGGAATTTGGGTTTTAATTTCAACACGATCAGGGCAAGGAAAGTCCTCAATCCCACAGGTAGGGACGATCACATGGTTCAGCAAAATTCCTATTCCCTGCATACTAATTATCAATCTGATAATGGGAAATATTTTTTGTTGGCCAATTTTTCCCGGATGCACCATCTGGTATTTGAACAAGGAGGGATTATACCACCTGAAGTGGATTCCACATCCCGTTATTTTTCTTATGAAGATGCAAAAGTATGGTTGAGGAATTCCAGGGCACTAGACCTAAGGCAAGATTATCATCTTTATCATCAATTTAAGCTACTAAAAGGTTGGGAAATTTATCATGTGTTTGATAAGAAAAAGCAGCTGGTAACCTTTTTCTCAGATTTAACTACCGATGACGCTTTATTTTTTAATGAAAATAGGTTTGTCAGCAATGACACCACTTCCAACCGTCATCATTTTTCTGAATGGAGAAATGAAGCAGGATTCAAGGGGGATTTTGGTCCGGTATATTATAATGCATACGTAAAGTATAGAACAGGCAGGATGGCCAATCAGCACTTTGAAACCAATAATAGCTTCCATGAAGTTTATCTTGGTGGAGCACTGCGAGGGGATATTAATGAGCGTTGGTCTTTTGAAGCAGAGGGGGAGTATTTAATCCCCAATGGTTATAGGCTTAAGGGGGATTTTAATTCACCATTTTTGGAAGTGCATTATACCAAGGCCTTGTACAAGCCCACCTCCATGCAGCAAAAGTACAGGGGGAACCATTACCAATGGGACAATGATTTTTCCAATGTTGGGGTGGATCAGATTAAGGGAACTATTAAGGCCGATTTTACCAGTTTTTCCATCAGACCTGCTTTAACACTCAACAGGGTTAATAATTACATATTCTTTAATGAGGACCAAGTTCCTGAACAAGCCAATGGGGAGGCTTTTATGGTGATTCCTTCCGTAAAAATGGATATTACATTTTGGAAAAAGTTGGTTTGGCAAACTGAAGTAATCCATACCACTATTACAGGAGACAGGGAGGATAATTTTAGGATTCCGGAATTGTTTGCTAGATCAAGGTTGTTTTTTGATGGGCCCATGTTTGACGAAAACCTGTTTATCCAATTTGGGGTAGAGGGGAGGTATCATAGTGATTATTTTGGAGAAGCTTATATGCCGGCTACCCAACAATTTTATTTAAGCGATTTTAATCTTTATGCTTACCCGGTATTAGATGCTTTTGTCAACCTAAGGATCAACCGTGCCAGGGTGCTGTTCAGGTATAACCATGCTAACAGTAATATGCTGGAAGACCCGGGGTACTTTGTAAGTCCCGGATATACAGGATTAAATAGCTTGTTGGATTTAGGAATAAGTTGGTATTTCTTTGATTAGATCATGAAACACTGGGAGGAAAGTACAAAGCAAAAAATGTTAAACCTGCAATTGCCCACGGACCCAAGATGGGCCAATATTGCAGCCATGAATTTGGAAGATATTTTGGTGGATCATGCCTATTGTGAGCAAAAGGCTGCATCTTCCTGTATTTCTTTAATTGTAAGGTATCCGGACCTGGAAAGGTTGGTAGATGTGTTAACCCCTGTGGTTGCCGAAGAATGGGAACACTTTGAAAGGGTGATGAAGCAAATCAGGAAAAGGGGGTATCAATTTGGACGTCCCCGAAAAGATGCCTATGTGATCAAATTGAGTGAATTTGTCCAGAAGGGTGGAGGAAGGATGCAGCAACTATCGGAATTTTTGTTGATGAATGCCCTGATCGAAGCCAGAAGCTGTGAGCGGTTTAAATTGCTTTGGAAAAATATTCAGGATGAGGAATTACAGCAATTTTATTATGAACTGATGGTTTCAGAAGCTGGGCACTACGTGAATTTTATTGACCTGGCAAAGCATTATTATGACCCTGAAAAGGTGAGTCAGCGCTGGAAGGAGTGGTTGGTCTATGAAGCATGGGTATTGAAGGAAATGGAATTTCGTCCGGACAGGATGCATTAATTTTTGGCAAAATTTCCTGATATGATTTTTTGATGACTAAATTAAGGAAAGAGACCTTTTTATTAATTAGGCCTCCGGAATCTTTTTTTGCAAAATGGTTTAAACCATAATATATGAACCTGATTGAAAATATTCGGGAAGCAATCCGGTCTATTCGGTCAAATTTACTGAGAACAATTTTGACCGGTTTGATCATTGCCATTGGGATTACTTCTTTAGTGGGGATGCTTACAGCTATTGATGGAATGAAAGCCCAGATTGAGGAAAGTTTTTCAGGTTTTGGAGCTAACAATTTTGATGTTCAATCAAAGGGCCGAAGTGGAAGAAGGGTAATGAGGGAAGGAGTGGAGGAGAAAATATACCCTCCGGTCAATTACCGGAATGCAGTTGATTTTAAGGAAGCTTACAGTGAAAGAGGAGTGGCGACTGTCCATTGTTCACTTACAGGGGCTGCAGAAATCAAAAGGGGTTCAAAGACAACCAACCCCAACACCCGAATTACAGGCGGGGATGAAAATTATTTGTTGATAAAGGGAATTGCTATAGAAAATGGCCGGAACTTCAGTAATGTAGAGGTCAGGTATGGTAATAATGTATGCCTATTAGGTAGTGAAATAGTTGAAACTTTGTTTGAGTCCCATGAAGACCCTATAGGCCAGTATGTGACTTTTTATGGGAATCGGTACAAGATTGTAGGTGTGCTTGAGGAACAAGGGACAGTAGGAGGAGATTCGGGTGTTGATCGCAACATTATAATTCCTGTTGAAAATGCAACCCGGCAAGATCAAACTGGAAATTTCAGGTACGATATAACAGTTTTAGTAAGTGATCCGGCAAAGTTGGATTATGAAATGGGGCAGGCTACCGGCATCATGAGAAAGATCCGCCGGGATAGGGTAGGAGAGGAAAATTCCTTTGAGGTGGTAAAATCAGAAACCATTGGTGAAAGTCTGGAAGAGGTTGCCGGCTATTTGAGAATAGGAGGATTTAGCATTGGTTTCATAACCTTGTTGGGAGCTGCAGTTGGTTTGATGAATATTATGTTGGTATCCGTAACAGAAAGGACCAGAGAAATAGGCGTGAGGAAGGCTCTAGGTGCTACCCCTTTAAGGATTCGGCAGCAATTTTTAATTGAGGCTATTATGATTTGTGTGTTAGGAGGAACATTGGGCGTTGTTTTGGGTATTGCCATCGGCAATATTGTAGCCAGTTTGGTAGGCCCCGGCGGTTTTTTGGTGCCATGGGTTTGGTTGGTCATGGCCTTTGTAGTATGTATTTTAGTGGGGTTGGTTTCAGGGTTAATTCCTGCCTACAAAGCAAGTCGGCTGGATCCCATTGAGGCCTTGAGGTATGAATAAAAAATTTTTTTAAGAAAAGTATTTCAGGAAGTGAGGTTTCTCACCTCCTGAGCTGTTTTAAAATTAAACAACATCGGTTTTTCTCGGGTCAGGCCCATATTTGTTTTTTCCCAACTCTCCTTTTTTCATGGCCAGATATACAAACCCAATAAGGTTTACAGGAGGTGGGATCAAAAGGTAAAGCGCATATTTCCAATCTAAGCCTATGTCATGTAATCGCTTGATGGCCTGAACCAGTAGCAATACAATCGTGGCGATCAGAATTATGCCGAAAATGATTAGGGTTAGCCAGTTTTGTTGCCTAATGGACTCGTACATCAACATTAAGCAGAGCAAATTGATAAAGTAAAAAACAACAAAAAGCACCAGGTATTTTCTTCTTGTAATCCTTCCTGTTGGCTCTAAGATGGTTTTCATGGTCTATGGGGTTAATGTTATCATTAAAACAATAATATACAAAATATTATATGTTTTTCCCCAAATAAGATAAAAAAAGGGAATTAACCTTTATTCATTCATTTATGTGTGTTTTTCATACAGTATTTCTGGTTCAAGAACCTCAACAGTGCCTTTTTCATTGATTTCATTCAAGGTCACTTTTTTGATTTCATTGATCAGTAATGGGTCAAATTTAGCTGAAATTCTGATGTAATTTTCGGTGAATCCATGCATTTTTCCATCTTCCACATCATCTTCAAACAGCACATCAAAGTCACCTTTCAGGTTTTCTTCGTAAAACTTCCTTCTCTTCTTCTCAGATAGAATGCGGAGCATTTTTGATCTTTCGTGCCGTTTTTTCATGGGGACAACCTCTTTCATTTCAACTGCACGGGTGTTTGCTCTTTCGGAATAGGTGAAAACATGCAAATAAGAAACAGGTAATTCGTTTAAGAAGTTGTAGGTCTCCAGGAAATGTTCATCTGATTCTCCGGGGAAGCCCACAATAATGTCTACCCCAATACAACAATGGGGCATCAATTGCTTGATCTTTTGTACCCTGTCCACGTATAGTTCTCGCAAATAACGTCTTCCCATTTTTCTTAGGATGGGATTGCTTCCGGATTGCAATGGAATGTGGAAATGCGGAACAAATCGCTTGGATTGAGAAACAAATTCTATAGCCTCATTGGTAAGCAGGTTAGGTTCAATAGAAGATATCCTAAACCTGTCAATGCCTTCGATTTCATCCAAAGCTTTGATAAGGTCAATGAATTTTTCTTTTCTTCTGCCATCCTGAATTCCAAAATCCCCGATATTAACTCCGGTCAAAACAACTTCTTTGACATCAGTTTGGGCAATTTCACGGGCACTTTCAAGGATATTGGCAATGCTATCACTACGGCTTTTCCCCCTGGCCAATGGAATAGTGCAGAAAGCACAGCCATAATTACAGCCATCCTGAACTTTTAGGAATGTTCTAGTTCTATCATGTAGTGAGAAGGCATTATTAAAGGATGTTGCTTCCTGGATTTCTGAAGCAAGCACTTTGGTTTCCTGTTCTTTGGCAAATCCGTCCAGTAATTCTATCAAACGGAATTTTTCAGCCGCCCCAAGTACTGCATCCACACCTTTAATAGTGGAAATTTCCTTTGGTTTTAATTGGGCATAACATCCTATAATGGCTACATAGGAATTGGGGGAGATTTTTTTAGCTTCCTTGACAATCTTTTTACACTTTTTGTCGGCATTTTCTGTCACCGAACATGTATTAATAATGAAGATGTCCGGATTATCCTCAAACCCCACTTTTTGATAGCCCTTGTCTTCAAACTTCCTACTGATGGTGGAAGTTTCAGAATAATTGAGCTTACATCCTAATGTATAAAATGCAACCTTTTTCAAATTTAATCCTTTGATTTATATGAATGATGAGCAAAGTTAAGGATATTATTCCAGTTTTCCATTTCTACTAAATTTTAAGGAATTTCTGTAAAAGTGGTCTATTTCGTGACTAATTCGGGTTGTTTTGGGGTGAAAAATGTATAATTTTCAAGAAATGGCTTAAAAAAATACGTTTTTTCTTTTTATTTCAGATTTTTGCTTATCTTCGCTACTGTTTTTAAACCACATTAAAAAAACATGGCAACTTTACGACAACAATCTCTGATGATGGTTCAATCGAGAGAAAAGGTTTCTTTCGAAGCTCCATCTACAAAAATTTCAGATTATTTTGGTTCTGAGATATTCAGCTTGGCTGAAATGAAAGAATCATTGGCCCCTTCTGTTTACAAAAAAGTAAGTGTGGCCATAGAAAAAGGTACAAAAATTGACTCTTCCAGTGCGGAAGAGGTAGCTAATGCAGCAAAAGCTTGGGCCCTTGCTAAGGGTGTTACCCACTATACTCACTGGTTCCAACCTTTGACGGGTTCTACTGCAGAAAAACATGATACTTTCTTCGATGCCCTGTCTAACATCGAGAAATTCAAAGGATCTGCATTGGTGCAACAGGAGCCAGATGCTTCATCTTTCCCTCATGGAGGTATCAGAACTACTTTTGAAGCCAGAGGTTATACCGCATGGGATCCTAGTTCTCCCATGTTCATCCTTGAAAATACGCTTTGTATCCCAACTATCTTCGTTTCTTTTACTGGTGAAGCGTTAGATTATAAGACTCCTTTGTTGAAGTCTATGGATGCAGTAAACAATGCTGCTGTTTCTATCTGCCAGTTGTTTGATAGAAATGTAAAGAAAGTGACCCCTTCTTTGGGTGTTGAGCAAGAGTACTTTGTGATCGACAAGGCTTTGTTTGCTGCCCGCCCTGACTTGGTAATGTCAGGAAGAACGGTATTTGGCCATAACCCTGCAAGAGGCCAACAATTGGATGATCACTACTTTGGTTCCATCCCTTCCAGGGTTAAGTCTTTTATGAAGCACTTCGAAATAGAATCTTGGAAACTTGGTATTCCAGTTTCTACCCGACACAATGAGGTAGCTCCAGGGCAGTTCGAAGTAGCTCCTGTATTTGAAGAAATCAACAAAGCCACTGACCACAACCAATTGTTGATGGATTTGATGGACAAAGTTGCTGATCTGCATAACCTGAAAGTACTTTTCCATGAAAAACCATTTGCAGGCCTAAACGGTAGTGGTAAGCACAATAACTGGTCATTGATCACCGATACTGGCATCAACTTGTTCCAACCTAGCAACTCTGCTAGAGAAAACCTTCAATTCCTGACATTCTTGGTAGCCACAATCAAGTCTGTTCATGACCATGCAGACCTGCTAAGAGCAAGTATTGCATCTGCAGGTAACGATTTTAGATTGGGTGCCAACGAGGCTCCTCCAGCCATTATCTCCGTATTCTTGGGTTCAACGCTTTCTGCAGTGTTGGATGAATTGGAGGAAAACGGTAATATCAAGATCGAAAAAGGTGACAATATGTACATGAAACTTGGAATCAATAAAATTCCAGAAATCATATTGGACAACACCGATAGAAATAGAACTTCTCCATTTGCCTTTACCGGTAACAAGTTTGAATTTAGAGCTGTAGGTTCTTCTTCAAACGTCGCTGGACCAATGACCGCCTTGAACGTGATTGTTGCGGATACGCTTCAAAATATGCACAAGGATATCCAGGAAGAAATCGATAAAGGAAGCGAAAAGAAAATTGCTATTGTAAATGTGCTTAGAAATTACATTAAAGAGAGCAAGAAAGTAAGATTCGAAGGAGACGGCTACTCTGAAGCTTGGGAAAAAGAAGCTGAAAAGAGAGGTCTTTCCAACCTGAAGAGTACTCCATTTGCTCTTAAGGTTTTGTTGGAGAAGAGTGTAAAAGATTTGTACGAAAAACATGGTGTATTGGACGAAAGAGAATTGCATGCTAGACATGAAATTCGTCTTGAAAACTATATCATGAAGGTACAGATTGAATCTCGTGTAATGGGTGATCTTGCATTGAACCACATCATCCCAACCGCAATCCAATACCAAAACAAGCTGATCGAAAATGCTAATGGCCTTAAAGGTCTAGGTTTGGACACTAAAGCAGCTGTGTTGACCATCAACGAAATCAGCAAGCATATTGAAGCTTTGAAGGAAAATGTCCTGGCTATGATTGATGCCAGAAGAAGACTAAACAAGGAAGAGAATATTGCGAAGAAAGCTGAAGGATATAGCACAGATGTTAAAGATGCTTACTTCGACAAAATCCGTTATGCAGCCGATAAGCTTGAATTGTTCGTAGATGACGAATTTTGGCCATTGGTGAAATACAGAGAAATGTTGTTTTTGAGATAATCTAAATCTCAAAAATCAAACATAAAAACTGCCGGGTATTGAAATGTACCCGGCTTTTTTTATGGCTTTTTTTGATTTTTTAATGGTATATAGAAAGTGGTATTGCCTATTAAGATTGCTGCAAAATTACCTTTTGCAAAATAAGCAGTGAAAATTATTGAAAATTAGTTAATAGGAAACGGAGGACTTTCTACAGCTACCTTGCTTCAAAGTTTAAATTCAAATAATTTGGATGGCAGAAATGTAATTCCTTAAGGGGAATTGGATTGGGTGAATTCCTCCCAGGAATATCAAAGGTAGGTTTAAAGAATAATGGCATTGCGTCAAAATATTAAAGGGAAGCCTTATTAATAAAGTTTTATGGGGCTCATTTATCGCGCCAATTGAAGCATAGCTATTCAAATCAAGCTGATTTATTAACATCATTCCCCCTTTATTCATAAGGGTCATATTGGTTCAGTTTGGCCAATTCCATATAAAGGTCCGCCACTTTTTCGGTAACTGCCTTAAAATACCTTTCACCTTTGTCACTAGTAGATGCTTTTGGGTTTCCTACCCCAGTGTCTTTTGTTACTCTTGACCACTTTCTTTCGGACCAAGCCCATCCTTCCCTGATGCCCTCAACCTGGGATGGTCGCTCTTCTCCAGGGCCAGCTTCTTTCAAGGGGAGAACTAGCTTAGGGTGCAGGTACAGCATAAGGCTGGTTTCCAACTCATCAGCATGGTCCCCATCATATTTAAAAAATTGGGACCTATCTATGGATCTTGACCAATTGCAAGTTGCCAAAAACATTTCTTGGTGTCTTAACCCCACCTCTCTAAGTAATGTTTTAAAGTCATTTCCCCCATGGCTGTTCAAGATCAGGAGTTTCCTTACCTTCTGCCTTTCCAATACTTCTGCCAGGTCATTGATAATGGCCAATTGGGTGCTAGGATTAAGGTTCATATCCAAGAAAATATCTTGTTGACCGGTATTTACCCCAAATGGAATATTGGGAAGAATGATGATTTTAGCGCCCTTTCCATAGGCAATCCTTCCTGCTTCCGCTGCCACTGCTTCTGATTCAAAATTATCTGTACCATAGGGGAGGTGGTAATTGTGGGCTTCGGTAGCCCCCCAAGGTAATATAGCCAGATCAATTGTGGCGTTTTTAAGTTCTTTCCAATTGGTTTCTGCTAAAATATAAGGTCTCATTTCAAATAAAGGTTTCTATTTAGACAATGCAATTGGTGTCTAAGTAGGAAAATGTTTCAATAAATTGGTGGATATTATTGTGAAATTGAAAATTCACCTCACCAGAAAGAATTAATTATTTTGCTGACGAGACTATGGAAGCTGTTCATCAATTTTGGTAATGAATGCTCACCCGGTTAATTTCGTTTTAATATAAACAATTCTATCCATTAGATTCAAGAGGAAAGGTCAATAATGGTTCAGTAATTATTTAATAAATAAAAGTGAGGTAGGGTAATTAAAATTTTATTCCTAGTTTAATTTTTGCTACTTATTCTATAGCATTTGGGAAATATGAGGATCAATTCCACTTTTTGCCCAACATATTTTATCTTAGCGAACCATTTATTGAACTGTATTTATGAAAGGGATCATTTTAGCAGGAGGGTCAGGTACCCGTTTGTACCCATTAACAATTGCAGTAAGCAAGCAACTTATGCCTGTTTATGACAAACCTATGATTTATTACCCACTGTCAGTATTGATGATGGCAGGGATCAGGGAAATATTGATTATTACCACCCCTGAGGACTCCAAAGCATTTCAGCAGTTGTTGGGTGATGGTTCCCATTTGGGATGTTCCTTTTCATATGCCATTCAACCACGTCCCGAAGGCTTGGCGCAAGCTTTTGTGATTGGGGAAGAATTTATTGGAAATGATAAGGTGGCCTTAATACTAGGGGATAATATATTTTACGGATCTGGCCTACAGGAGAACTTGATGAAACATACCTCTCCAGAAGGAGGGATTGTTTTTGCCTACCATGTGAATGATCCCCAACGCTATGGGGTGGTGCAGTTTGACGAAAATAAAAAAGCCATTAGTATAGAGGAAAAGCCTCAAAATCCACGTTCCAATTTTGCTGTTCCCGGATTGTATTTTTACGATAACCAAGTGGTAGGAATTTCCAAACAAATTCAACCCAGCCCCAGAGGGGAATTGGAAATCACAGATATCAATAATGCCTACCTTAAGGAAGGGAAGCTTCAAGTGGCCATTTTATCCAGAGGCACCGCTTGGCTGGATACGGGTACTCACCAATCTTTATTGCAAGCTGGACAGTTTGTGGAAGTGATCGAAGAACGACAGGGGCTTAAAATTGGCTGTATTGAAGAAATCGCCCATCGTAAAGGCTACATTGATAAGGAACAACTGCTTCGGTTGGCAGAAAAATTGGGAAAAAGCGGTTACGGAACTTATTTGAAAAGATTAGTTCTATAAGATTCTTTTTATAGTTTAAGCCAATTATTGGGCCTTTTTCCAAAATGGGCGACCATACAAATACCTTCTAACCGTAAATTGTACTTGGAAAAGGGATGTCATTGGCCCTATTATGACCGGAATTTCCATCCAGTTGATCTGAGAAGCTGGTTAAAATACTCCCTTCCACACCTAGGTCCCAATTTGGGGCGGGAGCATAAAAGCCTCCTCCACGCAACGGAATGTAAAAGCTACCCTTCTTTTCTTCTGTTATTTGGTCACCACCTCCTTGATATACAGTCTGCTCTCGGGACACGTGCATAAAACCGATGCCTAAGCCTCCAAAGAAATTGAATCTTTTTCTTTCCATATGTCTTGCGTATGGGTATAAATAAAATTCCGGCATTATATCTAAGAAGATTGCATTTCCGGAAAAGGAATAAGCATGACCTTCCTCACCCCATTCAATAGCCTTTTCTTGCCCGGTATAATTTCCGCTTGAAAGGAACTGAAAGTCAGTTGATGCTCTTAATTTCATTCCAGGGGTGATTTTTTTTACATAGGCCAATGAAAAAGCAGGATCGATTGAAAAGTCAAATTTCCCATAAACTCCACCATTATCTGCATACATAAAGGAAGGCCCGATGCCAAAATGGATTTGATGGTCCCTTGGTGCCCAATCATTTTGAGAATATTGGGCAATTGCCGGACAACAGCTAAAAATCAGAAAAACAAGGCCTATATATACAAATTTCGTCCACATGATAGAGAGGTTTTAGGAGCTTTTATACTTTTATAACGTTAAAAACCCATTAAAGTCATATAAAAAGGTAAAAAGTCCTTTGGATAAGAGATTTTTTATAATGGATTTGCATATATTTTGCAATAATCAGGCCATGGTATGAATTTAAAATTTAAGTTATGGTGTAGAGGCCTAGTAGAACTTTGTATTGATAATATTTAGGTTTGAAGGGAAAGCAGTAAAAATAATAATTTACCACCATCAGAGAATTAACTACCTGTATTGATGGGTAATTGTTTTTTGTTATTCCTGATTTTTACTTTTAGGTGTTTATCTTAAAAATGTAAAGTATATTCCTTTTTTCGGAAATGTTCGGATAGAGTTGTGTCATCCCATTGGATACCTTTTTGGGATAGGAAAAATAAAGGGAAAATTAGAACCATTTCCCCTTTTTAAAATAACGGAGTATCAATAGGGTAATCAAAAAGAAAATTAACCATACTCCCCAATACCCATATTTCCATTGTAACTCAGGCATAAATTGAAAGTTCATGCCGTAAATTCCTGCAATAAAAGTTAAGGGGATAAAAATAGTAGTGATGATTGTTAGGGTCTTCATGACATCATTTTGCTTGACGCTAAGTTGGGTCATATATATTTCAGCAAGGTTGGTCATGGTTTCTCTTTGAATTTCTAATTCTTCCAGGATTTCAATGGTGTTTTCATAGATGTCCTTGATGAAGGTTAAGGTTTTTTTTTGATCAAGGGGTGTTCTGATTTTTTCCAAGCAGATAATATTTCCCGCATAGGCCAGGTGTACTTTTTTACCTCCCGAATAATTTTTCTATTCAGTTATATGTTTTTTAGCCTTAGGGGCTGGCCAGAAATGATGAGCTCATCTCCAGTTTTTTCAATTGCATCATTGATCATCTCTAAAACCTCATAATATTGATCCACTATGGTGTCAAGGAAAGTATAGGTAAAATAGTCGGTTCCCAGCTTCCTCATTTTTCCTGATGGGTTTTCTAGTCTTGTCCTTATATTATCAAAAATATCCTCAGAAGTTTCCTGATGTCTATTCCGGCGATGCTGGGCCAGTGTTTCCGGCGTATACTGGGCCACGGATTCCGGGAATCATTGGGCCACTTTCCAAGTGCAATAATAGGGTTAAAATTTAATTGTCCAACTTCTTTTTGCTTCTCATGGATTCTCCTTCCAGTTCTATCCTATGTGAGGAGTATACGAGCCTGTCGAGCACGGCATCTGCAATGCTGTCATCACCAATGGTTCCATGCCATTGGCTGACCGGTATCTGTGATGCAATGATCGTTGAACTTTTCTCATAGCGGTCTTCCATGATGTCCATAAGGGCAATCCTGGCCTGCCCATCCATCGGGGCCAGACCAAAGTCGTCCAAGATGAGCACATTGGTTTTTTCGAGCTTTTTGAGCAGTTTATGGTAGGTACCTTCCAGCTTGGCCAATCTTACCGCATCAAAAAACCTGGCCGTATTGTAATAAAGCGTCCTGAACCTGTGCTGGCAGGCCCTGACCCCAAGACACTGGGCCAGGTAACTTTTCCCGGATCCGGTGGCCCCGGTAAGGATGATGTTCGTCCGGTTTTTGATGAAGGCCAGTCCGAGCAATCTCTCAAACAGCCCCCTGTCCAGGTTACGGGAGTTATGGTAATCAATGTCAGTTGCTGCAGCGGCCTGTTTAAACCCTGCCTGACGTATGAGGTTGTCTATGCTTTTGTTCTGCCTGTACTCCCATTCGCTGTCCACTAGAAAGGCCAACAGTTCGTCGGCCGACATGTCCTGATAGAGATGTTCTGTCAGATTCTTGTGGTAAAGTTCCGCCATGGTACCCATGCGCATCTGTTTCATTTTTTCAATGGTGTTGTGTTCGTTCATAATTCATTTGGTTGGGATATTATAATTCGTTTCATCAAGAGGGCGGCCTGTCAGCTGTAGGAGCCCCTGATGTTCTTGTGACCCGGGGTTAAATGATCCTTGGCAGGAGGCAGTTCCTCGAGGTCCATTTTGTTTTTAAGTATCCTTTCAAGGGTATGGTAGGAGGCTTTTTCGAAGCCCAGTGCCCGTTTACAGGCCCTTTCCAGACGCTCCTGTCCATAGCTTTTCAAGAAGGAAAGAATCCCCTGTGCCTGTTTGTAGCCGATTTCGGGATAGGTGTACTGGCCGATCAACGTTCCGATATACTCCTGGGTGTTCGGACCAACTTTTTGTGCCCTCCGGTCAAAGTATTCCGGGCTCCAGTCATTGTAGTATTGGTGGTTGCTGGGCATATGTTCCCCGATGGTGATGTACTGGCCTTGCCGGGAAGCCCTTTTGTGGGATGCGATCCGCTCCTGACGGTAAAATATCTCCACGGTGTTCCGGTTGTACTGTAACTCCACGCTCTTGCCCATATAGCGATAGGGACAGCTATAATAGTTTTTGTCCTCTCCCAGGTAAACATGGGAGGATTTCTGGACGGTGGCCTTTTTATAATAACGGATGCTGTAGATGCTTTTGGGAAGGGGCTGCAGGAACTCCTTTTCGATGTCCAAAAACTGGCTTCGCCTGCTGCCCTGTCCATGGCTGAGCAGGTAGTCATTGTACTCCTCCAGTTTTTCTGCAATGGCCGCATTGAGCTCCTCCAGGCTGAAGAAGGTATGGTTGCCCAAGGGGTAATAGATCCGTTGGTAGACCAGGGTGACCGAACGCTCCACGAGTGATTTGTCCTGCGGGCTATAGGGCCGGGCAGGATCAAGGGCGCAGCCGTAATGGAGGCCAAAATCCGAAAAGGTCTTGTTGAGGACCGGGGCATATTTTGAGGCCTTGTCCACTGCTGATTTGAGATTGTCAGGGACGACGGCATAGGGTACCCCGCCCATCCAGCCCAGACAATAGACCAGACAGCTGATAAAATCCTCCCGTTTTTGGCTGGGCACCGCCCTTATGTAAGTGTACTGGCTGCAGGGCAGGACACCAACAAAAACCTCTACGGCTATCTGCTCCCCAGTCCGGCGGTCAACGTAGTGCAGCTTCTTTCCGCAAAAGTCCACGAAAAGCTTTTCCCCGGCACGGTGGGACAGCTTGCCACTGGCGTTGTTGCGCTTCTTCCATTGCCGGTAGTGCCAGGTGAACTGGCTGTATTTATAGCCTTCCGGATTTTGGGAGATATATTCCTTCCACAGTACCTGCAGGGTACAGCCGGGCTTTTTCATCTCCCCGTCGATGTGGGGAAAACACCCCGAGAGATGCTCATAACGTTCCTTTTCGGTCTGCCCTGTCTCGGTGAAAAGTTCCTGTAGATCTTTGCCGTCAAGGGAGAGCAGTTCCCCGTACCCAAGGGAAAGATCCCTGAAACGCCTGACATAACTGTCAACGGTCTTTCGGTTGACGCCCAATAGGTCTGCCACTTTTCGGTTGCTAAGCCCCTTCTGCTTGAAGGTGATCAAACTTCTTAAATCCATGATGTCTATTCTTTGTCCTGCCATGTAGTTGCTGTTATTCGACTACAAGGCTAATAACTTATCATGGAAAGTGGCCCAATGACCTCCGGTACCAAACAGCTCGGGAATCCTAAAATGGCCCAGTGACCTCCGGAAAACCGACTCTATTTTTGGCCCAGTGATTCCCGGAATGGCTGGCCCGCTATCACCGTAAACCGTGGCCCAGTGACCTCCGTTTTAGACACCTGAAACGAAATGGTAAAATTATGTCCGAAAAGCAAACTGATATGTTTCGTATGGATTTCATGAAGCCCGGATTTAGAATAAACCATTTTGGAACATATCAATATAAAATCTGCTGTTTCTTCTATTTTTGGCCTTTGGTCTGTATTTAATATATCCTCAACAAATAGGGGGGATGTTGAATATTTCCGCCAATTGATTGTTGGTTTCCAGGTTATTGAAGCTGGTGATATTGAGCCAAAACTTATGTTCCTATTGGTGTAAAAAATCCATCAGTAGGGAAGAATCTTTAATAAGTTGTTTTTCAAAAAAATGATCCCTGTAAAGGTAAAGTTCCAGGGACGTTTTGGGAGAGGAATAATAAGTAGTCATTTACTTATTCTTTTTCTTTTAGGTCGAAAGTTTTTAATACCTCCAGTAATTTTTTGTGAGTAAGTGGCTTTTCAATAAAGCCAGATACGCAGGGGTATTCCTCTGATTTTTTTCGGTCTTGAAAATCAATAGAACTGGATAACATGACGATAACATCCTTTCTGTTTTGGCATTTTTCCAAATACAATTTTAAAAAATCCCACCCATTCATCACAGGCATGTTAATATCCAATAATATTAATAGTTTTTTTTGAGATGAGGTTTCTAAAATGGCATTGAGAGCATTTTCAGCTTCCAGATATTCTTCCACCTCGGAATTAAACTCAAGTTTACTGATTAACCTTTTATTGATTAGGTTGTTGATGGGATCGTCGTCTATTAAAACAATTGAATCAAATGATTGCATCAATCGTACCGTTAGGAGGTTCTTATTGCCATTTCGAAGTAAGATACAATTATAATTTAATTTATAAAAAATTAATATATATGTAGATAGTTAATCCCAGTTTCTTTGATCTAAATTTACTAAAACCTACCTGTATTACATGAAAAAGGAGGTTCCTTTTGGAACCTCCTTATGGATATATTCAGAAATTGGGATTACATCATGCCGCCCATTCCTCCTCCGCCCATTGGAGGAACTGAAGCACCACCTTCTTCTTTGATGTCAGCTACCACACATTCGGTAGTCAACAACAAGGAAGCAATGGATGCTGCATTTTCAAGAGCCAGGCGGGTCACTTTGGTTGGATCAATTACACCTGCTTGGAACAAGTCTTCAAAAACATCGGTACGAGCGTTGTAGCCGAAGTTTCCTTCGTTTTCACGAATCTTATTGATTACAACAGATCCCTCCGCACCTGCATTGGAAACAATAGTTCTCAACGGAGACTCAAGGGCTTGTTTTACAATGTTGATACCGGTATCCTGGTCTTCGTTTTCACCTTTAAGGTTATCCAAAGAGACTAAAGCTCTGATGAATGCCACACCACCACCAACTACAACACCTTCCTGAACGGCTGCTCTGGTAGCATGAAGGGCATCATCTACCCGGTCCTTTTTCTCTTTCATTTCCACTTCAGTGGCTGCACCGATATACAAGATTGCTACACCACCAGAAAGCTTGGCAAGTCTTTCTTGAAGTTTTTCCTTGTCGTAATCGGATGTGGATTTATCGATTTGCGCTTTTATTTCAGCAATTCTTGCTTCGATAGCAGATTTTTCACCCGCACCTTTGACAATGGTGGTGTTATCTTTGTCGATGTTAACTTTATCTGCAGTACCCAAATATTCGATGGAAGCGTTTTCCAACTTGTAGCCTCTTTCTTCAGAGATTACAGTACCACCAGTTAGGATGGCGATGTCTTCCAACATTGCTTTTCTTCTGTCACCAAAACCTGGAGCTTTAACGGCAGCAACTTTGAGGGCACCTCTGATTTTGTTAACTACAAGGGTTGCCAAAGCTTCCCCGTCAACGTCTTCAGCAATAATCAATAGCGGCTTCCCAGACTGAGCAACCGGCTCAAGAACAGGAAGCAACTCTTTCATAGCAGAAATCTTCTTGTCATAAATAAGGATGTATGGGTTTTCCAGTTCGGCTTCCATTTTCTCCGTATTGGTAGTGAAATAAGGAGAAAGGTACCCTCTGTCAAACTGCATACCCTCTACAGTTTTTACTTCTGTTTCAGTTCCTTTGGCTTCTTCTACAGTGATTACACCATCTTTGCCTACCTTTTCCATGGCATCGGCGATCATTTTACCGATTTCCTCGTCATTGTTGGCAGAGATAGTACCTACTTGGGCAATTTCCTTTGAAGTTGAAATTGGATTGGAGTTGGATTTAAGTTCAGCAACAACTTTAGCTACCGCTTTGTCAATACCTCTTTTAAGGTCCATTGGGTTAGCACCGGCAGCCACATTTTTGATACCTACATTAAAAATAGACTGAGCAAGCACGGTGGCTGTAGTAGTACCATCACCCGCATTATCAGCGGTTTTTGATGCCACCTCTTTTACCAATTGAGCACCCATATTTTCAATTGGCTCTTCCAATTCAATTTCTTTGGCTACAGAAACACCATCTTTTGTGATGGTCGGAGCACCAAACTTTTTGTCGATGATTACATTTCTACCCTTTGGGCCTAAGGTCACCTTAACTGCGTCTGCAAGAGCATCGACACCTTTTTTCAATCGGTCCCTTGCATCTGTATCGAAAAATAATTCTTTAGCCATTGTTATTTCTTTTTAGTTTGTTGTTAAAATTAAACTACTTCAAGTATTGATTAGAGAACAGCAAAAATGTCTGATTCCCTCATGATCAAATAATCATTGCCCTCCACTGAAAGCTCTGTGCCGGCATATTTCCCATAAAGAACAGTGTCACCTACCTTTACAGTGAGTGGTTCGTCTTTTTTTCCGTTACCAACTGCCACTACGGTACCTTTTTGTGGTTTTTCTTTGGCAGTATCTGGAATATAAAGGCCGGAGGCTGTTTTTTCTTCAGCTGCAGCAGGTTCTACCAGAACTCTATCTGCAAGAGGTTTGATGTTTACTTGTGACATAATTGTATTGTTTTTTTTAAGTTAGATGCTTTGATTTCTGAACCCTTTATTACATTTCTTGTGCCAAGTGTTGATTCTATTTTTAATAGGTCAATTGTCTGACATAAAGTCGTGAAAATGTAGGATAGGGTTGTCATGTGTGTTTTTGGGTTATCGGAGGAGCTGTCATTTTTACTTTGGGCCATTAGAAAGTATGTCAGTTTTTTATTAAATTCTATAAAAAAGTGAGATTCCTATGAAAACTTTGTCAGAAAACTGGATTTCAGAAGGCTTGATTGATTTTGAGTATAAAAAATATATCCTTCTAGCTTACCTTAAAGAGGTGGATCGTCATTTCAATGAAGTGAAGCTTTATCCATCTTTAGCTGATCTTATTAGACATTATCAAAAATTAAAAGGGTTATCTGAAGAAAAGGATACCTTAAGTAACAGCTTTCCCAAAAGGTTGGCAGGTTTGGATATAAAAAAGATGGTCCTTAAACACCAGCCATTGCTGGAGGATGATGAAATGATGAAAGAACTGGAAGAAATTATTTCTTATTCCATGCCCATGATCAAACATCATATTGACCAAGGGAAATCCATTTATGATTTTATAGAAAATCATCTGGAAATTGAACCTGTAGGGCTTTCTCCTATTTATCAAAAGGAGGGGTATGTCTTTTTTTCTTATGACAAAACCCGGGAAATCTATGTTTACAGGTATAAAATGAAATTGTTTGAAAGCAGTTTGGAAAAATTAAGAGGGATTGCTTTGAATTTTTTGTTAAAAATGACAACCAGCTTGACCAATACGTTTGAGCGAATAAAAATGGACCTTGTTAAAAATTATAAAGAATTACCAAACCCTGCCACTTGGTTGATTAATAGCACCAATTTAGTTCCACTTGAGGAAAGTCTGGTTCCTGTTAGCAAAAGGTTATTGATGCGAGTTATAGACTAAAAAAAAAGTCCCGGGCTGGTCCGGGACTTTAAGATTTGAAATGAATTAGTTTTTATTTTTCCACCAAAACAGGCTCTGCTTTTTTGGAGTTATTGAGATCACCATTATCCAAATCTTCGTTAGTTGTTGAAAATTCATTGCCTTTTTTTTCTGTAATTTCCCGGTCCATCCCTTTTTTGATAACGTCATCACCGGGTTTGCCAAATAGTATTCTAAATCTTTCCTTGTTGTTTTTTGCAAGTTTCATATCACTTACAATGTCATACCATTCGTGGAAAACCAAATAAACAGGGTTGTAAGATTTTACGGGCTTGGTGATGCCATAATTAGGTCTTTCTTGTTCTGCCATGAAAGTTCCAAAAATCCGGTCCCAAATGATGAAAGTTGATCCATAGTTTTTGTCAAGATAATGTTCATCACTTGCATGATGTACCCTATGATGGGAAGGTGTGGTAAATATGTATTCTATGGGAGCAGGCAGTTTTTTGATGTATTCTGTATGAATCCAAAATTGATACAAAACTGCAATTTGGTGGCAAATAAAGAAAACAAAAGGATCAAATCCAATCATTACCACCGGTACAAAGAATATAAACTTAATATGCTGGGTCCAACTTAATCGAAATGAAACGGAAAAGTTATATTTTTTTGAATTGTGATGGGTGACATGGGTGGCCCACCAAAACCGCTGTTCATGGGCAACCCGGTGTGCCCAGTAACGGGCAAAATCAATGGCCACAAAACAGGGGAGGAAAGACCACCAAGCGGGTGGAATTTTCCAAGGAACAAGGTTCCAAAAAAACAGCACTGCACTGAAAAGGGCCACTTTGATCAAGGCACTAATGCCAACATTGATCAAGCCAATTGAGGCAGCTGCTAAAAAATCTTTTCTATCATATGTGTCTTTATTTTGATAAATACTGACGCCCCATTCAAGAAAGACCAAAGCAAACATCACAGGGGCTGCCCACAGAATGACATTAGGCCAATCCATAGCCCCAATATCCTCAAGACTTACATAGTTGTCAAACATAAAATTGAATTAATTGATTCTATATTGGCAAAGTTAAAAGGTATGAATAATGTTAGAACCTAGCAAATAAAAGTGACCTTTTGAAAGTTATTGATAGTTAAATGGCTGAAAAAATAAGAAAACAAAAAAAAATAACCTGGCAGTCTGCCAGGTTATTTTTTTTTGTTTTTGGAAATTTTATTGTCCGCTTGCTGTATCAGCAGGGCTAATGTCTTGATTCTCTTCCTCCTCTGCAGGAAGGATGCTTTCATTGTCATCAAAAGCAGGGGTTATCATTTGATCCCTGGCACTCTCCACGTTGGGAGAAACAAATTCCTCAGAAACATTGGTGCCCTTAAAGGCCGATGTTCCCAGGGAAAGAACCAAGATAGCGATAGCCAATACCCAGGTAGCCTTTTCCAAAATATTGCCGGTTTTGGTAACCCCCATGATCTGAGAGGCACTACCACCAAATGCCGCACCAACGCCTCCTTTAGAGTTTTGGCCTAGGATGACCAAAATTAATAAAACGGCCAAAATAATGATGACACTGATCAATACAGTAAACATGTTATAGCTATTTTAATCTTTTAATTCGTTTATTAAGTTCGCAAAGTAAGCTTTTTTCTTTGGAAACTTCAAGATTAATTTCTCATAAATTTTTATGGCTTTCTCTTTCTTCCCTTGCTTGCTTAATAATTTGGCATAGGATTCTGATAAAAGGTTTTCATTAAGTTGGGTGCTGTGGATAGAAAGATCCTGGTTTTTCTCAGTATTTTCATTTTCCTTTATTGCGGCCAACTTGATGTTTTTCTTATTGAAAGAACTGATAATATCACCCTGTTCGCGCTTTCGGACATCATTAATAATCTTTTTTTCCTTCTTTTTGATGGATTCAATCAGGTCTTCGGCAGCTGAGCTTTTGTTGGTTTTTGGAGGGCTTTCATCCTGGGAAGGAGAAAGCTTTTCTTTATTTTTTAACTTTGCCAAGTTTTCTTCCAACTGTTTTAAAACTGCTTCCTTCGAAGATGAACCTGTTTTGAGAGCATCCTGATTATCATTGTCAGCAGGGTTGTTTTCAGTTTTTGGTTCTGATGAAGGATTAGTCCTGGGAGGGCCAATGATAGGAGAAGGGTTTCCTTTAATAAAATCCAAATCATTAAGGATCAATTTTTTTAGCCAAGACCTGTTTGGACTTTGTACCGCCGCCCAATGAAGCAATTCCTTGGATTCTCCCTTTGAAATATTGTATTCGTATTTAGCAGCAAGCACTTTAGGCACCAAAAAATAAGGAAAGGTTTCATGGAGCTTGATCAAGGCCCTGAAATCTTCTTTATCTAAAGAGTTTCCTTTATGGATGATCTCAAGCAATTGCTTCGCGTTCACTGGATTTTAGTTTGATTAGAATCTCTAATTTAATGAAAATATGTATTTCCACTTATTAGTTGGAAAGGAAATTTCTTTTTTGTCCCATAAATTAAAACGGGACAGTTTACAAGGAATATTCTTAAAATGAGTATTCCTGATGAGTTTTTTCAAATTTAGAAATATGAATTATATATATCCCTTTTTGTTTTTAAATTTTTACCTTTTGAGTGATGATTTTACCAGTTGGCCACTGTAGAGGTGAAGATGTCTTGGATGATTGCTTCAAATATTTCATCAATCAAATCAGATTCCACTTCCAAAAGAGAGGTTGTCCTTGGGTCATAGTCTTGGTAAAAACTAAAGCTCCTTTCCATATTTTCCTCCTCATTGGTGAGGTTAATGTAGTTGACATCCACCGCTATGGTAAGCCTCATTTGCCCGGCTCTATCAGGTAAATTAGGATCTGTGCTGGTAACAGTAGCCTGGGGGGTGTTGGTATACCGGGAAATAGCTCCTTCAAACTGCAAGTCTCCATTGTTTTGCACTAATTCCAGTTGGGTATTCCTTTGGAAATAATCTTTTAGAGATTCCGTGAAATTTTGTCCCATATTGGCAGGACCTCCTCCGGAATCGTTAAAAAAGTTGGCCACTGAAAAGGAATTGGTGACATTGTAATCAATGGTAGTCCCGGTAAAACTGTATTCTACCTTGCAACCAGAAAACAATAGCGGACTGAGCAGCCCCAATAAAATGAGCAGTTTTTTACTCATTGATGTCATATTGTTTGATTTTACGGTATAAAGTCCGCTCCGAGATTCCCAAATCCTGGGCGGCATATTTTCGCTTATTGTTGTGTTTTCTTAAGGCTTTGATGATCAATTCCTTTTCTTTCTTTTCGATCGAAAGGGAATTATCGTCTTCCTCATGGATAATGTCCTCAATGCCCTCGTCATCATAATCCTCAGAGGCCTGGTTGGAATTGGAAGAAGATGAACCTGATTCCAAAACAATAGGCATGGATGAAGAGGGTTTGGAAGAATCTTCATCAAATGAAACTGATGAATCCATATCCTCAAAGAGGGAATGGTGTTTTTTAATGATATTCTGACTGAGACCGCCAGACTGGTAGGTGTCAAGTACAAGTTTTTTGAGGTCAGTCATGTCCTTTTTCATATCAAAAAGGACTTTGTATAATATTTCCCTTTCGGAAAAATCCCTTGAGCCTTCTCCTGACCCCTGGGGTTTATAAGGTGCCGGCAAACTGGAGGATTCTTCGGAAGGAAGATATTTGGCCAAAGTAATTGCATCAACCTCCCTGTTTTCTTCCAATAACGATATTTGCTCAGCTAAATTTTTTAACTGCCGGATATTTCCCCTGAATGAAAATTTCAAAAGGAGATTTTTGGCTTCATTATCCAGGGTTATGGGCTTTACGTTGTATTTTTCTGAAAAATCAGAGGTGAACTTCCGGAATAATAGGATAATATCCTCTCCCCGTTCCCGAAGAGGAGGGACGAAAATCGGAACGGTGTTAAGGCGGTAATACAGGTCTTCTCTAAACTTTCCCTTTTCGACAGCATTTAGCAGGTTGATATTGGTTGCAGTGATTACCCTAACATCAGTTTTTAGGACTTTTGAGGAACCTACTTTGATAAATTCCCCATTTTCCAAAACCCTTAAAAGCCTGGCCTGGGTACCCAAGGGCATCTCTCCAATCTCATCAAGGAAAATGGAACCATTATCGGTAACCTCAAAATAGCCTTTTCTTGCTTCATGTGCACCTGTAAATGAGCCTTTTTCATGTCCAAAAAGTTCAGAATCTATGGTTCCTTCCGGTATGGCTCCACAGTTGATGGCAATGAATTTGCCATGTTTCCGCGTGCTGAGGGAATGTATAATCTTGGAAAAGGATTCCTTGCCACTACCACTTTCTCCGGTGATGAGGACGGTCATTTCCGTAGGGGCTGCCTGCATGGCTACCCTGATGGCATGGTTAAGCAAAGGACTATTTCCAATAATGCCAAAACGTTGTTTTACTGCTAAAACTTCTGAATCCGTAATCATATAATTAATTAGGTTAAAAATCAGGAAATCACTTCACCAAACAAGGTGGCGGCGGTACAATCCGTGATTTTTAACCGTACATAATCTCCTTTTTTATAATCCCCTTTGGAGAAGATAACCACTTTATTGGCAGAATTTCTGCCTTTTAATTGTTCATCGGATCTTTTGGAAGAACCTTCCACCAATACTTCCTGTATCTGGCCAATATCCATCTGGTTTCTTTCTAAGGAATGTTGGGTTTGTTTCTGTATGATTTCCTGGAGCCGCCTTTTTTTGACCTCCAGGGGAATATCATCTTCATACTTTTTGGCAGCAAGGGTTCCGGGACGTTCGGAATAGAAAAACATATAGGAGAAATCGTATTTGACGATGTCCATCAAGGTTAAGGTATCTTGATGTTCCTCCTCGGTTTCTGAACAAAAACCGGCAATCATATCCGAGGAAATTCCACATTCTTCTCCAAGAATTTCCCTGATCTTAGCTACCCTTTCCAAATACCAATCCCTGTCATATGTCCTGTTCATCAGTTCGAGAACCCTGGAGTTTCCACTTTGTACAGGCAGGTGGATGTATTTGCAGATATTGTCATAAGCTTTCATGGTGTAAAGGACTTCATCGGTGATGTCCTTGGGGTGAGAGGTGGAAAACCTGACGCGAAGTTTAGGATCCACTTTTGCTACCATTTCAAGTAATTTTGCAAAATTATATACCTTACTGACCTCTCCCTGCTTGTTCAGCCTTGCTTTGTTGTTTTCCTCTGGAGACCACTTGTAACTATCCACATTTTGACCCAGAAGGGTGACTTCGCGAAATCCCTGATTGAATAAATCCTGAGCTTCCTTGACAATGGAGTGAGGATCACGACTTCTTTCCCTTCCTCGGGTAAAGGGAACTACGCAGAAAGAACACATATTGTCACAACCACGCATGATGGAAATAAAAGCACTTACTCCATTGGAATTTAACCTTACAGGAGAGATGTCTGCATAAGTCTCCTCCCTGGAAAGGAAAGTGTTGACACCTTTGTCTCCGTCTTCTGCTCCTTTTACCAGGTTGGGAAGGTCACGATAGGCATCAGGCCCTACAACTAAGTCGACCAACTTTTCTTCTTCAAGAAGCTTATCCTTCAACCTTTCAGCCATGCATCCCAATACCCCAATGGTCATTTCTGGCTTTTCTTTTTTGATCTGGTTGAATTGGGATAGGCGCTTTCTGACAGTCAATTCTGCCTTTTCACGAATGGAACAGGTGTTTAGGAAAATTACATCTGCTACTTCATAATCAGAAGTAGTGTCAAATCCATTTTTTTTCATTATGGAAGCGACGATCTCACTGTCAGAAAAGTTCATCTGACATCCGTAACTTTCTATATAGAGTTTTTTCTGCTTTCCAGTATTCTGCTCTTCTGTGGTTTTGAAATCACATGCTTGCGCCTCTTCCGCAGGGATAATATCTATATCCTTAATTAAATTCTCCATAGGACTCTTTTCAATCAATTTGAAATGCGAAATTAATAAAAATACCGACAAAATGACAGGTTTTTTCCGGATTAATACCTAAAGTGATTTTTTCTCCATTAGACCTAAATGTTCTAATCCGGATTTTCAATTTCCCTGCCTGAAAAAATGATAAACAATTTATTGACACACATGTTGATGAAGGTGTTTGAGGGTAAAAGAAGTCATCTTTGAAACCATTCCTTTTACCCAAACAACTTGGAATAATTTATCCGGTAAATGATTAAGGGGAAATCCTCGTTTTTTTCTTAAATTATTATCCATTTGGATTCAGGAGGTAGGGTTGAAATCTATCAGATAATTGAAATGATCAATTTTGTCTATTTGGGTTTTTGATCTACCTTTTCTTTGGAAGAAAACCATAACTAAACGGAAAATATCCATGTCCGATCAAAAGAAACATAATAAGTTAACCACGGCATCAGGAAGGATTTATGTGGAAAATGATAATACAAAAACAGTTGGTCCCAGAGGTCCCGTCTTAGTCGAGGATTATATTTTGCATGAAAAAATGGCCCATTTTAACAGGGAAAGAATTCCAGAAAGAGTGATGCATGCAAAAGGTTCCGGGGCTTATGGGGTGTTTACGGTAACCAATGATATTTCAAAATATACCAAGGCTAAGCTTTTTAATAAAATAGGAAAAAAGACAAAAGTATTTGTTCGGTTTTCCACGGTAGGGGGCGAAAAAGGCTCCGCAGATACAGAAAGGGATCCACGTGGATTTGCTGTGAAATTTTACACCGAGGATGGTAATTGGGATTTGGTAGGGAATAATACCCCAATATTTTTTATCAAAGATCCCAAAAAGTTCAGTGACTTTATCCATACACAAAAACGAGATCCATATACTAATATGAAATCCCCAACTATGATGTGGGATTTTTGGTCCCTAATGCCAGAGTCTTTACATCAGGTTTTGATTTTAATGAGTGATAGAGGTACGCCCTATGGTTACCGTTATATGAATGGATATGGTTCCCATACTTTTTCCATGGTCAATGATAAAAATGATAAAGTTTGGGTGAAATTTCATTTTAAAACTGAGCAGGGAATCAAGAATTTTACCAGTGAAGAAGCAGTAGAAATGAAAGCAAAGGATATGGACTTTGCCCAAAGGGATTTGTTGGAAGCCATTGACAAAGGAGATTTTCCTAAATGGCAATTAAAAATTCAGGTGATGACTGAAGACCAGGCCAGACATTTGGATTTTAACCCATTTGATTTGACCAAGGTTTGGCCGCATGGGGATTTTCCTTTGATAGAAGTTGGTGAATTGGAGTTAAACCAAGACCCTGATAATTATTTCCAGGAGGTGGAGCAATCGGCATTTGCACCTGCACATGTAGTGGATGGAATAGGCTATAGTCCAGACAAGATGCTTCAGGGAAGGATACTTTCTTATCCAGATACCCACAGGTATAGGTTGGGTGCCAATTATGAACAAATCCCTGTGAACCGTTGTCCCTTTGCTGTCAATAATTATGACCGGGATGGATTAATGCGGATAGATGGGAATGGTGGTAGAAAATCCAATTATTATCCTAATAGCTTTGATGATATTGAAGTGGATAAAGAATATTATGAACCTTCCGAGGCTTTGGATGATAATATTGCAGATTGGTATGATAGAAACAGCAAAATAGGAGGGAATGATCATTATTCCCAAGCCCGGGCCCTGTTTAGGGATATCATGAACCTAGAAGAGCAGGATAATACCATTGCCAATACCATTGAAGCCATGAGTGGAAATTCCGGACCCAAAAGGGAGGAGATCATTTATCGCCAACTTTGTCATTGGTTCAGGGTGGATGAGGAATTTGGATCCAGGGTGGCAGATGGATTGGGTGTTGATGTCAATTCAGTGATGGCATCAATGAATGCTGCACATGGTTGATCAAATATTTAGAATTTTGCAATGGAAAATGAGCGGAAAAGTTTCCGCTCATTTTCTATATGAAAGGTTATTCAAGAAGAAGTAATCATTGGATCTTTGCCTTAATTTGGATAATTGAATGGGATTTTGATAATATAGCTTTTAAGCAAATGCATAGCATTTATATTTGAATATTAAATCATGTTAATCCATTGTCAAGTTTTTCTACGATATTGAAAAAGATTTTTAAAATTCTTGGAGGAATATTGTTGGTGATATTCCTTCTTGTTTTGGGTCTGATCCTTTTTATCCGAAGCCCTTGGGGGCAAGGGATTATTGTGGATAAGGCCACAAATTATGTTTCTGACAAAACCGGGACTACAGTAAAAATTGAAAAATTGTTCCTAACTTTTTCGGGTAATTTAAGTTTAAAAGGGCTTTATCTGGAAGATCAGGTAGGAGACACCCTTGTTTATTCAAAGTCTCTGGAATCCGGGATTGAAATTATGCCTTTGGTGAGGGAAGGTGCCATTCATTTGACCAGGTTGGAATGGGAAGGTCTAAAGGCCAGAGTCAGGAGATCTGAAGAAACCCAAAAATTTAATTTTGATTTCTTAATTGATGCCTTTTCAGGATCTGAAGGGGTGCAAGAAAGTCCAGCTTCATCAAGTGAAAATAATGATTTACCTGAACTGGAAATAGGACCTGTCCAATTAAGGGATTTGGATATTGTTTATCAGGATGATTGGATGGGAATAGATAGTAAAGTGATCCTGGGGAGACTGTCCCTCATTTTGGATGCCATTGACCTTAATACCATGGGCTTTGCTGTGGAGGATTTTTCCTTTAGGGATTCTGAGGTTTTTTACCGACAAACCAAAGCATTTGAAACTTCAGAAGAGCTGGATACTACTTCCACTGTATTGCCTTTCTTATCAGTTGATCAATTTTTTATCAAAAATGTAAAAGCCTATTATGAATCAGTCCCGGATAATACTATTGCAGATATCATATTGGGCGAGTTTTCAATAGCTCTCCCTGAAGCGGATCTTGAAGGAAAAAAAATATTATTGAAAGAATTTCAGTTAAAGGAATCCAAATTTGGTCTCCGGCTACCTGAAGCTTCTCCAGCTTCAATTGATACGGTAAGTGGGGACAGAAAAACTGATTTTTCCTGGCCGGATTGGGAAGTGGAAATGGGGAGAATTGCCATTGAAAATAACCAGGTCCAATTTCAACAGGGAGAAACACCACCTCAAAAAGGCCGTTTCAATCCCACCTCATTTGAATTCAAGGATTTTAATTTAATGGTTTCCCAGCTTTTTTTAAAGGGAAAAGAGGCCGGATTCAAATTGGATAGTTTTTCTTGGCAGGAATATAGTGGTGCAAAATTAGACGAGCTTAGCTTTGACTTTACCCTCAATGACCAAATGGCCGGCCTGGAAAAATTAAACTTTCAAACCTCCCAAAGTAAATTGGCCGGGAAAATGGAACTTCAATATCCATCCATAAATGCAATAATTAATAACCCCAAAAAGGCAAAAATTTTATTGGATTTGCCAGAGTTCAAGACTCATGCCGAAGAAGCATTAGTTTTTGTCCCTGAAATGGCTCAGGAGGATTATTTCAAGATATTATCTTCTAAGGAAATCAAAGGGGAATTCCAATTTAACGGCACTTTGGAAAATATGGAAGTGATCAATTCCAGGGTCCAATGGGGTGAGAAAACCAGGTTTTCTGCAAAAGGGAGGTTAAGAAACCTGCCGGAGATGGATAAATTAAGTTTTTCCAACGGTGTGCTGGAATTCCAAACCATTAGAGAAGATGCCAAACAATGGGTAGATGAAAAGGAAATGGGCTTCCAACTTCCTCAAAAGATCCACTTGAAAAGCCAGCTAAATGGTGATGTGAATAACCTGAAAACTGATTCTAATTTGGAAATGCCTGAAGGTATTGTCCAATTTTCTGGAAATTTTAAGCAAGGAAAACAAAATTCTTTTGATGTTTCACTAGATGTTAAAGATTTAAAATTGGGGGAACTGTTGCCAGGCCAAGGTTTGGGTACTATGACATTTCAAATTAAGGGAAAAGGTCAGGGAAAGGAATTGGCAGAAATGAGTGCTAATTTGAGTAGTAATTTTGACCAACTGGAATATAGTGGGTATGATTTTTCAGGATTAAACCTGGAAGCCAATTTAACCAACGGGGAAGGAAATGCTAAAATAATCTTTAAAGATGAAAATCTTGATTTGGATATACAGACGCAAGTCCATTTGGATTCCCTGGACGCCAAGTATGAGGCAATGGTGGATATTCAGGCAGCGGATTTATTTGCACTAGGTTTGACCCAGAAAGAGATTTGGGCCAGGTTAAAAATGAAAATGGCTTATCATGGTAACCCGGATGACTTTGATGTCAATGCCCATATGGAGGAAGGTCTGTTGGTTTATGATGACAGAAGCTATCCTTTGGGGAATTTTGATCTGAAGGCTAAAATGGCTGAGGATAGCACCCATTTGGATTTAAAAAGTCTTATGCTTAATAGCCAATTGAGGGCCAACCAGCCCCTTGCCCAGGTAATGGAAAGATTATCAGGGCATTTTAAGCAATATTTAGGTGACAGTCTTTCGGAAACTGCAGCTGATAAGATCCCTGCAAAAATGAATTTCAATTTTTCATTTAACCGGGCTCCTGTTTTGGATCAGGTAATTTTGGATGGCTTAGATAAATTGGATGAAATCACCTTTGCAATGGATTTTGATGAAGAGGAAAATCAATTTTCTTCGGAGTTGAAAATTCCCTATGTCCAATATGGAAGCATTCAGGTGGATAGTTTGAATTGGAATGCCAACACCGATAATGAAAAGCTGAACTTTAATTTGGCCTTGGGTACTTTTCAATCAGGCCCGGTTCAATTAGACAAAACCTTAATTAATGGAGATATGAACCATGGGCAGTTAGTTTTAGATTTTTCGGCCTATGATGGGGGAGAAATGGCCTATCACCTGGGGTCTGAAATGGTGTTTGGAAAGGATACCATAGAGTTTAATTTGGACCCTGACGAATTGATCCTGAACAAAAAAAATTGGACTGTTCCTGTGGATAATCATCTGATTTGGACGGGCGAGGGCTTGGGTTTCCATGATTTTTCCCTAGGTAGAAATGATCAAAAAATTACTTTGACCGACAGTATGGAAAAGCTGGAAACAAGTCATGTGGGAGTGCTTTTCGAAAACTTTCAGCTTAGTGCTTTGACCGGATTTTTAAATCCCCAAAAACCCCTTGGGCTAGGCAGGGTTCAAGGGGAGTTCATTATTGAAAATCCATTTGAAAAACCTGGACTAGTGGCCGCTTTAGGAGTTGAAGGATTACAAGTCATGGAAGTGGGATTGGGCAACTTGACCTTGAATGCCAAATCCCTGGAAACTAATCATTATGATTTCGACCTGTCACTAAAAGACGGGGGAATTGATTTAGATCTCAATGGGGATTATAAAGCCCAGGAAGAGGGGGCAGCAATGGATTTAAACCTGGACTTAAATGCTCTACAATTAAATGTTCTGGAAATGTGGTTTGGGGAGCAACTAAGTGAGGGTCAGGGAAGTATTTCCGGAAATTTAAAAGTAAGTGGCAATACTGCCTCTCCTGAATACCAAGGGGAATTTGCTTTTAGAAATGCAGCTATTAAAGTCAATACTTTGAACTCTAGCTTTAGCTTGCCCAATGAGTCAATAGATATCGATACCGAAGGAATTTATTTTAACGGTTTTACGGTTAGGGATGAAGAAGAAAATGATTTTACCATAAACGGATCAGTTTTGACTTCCTCTTTTGCCAACCCAAGTTTCGACCTGAAACTTCAAGCGGATCATTTTCAATTGTTGAATTCTGGTAAGTCTGATAATGAAATTTTTTATGGGAAGGCCAATGTCAATGCTAATATGGATATTAAGGGGGATTTAAACCTTCCAAGGATCAATGCCAGGTTAAAGGTAAATGGGGAGACAGATTTGACTTTTATTATCCCTGAATCAGAATTGGAAATTGTGGAACGGGAAGGGGTGGTTTTATTTGTTGACCGGAAAGATACTCAAGATCTCTTGACCAAAAGAGAGCAGGAACGTGTAAGTTCAGGCTTTACAGGTATGCAAATGGACGCAGTTTTGGAAGTGGACCCGGATGCATCCTTTAAAGTGGTAATTGATGAACGGTCTGGGGACAACCTTTTGATTTCCGGTAGGGCAGATCTCAATTTTACCATGGCTCCCAATGGAAGGATGAACCTGTCAGGAATTTATGAAGTTCAGAGTGGACATTATGAGATGAGCCTTTATAACCTGGTCAGCCGGAAATTTGCTATTAATGAAGGAAGTACCATTAGCTGGAAAGGAAACCCCATGGATGCTGATTTAAATATCACTGCATCCTATAATGTTGAAACATCAGCAAGTGAATTGATGGCCAGCCAATTGACAGGAGTAGATGCAGAAGTGGCCAGAAAATACCGTCAGAAATTACCTTTTGTGGTTTATCTAAATGTGGGTGGGGAATTGATTAAGCCTCAAATCTATTTCAATTTGGATATGCCGGAGGATGACCGTGGGGCTTTGGGAGGCAATGTTTTTAGCAGGGTCCAGCAGGTAAATAATGAAGAGGGTGAATTGAACCGGCAGGTATTTTCTTTATTAGTTCTGGGTAGGTTTTTTCCTTCTGCAGGAGGGGAAAGTTCAGGGGGAGGAACGGCGGGGCTTGCCCGCTCCAGCGTAAGCCAAGTACTATCTGGCCAACTTAATGCATTGTCCAGTAACATCCTTGGTAATTCGGGATTTGAATTGGATTTTGACCTTGACAGCTATACTGATTACCAAGGAGGGAATCCGCAGGACAGAACCCAGTTAAATGTAAATGCCCGACAACGTTTATTTAATGACCGGTTAATTGTACAAGTCGGTAGTCAAGTGGATTTGGAAGGATCAGATCCTAACAATCAAGGTAGGGGAGCTGTTTTTGGAAATGTTAGCATAGAATACTTATTGACAGAAAACGGGAGGTTCCGTTTAAGGGGGTTTAGAAAAAATCAATTTGAATCCATTATAGATGGGCAGTTAATTGTAACGGGCCTTGCGTTAATTTTTAACCGTGAATTCAATAAGTTTATTGACTTATGGAAGGGAGATGAACCGGCTCAGAAAGAGGAAGTCGAGAAGGGTCCTGAAAGCCAAAACAAAGAGGCTGACTCAAATGGCAATAAAGAGCAATGAAGCAATCAATTATTAAATACTGTTTGATATTAGGTTTGGGGTTGACCTTCACTTCTTGCGGGGTGGGTAAGTTTATTCCCGAAGGGGAAAAACTATATACAGGAGCTTCTTTGGACTTGAATGCTGAAAAAGGGGTTGATTCTCCCAAGAGGCTCGAGGAGGAACTGGATGAGGTGGTCAGGCCCAATCCCAATTCCAAGTTTTTGGGAATGAGAGTTGGTTTATGGGCCCATTTTAAAGGGAGTCAGGAAAAGCCAGGGTTTATCAATCGCTTTTTGAAGAAAAAGATAGGTCAGGAACCTGTTTATTTTAGCCAGGTGGATATTTCAGGAACGGAAGAGTTGTTGCTCAATCGCCTTGAAAACAACGGGTATTTTTATGGTCAAGTCCTTTCTTCCGTTGATACAAAAGGAAAATTCGCGGGAGTGAATTATGAAGTGAGCTATGGTGAACCTTATCGCTTGGCAAACTATCAATTTTTGGGGGATTCTCTCCCCATCCAAAAAGAGATCCAAAAAATGATGGGTGAAACTGAATTATTGCCCGGAGAGAGGTTTAGTTTATCCTCATTAAAAAGTGAAAGGGGCAGGTTGGATGAAGGCCTAAAACAAAAAGGCTTTTATAATTTTAATTCCGAATTCCTGATTTTTGAAGCGGACACCAACCAACATGAAAAAAGGCAAATTGACCTGTATTTGAGATTGAAGGAAAATTTACAGCCAAAGGCTTTTCAGCTTTACCGGATAGATCAAATAAGTGTTTATCCAAATTATATGATCGACCAGGAGGCATTTGATCAGGACACGGTTATACTGGGGGGGATCGATTATATACAGGATGAAACCATGTTCAAGCCTCACTTATTAAAGCATTATATCTTATTGGAGGAAGGAATGACTTATAATTCAAAGCTTGCCCGCTTGACTAGAAACAGGCTTTCTTCTATTGGTATTTACAGGTATGTAAGCCTGAAATTCAACGAAAAGGATAGTGTTGCTCTTGGAGAAACAGGAAGGCTTGATGCTAATATCTATCTTTCCCCTTTGAAAAAAAGGTCAGTACGGGCTGAACTTCAAGGGGTGTCTAAATCCAATAATTTTTTGGGGCCTGCCCTGATGCTGACCTATAGGAACAGAAACTTGTTCAAGGGTGGGGAGACTTTGAATATTTCCGGGGAATTTTCTTTTGAAACTCAGATTGCTGGGGGGGACAGGACAGGTTTGAGTTCCTATGAATTGGGACTCAATACCTCTTTAATTTTTCCCAGGGTTATTTTCCCTATTCCCATCAATGAAAGATTTAATTATGCCATCCCCAAAACCAAAATCAGCCTAGGGGCTGAATACCTTGACCGGGTACATTTGTATAGGCTTAATTCCTTGACTGCAACATATGGGTACTATTGGAATGCCAACCGGTATGTTTATCATGAAATTAATCCAATCAGTTTAAGCATTGTCAATCTTTCCAATACTTCCTCAGAATTTGAGGAAATCCTTAATGAAAATCCGTTTCTAAGGAGAAGTTTCGACCAACAGTTTTTGGCAGGGTTGAATTATACATTTAATTATAATCAGTTAGTAGATCAGGAAAAGGTACATAAAATTTTTGTTGGTACGACTTTAGATATGGCAGGAAATATATTGGGGTTGCTGGAAGGGGGTGGAGCCTCTGAAGAGCCTGGGACTTTTTTGGGTTTGGAATATGCTCAGTATGCAAAAGGGGAGTTGGACTTTAGGTACCATATGAAGATCAGTGAGCAACAGACTCTTGCTGCCCGGTTATTTGGGGGGGTGGGTATTCCCTATGGGAATTCAATTTCTTTGCCATTTGTCAAGCAATTTTTTACGGGAGGGCCAAACAGTGTCAGGGCTTTCCGGATTCGGTCCCTGGGACCGGGGACTTATATGCCTGAATCTGTTGATAACCAGTCTTATTTTGAACAATCTGGGGATATAAGATTGGAAGGGAACCTGGAATACCGTTTTCCCTTGGTTTCTTTTCTTAAAGGAGCACTGTTTATGGATGCAGGAAACGTTTGGTTGAAGAATGAAAATGAAGCTTTGCCAGGAGGAAAGTTCAGTTCCTCCTGGTTTAAAGAATTAGGGGTAGGAGCCGGGCTGGGCTTAAGGGTGGATATTGAATTTTTTGTGATCAGGTTTGATCTTGCTACACCTTTAAAAAAACCGTATTTACCTGAAGGGGAACGCTGGGATAACAGTTTTGAACTGGGCGATAAGGAATGGAGAAGGGACAACCTAATCTTTAATTTTGCTATAGGTTATCCCTTCTGATACAGTTTATTGCTTTTTATTTTCACGTGAGAATGAAAGGGAATATTTTCTTATCTAACATTTCGCTTTTTTTTATGTAATTACCGGAGGGTAAAATGTTTGGGTTGACCTTTTGGGTGGTCTTTGTTGCAGAGGGCGTAAAAGAATGAATTACCCTTGAAGACGGGAGAGATCTATTCATTTTTTGCCCAAGGAATTTGCCAAAAATCAATTTGGGCAAACCAAATGGTAATCTAAAATGAAACTGGGCCAATTTGAAATAACTGCCCCATCCAACCGGGAAAATTAGTGTCAAATCCTAATAATTATGAAAAATCCGTTGAATATTACGTGCCCTGTTAGGTTTCGAATTCAAATAAGTTCTTAATTTACCAAATCTAACAAGTTGGTAATGTCAGAAATCATCCCTTTGGCTCACCATCCAGTTGATTCCAAATTTATCTGTGAACATCCCAAAATAATCTCCCCAAAAGGCTTTTTCCATAGGCATGGTTACTTTGCCTCCTGCTGACAATTCCTTGAAAACACGGTCGGCTTCCTCTTTACTGTCAGTATTGACGGATATCGAAAAATTATTGCCAAATATGGGACTTGGGCCGAATGAGGAGACACTATCACTACCCATTAAGGTGGTTTCCTTGCTGATAGGAAGGCTAATATGCATGATTTTATTTTTGTCCTTGTCAGAAACCGTAAATTCTGAAGGCATTTCACTAAATCTTCCCACATAGGTGAATTCACCTCCAAATACAGACTGGTAAAAGTTGAAAGCGTCTTCACAATTACCATCAAAGGTTAAATAGGGGTTGATAGAAGTCATGATGAATGTTTGTTTTGGTTATAAAAAGGGTTCTAATAAAAATACAAAATTTGAAAAATATTTCTTGTTATAAAGTGGTGGAAAAAAGTGGTTTTTAAAATAAAATAGACCTGAAAGCAGGGCTTCCAGGTCTATTTTTTGAAGGAGGTATAGATTCTATTAAGTTGACAAAATTTTTGCCACTCTGAAATCCTCTTCATCCACGTCTTTATCATCTACAATTGCCCTTTTAATTGGCGTATAAACCACTTTATTGTTGATCAGTCCAGCCATTACATCATATTTTCCATGTAATAAACCTTCTACTGCCGCCACGCCAAGTTTGCTGGACAATAACCTGTCAAATGAGGTAGGAGATCCTCCCCGTTGCAAATGGCCAAGAATAGTTACTTTTATATCGTAATTGGGTAGGAACTTTTTGACCTTTTGGGAAATTTCCAATGCTCCTCCACTTTTACCACCTTCGGCAACGATAACCACGTTGGCTTGCTTTTTAGCTTTCTCCCTGACCTTTAGCCTTTCAATTAATGTTTCGATGGGCATTTTTTTCTCAGGAATCAAAGTGGCAGCTGCTGCGCTTCCTATACCCGCATTGATGGCAATAAATCCGGCATCCCTACCCATTACCTCAACAAAGAATAATCGGTCATGAGATGTGGCCGTGTCCCTGATTTTGTCAATGGCTTGGATGGCCGTGTTACAGGCAGTGTCAAAACCTATGGTAAAATCAGTCCCTGCCAAGTCATTATCAATGGTTCCCGGCAACCCTATGGCCGGTACACCAAATTCTTTATAGAAAAGATGTGCACCAGTAAGGGAACCATCACCACCTATGACTACCAAGGCATCAATACCATGTTTTTTGAGGTTTTCGTAAGCTATTTTTCGCCCTTCCGGCGTTCTAAATTCGTCACTTCGGGCTGACTTTAGAAATGTTCCACCCCTTTCCAGGATATAAGCAATATCCCGGCTGTTCAATTTTTTGATGTCATCCTGGATCAAACCTTCATAACCCCGGTAGATCCCAAAGACCTCAAGTTTATAGTAAAATGCTGACCTCACTACAGCTCTTACCGCTGAATTCATGCCAGGAGCATCCCCTCCTGAAGTCAAAACACCAATTTTAGTGATTGCCTTATTTTCCATCTTTGTGATTTAAAGTTAGTTGTTTGAACATCAGGTCTGCAGAAGCTGGGTTAGTAGCCAGTGGAATATTGTGTACATCACAAATTCTCATCAGCATCTGCACATCTGGTTCGTGGGGATGTTTGTCCAATGGATCCCTAAAAAAGACGACGAGATCCAGTTCCTTTTGGGCGGCCATGGCAGCAATTTGGGCATCCCCTCCATATGGCCCGGACATCAGTTTTTCCACTTCATATCCTGATTTTTCGATATGGGAACCTGTAGTCCCTGTGGCCACCAGCTTTAAATCAATCTTATTTAAATGGGCTTTGAAACCTCTCAGGAAGTGGACCATGTCGGCCTTTTTTCCATCATGGGCAATTAAAGCTATTCTCATTGTATTTAGTTTAATAGGTTGAAGGCCTAAAGTTATAAAAAATAAAAGTATATGTTCAAAAATTGGTAATGGAAGATGTGTTTTAATAAATCATTTTAATTTTCAGTAATCCTATAATTTGGCTCCAAGGTGAATATGCCAACTTAAATGGTGGAGCAAATTTGAAAGGATGATTAAAGAGGAAAATTAGAATTAAAGTGAACTAATAATTATTTTAAAATCCATCCTCTCGCTTTGACATTAATTATAAAGCCTGGCTCTGAATTTTTATTAATATCCATTCCTATTACTAGGTGGATAAGTCTTAAAAAAAACATATTTCAACCCATTGAAAAGATAAGTGGAATCTAAATGGAAAGTAGTATATTAAAAATGTTAATTAGGGTTGGATGGGTTGGATTCGGAATGGATGAAAAAAATAATAATCAAAGGATATTTTATGGCTAATATATATTGTACAAAAAAGCTTGAAAAGCTAATTGGAAAAAAGAATATGGCAGCAAATCCATCTGAAAATCTGTTAGGAAACTGGAATGCCAATATATTCACCTTCAAGCAGAGAAAATGCTTGATTCTGGTGAATGAGGAAACTTATTATTCCGTGCTCTTTTTGGATGTTCTTAAAGCTGATATCCTCAATTTCCATCATTTGTTTTACGAAAGGTTAATTGAGCAGTTAACTTATGACCATATTCATTTTCCTCATGAATATTCCCCGAAAATCTTAAATGACCTTCAACCGATTTTTTTGCCTACCAATAATAACAGAAGGATCCTTGGAGTCATGAATCAATTTATTTCGGATACTGTATTTCATATTGATTACTTTTTTGAGGGAAAACTTGCAGATGTGGATGTTTCCTTCATAAATAATAAATTAACAACTGATTTGGTTAAGGCTTTGATGGTGAAAGGGGAGGGTGATACCTGGACAAATGGCCAACCCATTACCGCGATGAAAACTAAGATTTCAGAGTGTTGCCACCCTTAATTTCTTCTTTCTTTTTTGATGTTTTTCCGAAATGGGCTAGTTGAGAATGGGTTCAACTTCATACTATCAAATAGATTAAAAAACAAAAAGCCATATAATGAAAAGTCTTTTGGTTTTCTTTTTGCTAACCATTGCTAATCTCCAATTACTTGCCCAGGTTCCTGATTATTCTCCTTTAGATACGCAGGACCCAGTTTATTTTAAGGGGAAATATTTTATATATCAAAATGATACCACCTATTTGGGGCCACAAGCTTTTTATATTGATGGTCAATTGAGTGATCAGGAAGCGGCGCGATGGCCATTTGTTTTTAATTCTGTCCATCAGGCTGCCCAACATTTGACAGATGGTACTGAGGAAAAACCAATGGTGCTCTATATTGCACCCTATGTATATTGGATAGATGATCCGGATGATTCTGAAATAAGGGTGCCTAAGGAAGGGGCGGTGCCTTATGGACTTGAAATAAAATGTGAATGGCTTAAGTTTTATGGCCTTAATAAAAAACCTGAAAATGTAATTCTGGCCTGTAACAGAGGCCAGACAATTGGGGCTAAGGGGAATTTCACTTTGTTTCGCTTTGATGGTCTGGGAACTTCCTCAGAAAATATCACTTTTGGGAATTATTGCAATGTGGACCTGAAATATCCCTTAAAACCTGCACTTAACAGGAGAAGGCGTGCCAATGCCATTGTTCAAGCCCAACTAATTCACTGCAATGGAGATAAGATCCTGGCAAGAAATACTCATTTTATCAGCAGGTTGAACCTATGCCCATTTGTTGGCGGTAAAAGGGTCTTTTTTGACCAATGTCATTTTGAATCTACGGATGATGCCCTTTGTGGAACGGCAGTATATAAAAACAGTACTTTAGAATTTTATAGCTCAAAACCTTTTTACCACACAACAGGAACGGGGGCTGTTTTCTTAAACTGCGATATAACTTCTTTTACTGATGGTGAGCAGTATTTTACCAAGGTCAATGGACAAGTGGCCGTAATAGATACACGCTTTCATTCGGAAAGCATGAGCTACATTGGATGGAGGGATGAACCTCCTGCAAGCATGAAAAATTACCAATATAACGTCACCTTGAATGGTAAGCCTATTTCCATAGGTAAAAAAGATCCCGAAAGTACAGTGGATTTGGATGGGAAACCTCTGCTCCATGCCTACCGGTTTATGCATCAGGATACTGTGGTTTATAATACTTATAACCTGCTAAAAGGGAATGATGACTGGGATCCTGAAGGGATAAAAAAGTTGGTATTAGAAGCTGAAAAAAAGCAAGTAGGTGCGCTGGAGGATATTCCTGTCCAGCTGAACATTCATCCCTCAAAATCAAGCCTGGAAACAAAAAAGGACACGGCAAGGCTGGAAACAGAGTTTTTACGGTTTGGGAACTTTAATACCCATGATTATCCAGTTGAATGGCAGCTTTCTCAAGAGGGGCAAGCCTATGTGAAACTACTTCCAGGGGCAGATGGAGAAACTTTAAAAGTTATCCCCATCAATACAAGTAACAAACCCCAAAGTGTAACTCTAACGGCTACAACTAGTTTGGGATTGGAAGGTGCCAGTGAACTGGAACTATTTCCGGCAAAACTTTCCCCTCCAAATTTCAAAAAAAAGCCAGAGATAAAAATGACAGGAAAAGGAACTCTTAGGGTGGACTATTCCTTTGAGAATTTGAATTATGCCGATCAATCTTTGGTGTCATGGTATCGTTGCAAAGATCAAAATGGGTCCAATGCCATTAAAGTTGCAGTTTCCAGAATGGATAAGCCATATAAAATTTATCATTTGTCTCCAGGGGACGTAGGATATTTTATCATGGCAAAAGTTTTTCCTAAACACCTAAGAAGTGACCCGGGAAATCCTCAGGAAGTTGTTTTGACAAGACCCATTCAAAACAAGGATGTGAAATCCGGCGAAAGGAGGTTAGTAACGGATTTTAATAACCAGTCGGTTGAAAACCAAACTCGGGTAATTCCCGGTTTTTGGACATTTGATCATTTAGGAGCCCATTTAAAATTTGATAGAAATAATCCTGGGAATGCATGGTTTTATGGTGAAGGAACAGGAGGGGCAAAGGGTAAAATAGGGTTGCTCCAAACAGGAAGGGCCGCCTCAATGAGTTATACCCCAGTAGGGGAAAAGTTTGAGGATATGAAAGCTAAGATTTTAGTATCCCCGCATAAAACCGCCGGGCAGGGGTTTAGTGTGGCACCCTTATATATGGATATATTGATTAAATATGATGCCAGGACAAAATCAGGATTTGGTCTGCGTTTGACTAGGACAACTAAATTCGCCAACTCAGTTGATTGCTATTTTGTAAAATATGACCAAAGTGAAATCATCCCAATCAGTGAACCTGTTTCTACCAGTTGTTTCCGGGCCCCTTGTCAGATAAACCTGGAAGTATCGGGAAATAAAATCAAAGCCCATATGGAATGTTTGGAAGAATATGACAAATCCAAATATCCGGATCAGGTATTAGATGAAGTGCAAATAAGTGCTCCTATTGAACCTGATAGCAAGGGAGGTTTTGGTATAGAATACCAAGGAGGCTCAACCACTATGATCAATAAGGTTGAATTAAATTGGGGTTTAGAATAGAGAACATCAAAATACAGCGCTTTTAGGAATTGGCAATTCCTGCTAAAAAAGTTTGGATTTATTAGGCCTCTTTGGGAAATAGACATAATTAACCTTTTAGTGACTTAACTAAAAGGTTAATTTGTTTTTAGGGTACTTTGAAGTAAAATTCAGAGTACAATTTGTGTAAGGAAAAGTACAATTACTGAATTGAAGGGGTTGATTTTTGGGGTGGTTTTGACAATTGGACACACCTGTCCTGTAATCCTTCTTTCCGGCGGTAGTTTTTGTCAAGCAGCTTTGTTGATGGGCGGGGATTCCTGTTGGTTTCTTCGTTTGGCAACTGCTACGGCGTTGGCTGCCATAATGCCGAACAGCACGGCCAGCTTTTCCCTTTTATCTCCCTTTACTCGTATTTTAACCAGTCCATAGTGGTTTTTATGGTTGCCGAAAGCCCCTTCCATTGCCGTTGCCCTTTGTTTGGAGACTTCAGCACTCAGAATCTTTTCGGCTTTGTTGTGCGGTTTGGGGCCTTTTTTGGGGAAGCCGGTGAATATGTCTTTGGAGGTACAATACTTTCTGTTGGCATTGGTGGCATAAATCCGGTCGGCACCCAGCTGGGAAGTCTGTCCGAAAATCCGGGTATGTTTTACCGTGGATATTTTCAACCGGGTACATTCATTGAAGTTGTTGAAGTCCAGTTTATCGATAAATGATAGCCCGCCTGTCTGAAGGATATGGGCTTTCATACCGAACTCCACAGGTTTGTTTTCCTTTCCCCGGACGATCGGCCGGAGATAAGGTTTATGGAGGGAAACGATGCGGTCCTTAAGTTCGGAGGGAGGATTTTCCAACAAAAACTGCTGCTGGACCAAGACTTTTTTGATGGTCTTCAGACAGGCAAAGTCATTTGGTTTAAGCCCCGCCCCTTGATAAAAGTCTAGGATCTCTTGTAACTGGCCAAGTCCTTTTTCCAACAGGAAGACCAGGGATTTTTTCCTTTTGAGGGTTTCCTTAAAGGATTTGCGTCTTTTACGGAAGTAGCCAAGCTGTTTGGCCTTCTGCTCCCTGTATTTTGACCGGGGCCTTTTTATGCCCAATTGTTTACATTTTTTGAACAGTTGCTTTTCAAACACCCACTGGCAGCATTCCCAGAGTAGTTTGGGGTCGGTGGGGAAACGGACATAACTTTCATAACAGGTGGCATCCATTAATAAGACGTGGCTGTTGTCCACATCCTGTTTCCAGTGATCCATTAGTACCTCTTGGATCTGTTCCCAGTGGCAATGTTCCTCGATGTAGGCCCTGATCCGTGTCATAATGGTAAGGTCCCGGATCTGTTGGTCTGCTGCCAATACTTTCCCGCAGAAATACTGAAGGCTCCAGTCGGTATTGAAACGCTCTATCAATTGGCGGTCTGAGGTATTCAGGTAGGCTTTCAAAAACATCAGGGCAAACATGCCCTTGGCACCGAACCACCTTGGGGCACCAGGCCCCTGCAGCTTTTCAGGAACAAGGCTCGAAAGCTTTTCCCATGGCAGGCTGTCATGGATCTGGCCAAGCAAGGAATTCTTGAAAAAGTGATACTTTGGAGAGTATCCGTCAAAGTCTTTGAAAATAGGGAGCTGTATGGTATCTTTCATAGTATTTTTGTCTGCAAACAAAAAATACGAAAAAGAAAACCCCGGAAAAAGCCCTTTTGGACGATTTTCGGGGTTTTTGAGTTATTTTTTCGCAACCCTGTTTATTAAGAGTCAGTGATTTAGCTAATTAACAAGAAGCCCTTATTATTTCAGTTACTAATGCTGCCCCCCTGTAAGGGGTCTACTATAATCCGGTTAAGTTGGGCTAAGGGAAAAAACAAACAACCATTAAAGTAAACAGGGGTCACTGTTTTTGAAAGGCCATAACCGTAAATTCCCTCTCAATTTCTTCCATTGCTTTGCTCTTTACCGTTTCGGTTATTTCTGATTGTTCAACAATGGTAAAATTGGCCGCTTCCATTAATTCCTCAACCATTTCATTGTCATAAAAAGTAAAGCCGTATTGAGCGAAAGGTAGTTTTTCCAAAAAGTGTTTTTGGCTAAAGGCTACCGTAAAACGCCCGCCTGTATTTAGCACCCTGTGGATTTCCTGAGCCATTTTAAGTGGTTCTTTCCAAAAATAAATGGTGTTAACGGTCAGGATTTTATCAAAGGATTCCTTTTCAAATGGGATTTTGTCCCCTCCATATAGGTGAAATTTTGCTTGACCATTTTCAAGGTGATTGATATTAGCCTTTTTAGCTTCCTGATGCATCAATTCCGAAATCTCCAATCCGTAATATTTCAATGAGGGGATGTTTTCAAGCAGCTCAACCACATGATGCCCGTTGCCATGGCCAAGTTCCAAAATTGAATCATCATTTTCCAATTTCAACAGCTCTATTGCCTTTTCGGTCATTGAAATATTAGTTTGGTGCATGAGTTTGGATATTTCTAATCCCTCTTCACCTTTAGGATGGGCCAATTGATTGGCAATTTGCTGGAGTTCCTCCTGGTCTTTTGGTTTTTTCATAAAAAAATTAATTTCTTTCTCTTAACGAAAAGTTCCTTGATGGGTTGGTGAATTTATAGATTTTTTGGAGGATTAAATAACAAAGCATCCCTAATGTCTAAATTTTATCTAAAGTAAAGGCTACCTATTATCCCTGAAAAAGCCCTCTTCCAAATTGTCAAATTCCCCTATCAGGATTCAGGATTTTTCCTTTTTTAGCTCCTACAAATCAAATGTTTAAATGTGGAGAAACACCACCTTAACTTAAAAACTATAAATCAAAGGGATCAGCAGCGTGGCCAGTAACCAGAATAATAGGTTCAATAAGGTGCCAACTTTAATGAAGTCCATAAATTTATATTGTCCAGCACTGTACACCATGGTATTGGTATGATAGCCCACAGGGGTCATAAAGCTAGCAGATGCAGCAAAGGTTATGGCCATAAGAAAAGGCATTGGACTTAAACCTAATTTGTGGGCGGTTGCAATGGCAATAGGTGCCAAAAGTGCGGCTGCTGCATTGTTGGACATGATTTCGGTCAAGATGGAGGTTACAATATAAAGCCCCGATACCAATGCTACTGGCCCCCACTGCCCCAGGTCAACCACCAGCTCATCAGCTATGATTTGATCCAATCCTGTATTGGTCATGGCGGTTCCCAAACTCAAAGCTCCAGCAAGAAGGAAAACAACTTTCCAGTTAATGGCTTCATAAACATCTTTCATTGTCAAAATTCTCAATAGCACCAGTGCAGTCACACCGGAAATGACACTGACCATGATATGTAAAACATTAAAGGTGGCCAGTCCAATTACCCCGCATATGACAGCGATCACCAAGTAGAATTTCTTTTTGTCAAAATCCGTTAAAGCATCTTCTGAGATCATTACAAAAGGAGCATCTGGACCACTTTCCATTTTTTTGAGATCTTTTATGCCATGGTTTTTTATCTCAACGAGAATAACATCTCCCGCTTTGAGTTTGACATTATAGAGCTGTTCATGCTGAACTTCCTTCCGATGTTTAATGGCCAATGGAATGGCCTGATATTTTCTTCTGAAATCTACCTCATTTAAGGTTTTTCCATCAATTTCCGAATTGGAGGTAATGATCATTTCCACCAGTGTGGAGCTTTTTCCGGTCAGGTCATCATCACCGATTTGGACAGGGGAGGGTACCAAGATCCTAGCCCGGTCTTTCAAAGACTTAATCTTTGCCACATTACACCTGACTTTTAAGATATCATTGGCCTTGAGGACAAAATCCTTTGGTGGAAGTGTGAATTTTGATCCATTTCTGGCTACCTCGATGATGTCCATTTCCAATTCCTTAACCAAAGGAGAATCCATGATCTTTTTTCCTACAGAACCAGCGTTTTCTAATAGCTTTATTTCTGTAAGGTAATTTCTCATCCCAAATTTTTCCTTCAGGTCCCTTTCATCTTTCCTGTCAGGTAACATCCGGATACCCAGGAAAACCATATATAAAATCCCTGCAACCAAAAATATTACGCCCATAGGCGCCATATCAAACATGGTAAATGATCCAGCCCCTTGTTTTTCGGCAATTCCACTGACCAGGATGTTGGTGGAAGTTCCTATCAAGGTACAGGTCCCCCCAAAAATGGATGCAAAAGAAAGCGGAATCAGCATTTTAGCAGGGCTTTGACCTGAGGAATGGGCGATTTGAATGACAACGGGAATAAAGACAGCAACCACTGGGGTGTTGTTGACAAAAGCAGAAATTCCTGCAATCAGGACCATCATCAGAATCATCCCTGTGTTGAAGTTGTACCGGAAGGTTTTGGAAAGCCTATGGGCCATGTATTGAAGGGCTCCGGTTTTTAGCAGGGCAGCACTAAGGACAAACATAAAGGCAACCGTCAGGGTGGCCATATTACTAAAGCCCTCCACACTTTGGGTAGGAGTAATTACCCCGGTCAAAACAAGTGATACTATGACCAAAAGAGCAACAAGGTCAATGGTGATTATTTCGGTGGTAAACAATAAAATGGCACCGATGATGACGCAAATGGTTATGACAGCTTCTGTGGTCATGTCAAATTTCCCGTAGTTTGATTTTTCGAATAAGGGAACTTTCCCTCATTGTGATTAAAAATTATAAAAAATGATTGAACCAAAATCCGCTTTAATTTTGATTTTTTTTGTCAAGGTATTTTTCAAGTCCCCAAGTTGCATGCTTTCTAGAATCCAATTTATGGCCCAACCATTTTTACCGGGTGCAAATATACATATAGTCTATAGACTCAGTAGAGTAAAATATGGATTTTTTTTAAGATTTATTTTTTTAAGATGGGAAGGAAATTAGAAAATTAACCCGCGGAATAAATTTCAATTAATAAGGAAAATATCATTTTAAAACGGGGGCAATGAATTGAAAGAAAGTTTAACGGAATAGAAAACTGCTGAGTATAGATAAATCCCTTAATAGGGATCCACATCAACGACAATGCGGACGGATTTGAAATCCTTTTGGAAATTTAATTCCTCCAGGCACCTTCTCAATTCCAGTTTGAATAGGGCAGGAACATTTCCTGTTTTATCCAATTTGATCAAAAGGTCAAAAAGATACTGGTTTTTGATCTTGCCAATGAGAGATTTTTCGGGGCCTAAAACGATCTTCTTGACCTGAATATCTTTGATTAGGTTGGCAAGGTGATTAGCTGCTTTCTGTGCAATTTGTGACTCTTTATGTTTGATGGTGACTTTAATGTTTTTTACAAATGGAGGGTAAAAGAACCTTTGCCTTTCACTCATTTCTGTTAAGTAAAAGTTGGCATAGTCCCCTTTAAAAACCTGGTCAAATACAAAATGATCGGGTCTTCGACTTTGGATAATCACACTTCCACGACGGTTTCTCCTTCCTGCCCGGCCTGCCACTTGGGTGATCTGTTGAAAAGCCCTTTCTCCTGACCTGAAGTCCGGAAAATGCAGTATCCTGTCAGCATCCACAATGCCTACCACCGTTACTTTATCAAAATCCAACCCTTTGGTTATCATTTGGGTGCCTACCAATATATCCAGATTGCCTGCCCCAAAATCTTCCAGGATCTTTTGGTATGCATATTTGCTCCGTGTAGTGTCCAAATCCATCCTTCCAACCCTGGCTTCAGGAAATAAAAGGGAAAGACTTTCCTCAATCCTTTCAGTCCCCATGCCTATGGTAGATATTTTGTTGCTGCCACATGCGACACAGGATTGGGGAACCTTATCCTTAAAGCCACAATAATGACAGCGCATTTCTTTGCTGTACTGATGGTAAGTTAGGCTAACATCACATTGTTCGCATTCCGGTATCCATCCGCATTCATCACAAGAGGTAAATGGAGCATAACCTCTTCGGTTTTGAAAAATAAGAACCTGTTCTTGTTGGTTAAGAGCTTCCTGAATTTTCTCCCTCAAAATCCTGGTGAAATCCAGTTTTAAAAGGTTCTTTTTTTTATCTGCCAAAATATCTGCCATTACGAATTCCGGGAGTTGAGCTTCCCCAAATCGTTTGTTAAGGGGGACATAACCGTATTTTTGATTTTTGGCATTATAATATGATTCAAATGATGGAGTAGCGGTTCCCAAGAGGGTTTTGGCTTGGTGAAGCCATGCCAGCATGATAGCTGCATCCCTTGCTTGAAACCGGGGAGCGGGATCAAATTGTTTAAAGGAGGGCTCATGTTCCTCATCAATAATAACCAAACCCAAACTGTCAAAGGGCAAAAAAATGGAAGATCTTACACCGACCACAAAGGAAAAACGACCGCTTAGTACACCCTGCCAAACTTCCACCCGCTCATTGTCCGAGTATTTGGAATGAAAGATGCCCATTTTACTTCCAAATACTTTTTGTAAACGGGCCACAATTTGGGTGGTTAGGGCGATTTCCGGAAGTAATAAAAGTACCTGTGAACCACTTTCCAGTACTTCTTTTATTAATTCAATATAGATTTCGGTTTTTCCACTTCCGGTTATTCCATGTAAAAGGACCGTTTGTTTTGACTCAAATTGGTTTTTAATTTTCTCTAATCCTTCTTTTTGAAAAGGAGCCAATTCTATTTCCAGGTCTTTGGAAGGGATTTGTTCAAAGCGGCTTTTAATAACTTTGAATTCCTCCAATACCTCATTTTTAACAAGGGTCTTCAATGAACTTGTTGAACAACCTGCCTCAGAAAAGACTTTTTTGTTGAGGCCATTTTCATTTTTGGTAGAGTTTTGAAATACGGGTATTTCCTGGAGGTATTTTAGTAAGACCTCTTCCTGCTTGGGCTTTTTACTAATGGTGTTAAATAGCTTTTCAAGTTCCGCTTTGGAAGAAGCATAAGGTTCCTTAAGCCTGATAAAATTTTCAACCTTAGGACTATATTTTTCCCTGACCTGCTCGTATACCAAAATTGCCTCTTTGAGCACCAGGCTTTTGATGATTCGGTGAGCTGATTTTAACCCAAGGAGCTTTCCACAATCTTCATAAGCCAATTCATCCTTTTGTGTAAGAGCATCCAAAATGACCTGTTCCCGTTCATCAATGGGGAAAGAAGATGTTTGCTGATCAAATTCTGGGTTGAGTTGAATTTTACTTTCACTGTTAAGCTTGAGCCCTGAGGGAAGGGCAGCATTCATGACTTCCCCAATATGGCAGCAATAATATTCTGCCATCCAAGACCAAAACTTGATCTGGAGAGGGTTGACCACAGGCTGTTCATCAAGGATTTCCAAAATCGGTTTGGCTTCGTAAGCTTGGGGGGGCTTTTGGTGTACCTTGCCAATGATCCCCGTGAGAACCTTTTTTCTCCCAAATTGTACAATTACTCGGTAACCTATCCCAATAGCTTTTTCCAGAGAACGGGGTATGCGATAAGTGAACATTTTGGGGATAGGCACCGGAAGGATAACATCAGCAAACACGGCAACTTCTGCCTCTTCACCGTCCAAATCAAATGTATCTCCAAAAAGATTTTCCAAGGTTAATTAAAGGTTTGGAATTTGGGATAATGCTTCCTCAATGGTTGAAACAGGTTTTTTACAGGTCTCGTCAAAGCAAACGTAAATTAAAGCATTTCCATTTGAATCTGCTATTTTATGCTTTAATAGGGGGATATCACCATTTGGGCTTTCAGATGCTGCAATGGCCTTTTGACCTGGAAATACCTTAGATATTTGTCCCGCTATTTTTATTGCTCCCTTCCCAACAATAGCAATTTCTGGAGTATGGGCCAATCGTTCCAAATAGAGGCTTCCCCAATTGGTTAAAAACCCTGGTTCCTGGATCAGGAGTTTTTTCATCAAGCCCATTAAATTGGCAGATAGTTCCTTGTATTTTTCTTCATAAAAGTACAAGCTAAGTTGGTAAATATTCCTAGCCATCATGCTGTTGGATGAAGGGATAACATTGTCAAAAATCTCTTTTTTATTGGCTATAAGTACTTCTGCATCAGGGTTGTTAAAATAAAACAATCCTTCTTTTTCATCATAAAAATGCTCTAGTGTGTATTCAGTTAATGACTTGGCTTTTAAAAGCCATTTTGTTTCGAAACTGAGTTGGTACAGGTGGATGAATGCCTGTATCACTGCAGCGTAATCTTCCAAAAAGGCGGAGGTATAAGCTTTTCCATTTTTATAAGACCTAAATAGTTCTTCACCCTGCACCATTTTTTTAAGTAAAAAGGCCCCATTTGCAAGAGCTAGTTCTTTGGCTTTTTCTGAACCAGTTGCCCAATGAGCATAGGACAATCCAGAAATGGTCAAACCATTCCAACCACTGATGATTTTATCGTCCAACCCTGGCCGGATGCGTTGATTACGCCTTTCCAAGAGCTGGCTTTTCATATTTTTCACCTTTTCGGTAAATTCATGTGGGGGGATTTCCTGCATTTCGGCCAATTTTTGGTAGGATTGGGTTTGAAATAATATGTTTACCCCGTTTTCCCAATTGCCTTTTTCCGAAATATTATAAAGGGGGAAAAACCAGTTTTTATCCATACCCATAATTTCTTCTAATTCAGAAGCCTTCCAAGTATAGAATTTCCCTTCCTCTCCTTCACTGTCAGCATCCAAGGCTGCATAAAATCCGCCTTCTTCCTGCAACATTTCCTTATCAATCCACTGGACGGTTTCGTCCACCTTTTCGGCAAAAAATGGGTCCTGGCTTATTTGATAAGCTTTGGCGAATAGGGCCAATAACTGACCATTGTCATAAAGCATTTTTTCAAAATGGGGAGCAAACCATTCACCATCTACAGAATAGCGGGCAAATCCACCCGCCAGATGATCATAAATCCCACCCATGCCCATCTTTTTAAGGGTGAAAATGACCTCTTCCACAAGTTTGCGATCATCTTTGGCTTGGGCCACATCCAATACAAAATGCCAAATAGAAGGCATGGGGAATTTGGGTGTGCGGTCCATGCCACCCCATTTTGGGTCTGTTTGGTTAATGATTTTTTGGACTACATGGGCCAAGTCTTTATTGGAAAGATCCTCCTTATCCTCCTGTAATCCATATTTTTCCTTTTCTAACCTTTGAATGCTTTTTCCAAAACCTTCTGCACTCTTTGCCAGCTCTTCATAATGTTTTTCATAGGCTTCAGCAATATTTTGAAGCAAACCTTTCCAATTGGGGTTCGGAAAATAAGTGCCCCCGTAAAATGGTTTTTGATTGGGCATTAGAAAAACATTTAAGGGCCATCCCCCATTTAAACCCATTGCCTGTACGGCATCCATATATATATTGTCCAGGTCAGGTCGTTCTTCCCGGTCAATTTTGATGCAGATAAAATGCTCATTCATCAGTCGAGCAGTCTCTTCATCCTCAAAACTTTCATGTTCCATCACATGACACCAATGACAAGCAGAGTAACCTATGGAAACAATGATAGGTTTATTTTCTTTTTTGGCTCTTTCCAGGGCTTCTTTGCCCCAAGGATACCATTCTACAGGATTGTAAGCATGCTGTAAGAGATAGGGGCTTTGACTATGAATTAGTTTATTGGCTTGAGCTGTCATGATTTTAGGGTTTTACCTGAAAATATATTACCAAGTTATTAAAAAGATAACAATCGTTTTTGGACCTCCCTGATTTCAACTGAAAAATCAATCTCACCAGAAAATTGTTCCATTTTTTGTAAGAGATTGATCAAGAATTGCCGATGGGATTTTCCTTTGGGGTTGAAAGCCTTGTGTTCCAGGGATTTTTGAATTTTAGCGATTTTATCTACTTTATGAAGTGTTTCTTCACTAAAACTACATGCTGTAAATTTTTCCCATATATAGTTTTCAGCCTGCTCGGTCGGATGGATCATATCTTCCTTATAATATCGGTAATCCCGGAGCTCATCCATCATTATTTCATAGCTTGGGAAATAATGCACGTTCGGGAAATTTTGTTCTAATTGATGACAGGCAACTCTGAGCAAGGACTTGCTCAATTGGTTTTCTGGGATTCCATCTTTGATATGCCGGACCGGGCTTACCGTTACAATGATATTTAAACTGGGGTTTATTATTTTAATTGAAGGGATTATTTGCTCAAAAGCTTCTAGGATTAGTGGCAATTCAAGGAGTTCCTTTTCAAAAAGTTGACTGGGCTGTTTATGGCAATTGGCAACCAGTTTTTGGGAAGCTTTGATGCGGTAAACATGGGAAGTTCCGAAAGTAAGGATCAAATGAGACGCCCGGGCTAAAATAGAGGCTGTTTTATTTTGTTGTTCCTGGAAAAGTTTCATAAAACCTTCCTGCGAGTCTGCAGTAATATCAGAGTGAAGTTCATAGTGCAAGTAACGATCTTCCTGCTGGATCAACCATTGTGAGGAAAGGGCTTCCCTATGAATGGATTTTTTTATTAGTTCAAAAATGGAAATAGGGTTGAAAATCGTCCCAAATGGATTGTTGAGGACCTCAAATTTGTGTTTTTGAAGCTTTTGGCCAATTACAGTTGAAAAACAAGAGCCTACTGAAACTATTGGTGCATCATAACTGATTAGTGGAAGAATAGGGGATATAGGAAATGTGGTCTGCAATTGCATAGGATAAAAATAAGCAAAAGTGTTGGTTTTATAGGAAAAAAAATAAAACTGGATGACAAACTCGAATTTTGGCCCCCAATTCCTTGGGATATGGAATTTCTTAATATAAGGGTTGCAGAAATTATATTAAATTAAACAGTTTGTTATCAATGGATTATCATACATATTTTTTTATTGATAATATAATTTGTTTTAGTTATGTTTATTGGATATTTGTTAATAGCGATTATTCAATTCAAACCGTACCATCATGCAAACAAGTAAACTGGAAAAAACTGTAGAGTCAGTGGTTGAAAAACTTCAAAAACTAAAAGTAAATGACCATTTAGTATCAGAGCTTCAATGGTGCCTAGGTAGTTATCGTAATGATAACAATCCTTCTGGCCTTTTGGAAAAAGGGAATATAGCACTGGTATTGTTGAAGCAAGTAAAAGAAAAAAACAGCCGTTCGGTGTCCAAAAAATTGATAGAGGATTTAGAAAAAGCAGTAATTTTAGCCTAATTTTTCATTCCCTTAAAAATAGGAAAGGCCATCCAAAATGGATAGCCTTCCTCTTATGATTTTTATAATAGCTGAAATTATTCAGCTACTACACTAAATTTTACTTCAGTTTTCACCTCTCTGTGAAGGTCTACTTCAGCAGTGTATTCACCCGCACCGGTAACAGGGCTTGAGATAGAAATTTTCTTTCTGTCCACCTCAATACCTTTTTCAGCAAGAGCATCGGAAATTTGTAGAGTGGTCACTTTACCAAATATCTTACCGGAATCACCGATTTTAGCTTTGATTTCAAGTGTAACTCCTTCAATCTTCCCAGCCAGCTCCTTAGCTTTAGTTTTAATTTTTTCAGCTTTGTGAGCGGCTTGCTTAATGTTTTCTTCTAGGATTCTTTTGTTAGAAGCAGTGGCTAAAACGGCATAACCCTGAGGAATAAGGTAATTTCTGCCATGACCTGGTTTTACAGTTACCATGTCATTTTTGTAGCCAAGTCCTTTTATGTCTGTTTTTAAAATAACTTCCATTGTTGTATGATTTTAAAGTATTTGAATAGAACAGGAACGGATTATTTCAACCCGTCAGTCACATAAGGTAACAAGGCCAAATGTCTTGCCTTTTTAATGGCATTGGCTACTTTTCTTTGAAATTTAGCAGAGTTTCCGGTTAGCCTTCTTGGAAGGATTTTACCTTGCTCATTTACAAACTTCAACAAGAAGTTAGGGTCTTTATAATCAATGTACTTGATGCCTAATTTTTTAAAACGGCAGTACTTTTTCTTATTTTGTTCTCTGTTGATTGGTTCGTTCTTAAGTGTCATTTTGCAGCCTCCTCTTTTACTTCAGATTTTTTGTTGAATTCTCCTTTTCTTCTTCTTTCGGCATAAGCAATGGCATGCTTATCCAAAGCTGTGGTCAAGAAACGCATTACTTTTTCGTCTCTTCTAAGCTCAACCTCGAATTTCTTGATCAAAGTGGGCTCGCTCTTGAACTCAATCAAAATGTAAAAACCTGTGGTTTTTTTGTCGATTGGGTAGGCTAATTTTTTAAGCCCCCAGTTTTCCACGTTGATAACATCTGCTCCCTCTTCCTTTAACAAGCTAATGAACTTGTCAACGGTATCCTTCATCTGAACATCAGACAAAACGGGAGTTAAAATGAATACCGTTTCGTAATTTTTTTGGAACATGTTAATAATCGTTTAGATATAATTGTTTTAATAGATCGCAAAAATAGAGGTTTATTCTTTTTAATCCAAAGGGATAGGCGAGGATATAAAGAAAAAACACCCTGGAAGAGGTTTTTTCACTAAAGAGAAAACTGTGCTTTGTAGAAGGCAATTGCTTCTATTAAGCTCCTCCAAATAAATAAGAGAAGTTTAACTTCTCTTATTTATTTGATTTCAAAATCTTTATTGCCGATCTGAAAACCATCAGCATAAATCCGAACTTCATAAATCCCTTCTGTATATTCGGTTCCTTTTTCATACAGGTAAATGAGTTTTTGACTGGAATTATCGAAGAGGATATCCTGCTTAGCAGTAAAAAATTCCTCTCTTCCATCAATATTAAAGGTTCCTGATCCTTTTGCAATGTCAAAGATGACCTGATTATTGGGAGCTACCACCTGAACAAAAATATCTTTGGTTCCGGGGTCTGCCACTTTATTTTCGGTAAGGTTAAAGGATATTTTAAGTTTTTCAAGGTGACGGTTTTTAAAAGATCCCTCTCTTTCCCTACCTCTTGAATTGACAGCTGCTATGGTAATATTTTCTGCATGTAGCCTTTGGGCCATATTTACCTTTTCTTTTAACTGTTCCTGTTTGAGGTTAAGTTGTACGATGGAGTCTTCAATTTCTGCCTTGGAAGTTTTTAGATCCTGATTTTCGGTAAAAAGTTGCTCATTGACTTGTTTCAACCGAACTATTTCCAGGTCTTTTTCGGCCAGGACATTGGAAAAGCTGTCTATTTTTTTGTTGAGCTGGGCAATCTCTGCTGCAGAACGGTTACGATCAGTGTTACGTTCCTGGATCAACTCTTCCTTTAGCATGATCAGAGAATCCACATTTCCTCCCAGTTTTTTGATTTCCTGAATCCTGAGGTCCAATTGGTAAGCCATTGAATCAATCCTTAGGTTGAGGTTGTTGTTTTCCTCTGAAAGAATGAGAATTTCCTCGGTTTTATTTGATTTTTCTACATTGTCAAAATACAACTTAATACCACTGACAATCACTAAAAGGATCAAAACAATAATGAGGATATTTTTACCTCTTTCATTTTTGGATTTTTTTTCTTCGGGTATATTAGTACTCATATTTTAAAGTTAATTAGGCCTCATTTAATCTAAAGATACCATTCAAATGTACACACATTTTAATGAAAATTTCTGGACTTCCAGGTACTTGCAGGGTCGTACTGAATGGGACACAGGAAGTATAACCATTCCCATAAAGCAATATTTAGACCAAATTCCCAACAAGAAAGTGAATATTTTAATTCCTGGGGCGGGGAATGGGCATGAAGTAGCCTATTCTCATGAAATAGGGTTTAAAAATGTACATATTTTGGATATTTCACCAATTCCTTTAAAAGCATTTTTGAATCATTTTCCGGAATTTCCTAAAAATCATGTTCATCAGGAGGATTTTTTTCAACATAAGGGCTAATACGATCTAATTTTGGAACAAACATTTTTTTGTGCACTCGAACCCGGAAAAAGAAAAGAGTATGCTCAAAAAATGTTCGAATTGCTAAAACCTTCCGGAAAACTGGTTGGGGTGCTATTCGAGGGGGAATTTGGGGTAGATTTACCTCCATTTGGAGGAACTAAAGAAGAATATTTGAGTTATTTTAAGCCCCTGTTTAAAATCCATACCATAGAACCTTGTTATAACTCTATTCCCCCCAGACAAGGTAAAGAATTATTTATTATCTTGGAGAAGCCAGCCAAATAAGGCCCCATAGGACATTGCATTGGAATACCCAATTCCGTCTTTTTTTAAACAAATTCAGATTATTTTATGATAATCCATTAAAAATGAAGGATATAATTGTTTTTTGGAACTCCTTTCTTGAAAAATAAAATACCACATTCAAAAAAATCCATGCTGACAGTCAGTCCTGGATATGTTTTGATTTCCTCCCAAGCCTTTTCCATTCCTTGCGACCAATGAATATCTCCAATGGCTACAATGCTATCCTCGTGCAAGAAGGGGAGGATTTGGTCAAAATATGCAATAGTAGCCTTATAAGTATGGTGAGCATCCATCAGTACAAAATCCAACTTTGGTTTTTTTTTCAAAAAGTAGGGAAGAGTTTGATCTATATTTCCTCTTACTAATTGAATAGGAAATCTTTCTTCAAAGATGCTCTCTGCCAAATCCCCCAAAGCTTCAGCCCCTTCAAAGGTAAATAAAGTACCTTTGGTGACTTTTGCTAAATAGCAGGTATTGATCCCAACGCATGTTCCTAGCTCCAGGACAGTTTGGGCAGGTGTTTTACCGCAAAAAAATTGATACAAGAGGGAAAACTTGGTTGGGCTGCTGCTATGACGGGTGATGGCTGCTATCTTTCTGTGTTTTTCTTTTTTTAAGGCCCTGGAACCGGCACCAAAATCTTTAATGGGAATGCTGCGTTGATCTTGAAGCAATTTAATTTTTTTAGCTTCCAATTCTGGAAAACTTTTTTGGTGGTTTTTCTGATACTTCCTAAGTCCCTGATACATTTGATAAGCAAATGGGGATTGCAACGAGTGGTGGTCTTCTTTTTTTAAAAAGTATTTTAAATAGGAAAGAAAAGAGAAAAGTTGATTTTGCACAATTAGTTGTCAAATAAGTCTGCAATTAATTGGAATTCAGGAATGATAACCTCAATAAGCTGACCATTTTGTAATTTTTCCAAAATATAGCTTCCCTTCATTTTTCCGAGTCCGGAATGCAAATTACACCCAGAAACATAGGTATGGGATTGGCCAGGTTCTAATATGGGTTGTTGGCCGATCACACCGTCACCCTCTACAATTTTGGTGTCCATTCCAGCATCAGAAATTTCCCATTTCCTCCTCAAAAGTTGAGTGGTGAAGGCGCTATTGTTTTCAATGGTTATTTGGTAAGTAAAAACAAAATGATGCTGATGAGGGCTAGAATATTTCCCTTGATAAGTGGCCTCTACGCTGACCTTGATACCTTGAGTGATTGCCGTAACCATTAAAATTTTTGAGTAAATGGATATTTGTCCGAAATTAAGGGTTTCTTATGAATTCTCAAGTGAAAAAACTAAATGAACGTTAAAATAGAGCAAAGTTGGAAGGATAAGCTAAATGGGGAATTTGAAAAACCTTATTTTAAATCCCTGATCCAATTTGTGAAATCTGAGTACCAAAACAAAACCATTTATCCCAAAGGAAACGATATTTTTAATGCTTTTGAGCATTGTCCTTTTAATAAAGTAAAAGTGGTTATCCTTGGTCAGGATCCTTATCATGGACCAGGCCAAGCCCATGGTTTATCTTTTTCTGTACCGGAAGGGGTGCCATTTCCACCTTCCTTACTTAATATTTTTAAGGAGCTAAAGCAGGATGTTGGAGCGGAAGTTCCTCCGAATGGGAATTTGGAACGTTGGGCAGACCAAGGGGTATTATTGCTGAATGCCACCCTGACCGTTGAGGCAAGGAAAGCAGGATCCCACCAGCGAAAAGGTTGGGAGGAATTTACTGATGCGGTGATTCATAAATTGGCCGAAGAAAAAGAAGGTTTGGTATTTTTACTTTGGGGTGCTTATGCTCGTAAAAAAGCGGCATTTATCTCTGACAAAAAACATTTGAAATTACATGCCCCCCATCCAAGTCCATTGTCTGCTCACCGGGGATTTTTGGGCTGTGGCCATTTTAGCAAGGCCAATGCTTATTTGAAGGATAAAGGGATGGACGAGATTAAATGGTGAATAGAGGATGGTGATGAGATATTTGGTTGGCTGGTAAGCTTGAAATTGAATTCAATAAAATAAAAAAAGAGGTAGGAATGCCCTACCTCTTTTTATTGCTTAATGTATACTTTGGAAAAAACGGTCCCACCTTATTTTGCTAAACATACTTTTGTGTTTGTCTAGGGATAGCCATAAGAACCATGCTTTTCCAACAATATGGTCTTCTGGGACAAATCCCCAAAAACGGGAATCCAATGAATCATGGCGGTTGTCTCCCATCATGAAATAATAGTTCTGCTGGAAGGTATAGGTGTCTTGTTTTTTTCCATTGATAAATACCTGATTGGCTTCAATCCGGATATCATCATGGCCTTCATAATTTTTGATAGTAAAGGCATACCTTCTGACATTGTCCTCTGTCAAATCTATGGTCCAACCTTCTGCAGGGATTTCTAACGGCCCAAAATTATCCCGGTTCCATCCATAATAAGCACCATCAGGATGAATATCTGGATCTCCCTTTCCCTTGTTATATGCCCTGATATTTACTTCTTTGATGACTGGTGACTTGGCCAGTCGCTGGGCAATCTCCGGAGTGGTAAAGACTACATACATTCCATTATAGGGATGGAAGGAGTCTGGGTTGATATCATAGCCTTCAAAGAAGTCTGCATTTAACATTCTGTTGGGGATTACATCATAGGAAAACTGCATATTTTCCGGGTTTTCTGCTGATTTACCATTGATCATCAACTGGGTGTTTTCAATGGAAATTACATCCCCGGGAAGTCCAACCGCTCTTTTAATGTAATTGGTTTTCAGGTCCACGGGATGTTCAAATTCATCAGGATAGTTAAAAACCACCACATCATTTCTTTCAACATCACCAAATCCAGGGAGCCTAAAATAAGGAAGCTCGATGGCATCCGAATAGGAGGGGATATCCGTACCCCAAATTTTCTGATGGGTCAAAGGAACTTGCAACAGGGTTTTTGGTGTACGAGTGCCATAGTGCATTTTGCTTACAAACAAAAAATCCCCCACCAACAGTGACTTTTCCATGGAAGCGGTTGGAATGGTAAATGGCTCCAAAAACAACCAGCGGATCAAACTGGCTGCAATAACGGCAAAGACCAGGGCGTCTAACCACTCCCGGACCGGTCCCTTTTTCTTTTTATCTTTTCTCATTTTCGCAATTAAGACTTAAAAGGTTAAAAAATCATCCATGGACAATACACCTTTTTTGTCCTTGATCCATTCTGCTACAAGCACTGCGCCCAAGGCAAAACCTTTTCTGCTGTGTGCAGTATGTTTGATTTCAATGTCATCAATTTCAGAATGATAATTGACAATGTGGGTGCCTGGTGCTGGATCCACCCGCTTGGCAGTAATTGTTACATTTTGTTCTTTCCCTTCGCTTTCTTCTTTCAAGCTCCATTGTTTTACTCGGTCAAGCTCATTGATAATTCCTTCTGCCAAGGTAATAGCTGTTCCACTTGGGGCATCTTTTTTCTCAGTATGATGTATTTCCTCCATGCTTGCTTCATAATCAGGTTGGTCATTCATCATTTTGGCCAAAAACTGATTAACCTTAAAAAACATATTTACACCAATGCTGTAATTGGAAGCATAGAAAAATGCCCCGTTTTTGGATTTTGTCAATTCCTCGATCAATGGTTTTTTATCTAACCAACCAGTGGTGCCGCAAACCACGGGAATTTGATGGTTAATTGCCCAAGAAAGATTGTCAAAGGCAGCCTCGGGTTGACTAAACTCAATGGCTACATCAATCTTGTCAGTATCCAATTTTTCAAGTTGGTTTACGTTGCTGATGTCTATTTTTCCTGCAATGGTATGGCCTCTTTCTTCTGCAATTTCGGCAATGATTTTGCCCATTTTGCCATATCCTAAAATCAGTATGTTCATGAAAATGTTAAAATTTTAATTTAAAAGATAATCCTATCGTTTTTCCTCTTGCCGACATGGTTTCAAGAGCAGGTTCAATATTCATGGTCAAATCATCTGAAACATCAAAGCCTGACAGATGTGCGTCTACCAAGGCATCAATAATGTTCAAAACATATATGGCTCCAAATAAAAGGTAAACTCCATCCCGGTTTCTTCGCCAATAATCCACATTCCTGATCAGCCCTGCTTCATTGAGGTAGGGAAACATATTGGGAACGTTGGGATCGTCTTCTCTAAAAACCTCCAATGCCCGCTTAAATAGCTGATACCTTCTGTTATTGAAATCCAGAAAATAGAGGTTGGTTGCGATGCCTCCATAAAGCAAAGGGACTTTCCAGGGCTTTTCATTATATATCTGGCCAGCTCCGGGTAAAATGGCAGAAAGAATTACTGCTGTTCTGGGGTTTTTGGGATTTTTATTCAGGATAATTTCCGATTCCTGGGCTGCCGTGTCCAAATCAATGATTTCCTGCCCCGAAACCCCATGATGCAAAAGGAGTAATAAAACAAAAACAGCAATAGTTTTGCTAAAATAAACTATTGCCATTTTTATTTCTTTAACCAAACATTTAAGTGGTTTATAAGTCACTTTAGATAATTTCTAGAATTTCCAATATCCTGTTCAAATCATCTGCAGACCTGAATGGGATTTTGATTTCACCTTTATCCTTATGGTCCATTTTTAAATTCACCCTGGATCCAAAATGGGAGGCCAATCGCTGTTGTATTTTACTCAGTTCATACTTTTTAACCGGATCCATTTCTGATGCTGGGCTTTTTTCTGTAGGCTCTTCGGGTTCACTGTAAAGGGCTTTTACTAGTGCTTCTACCTTCCTTACAGATAGCTCTTCTTCCAGGGTTTTTTTGTATATGGCCAATTGCTTGTCCACATTCTCAATATTGATCAGAGCCCTTGCATGTCCCATGGAGATTTTTTTGTCCCGGATACCTGCTTGGATATCAGGGGGAAGTTTAAGCAATCTGAGGTAATTATTAACCGTAGTCCTGTTTTTTCCGACCCTTTCTCCCAGTTGTTCCTGTTTTAGTTCGCATTCAGCCAATAATCTTTGGTAGGAGTGGGCAATTTCAAGGGCATTAAGATTTTCCCTTTGAATATTTTCAATCAGGGCCATTTCCAGCATTTGCTGGTCATTGGCCGTCCGGACATAGGCAGGAATAAATTCCAGCCCAGCCAGTTTGGAGGCTTGGAACCTTCGTTCACCGGAAATCAATTGATATTCCTGATTGCTGAGTTTTCGTACGGTGATAGGTTGTATGATTCCTTGGACCTGAATGGAATCTGCTAATTCCTGTAAAGCTTCCTTGTCAAAATGGGTCCTAGGCTGATAGGGGTTGACCTGTATTTCAGATAAAGGCACCTCATTAATCCCTGCAACGGGATTTTGATCCTGTTCTTCCTCTGGTCTTGACCTTTGCTGTGGAGAATCCTGTAACAAAGCACCCAATCCCCTTCCCAGTGCATTTTTCCTTTTTGTGGGTTTTTGATTATCAGCCATAATTCATTGTAATATTAATTTACTTTTACCAAGCCGTTCCGCTCCGCTATTTCATTGGCCAGGTTAAGGTAGGCCACCGCTCCTTTTCCTTCCGCATCAAAAGCAATGACCGGAAGGCCAAAACTTGGCGATTCTCCTAGTCTAACGTTCCTAGGTATGATGGTATTGAATACCATGTTTTTAAAATGCATTTTGACTTCATCAACTACCTGATTGGAAAGCCTTAACCTGACATCATACATGGTCAAAAGGATGCCTTCGATTTCCAGGTCGATATTAAGCCGGGTTTGGATAATTTTGATGGTGTTGAGTAATTTCCCCAGTCCTTCCAGAGCGAAATATTCACACTGAACCGGAATAATGACCGAATTGGCTGCCGTTAAGGCATTGATGGTGATCAGGCCCAAGGATGGAGAACAGTCAATGATAACAAAATCATAATCGTCCTTGATCTTGGATACCACTGAACGCATCTTTTCCTCCCTGTTTTCCAGGTTGATCATTTCCACTTCCGCACCGACAAGGTCGATATGGGAGGGAACTAAATCCAGGTTTTCGATTTCTGTATGGCGAATAATAGAAGAAATTTCAACACCATCTACCATACACTCATAAATACTGTTATCGATCTCCTTTGGATCCTGTCCAAGTCCTGAGGTGGTGTTGGCTTGAGGGTCTGCATCGATGACCAGCGTTTTAAACTCCAGGATGGCCAAACTGGCCGCTAAGTTCATGGCTGTGGTCGTTTTTCCCACGCCGCCTTTCTGGTTGGCTATTGCTACTATTTTTCCCATTATTTGAAGTCCAATGGTGGTTTAAAATCCAATAATAAGCATAATCATTTCTAAACCAGTGTCATTGACAGCTTTTTTGCATTTCAAAAAAAATGCAATAGGATTGATCCACCTAAATTAATCTGTTGGTCAACCCAAGCTGGACATTAGTTCAATCCGCTTTCTGGTTTTGTCAATGGGCTATTATCAAAATGCTAATTACACGTTTCACAAAGATATAAGTTTAATTGTTACATGAAACAGTTTCTTTTCCACATCCAATTGTGGATACTTGATAAAACTTTGATTTTTAATTGTATATAATCAATTCGGAATTTTGAATAGTTATTAAATTTTAACAAATGTTATCAAAAAAGGGGCTTTCAATTGAAAGCCCCTTTTTAGTGTGGAATAATTTATTTTTTCTTTTTGCTTTCCTCGGCTACCTTCATGGCTTCCTCCAGTCTTGACTGGAATTTTGATTTCTTCTTATTGGCATTTTTCTTTTTGTTTGCTTCAATTTTTTGACGGATTTTGCTGTCATCCACAAATTGCTTGATCAAAGCTTGCTGGCCGAAAGTAACCATGTTTGAAACAAAATAGTAGAAACTCAATGCTGCCGGATAAGAATTCAATACAAACATGAAAGTTACAGGCATAATATAACCAATGTTCTTCATGGGGCCCTGAGCAGCTGTCAATTGGTTGTTGAATTTGGTATAGGTAATTTGGGAAACCGTCATCAACAAAGTAAATAGGCTGACATGGCTACCATAAAAAGGAATGCTGAAGGGCAAATTGATGATAGAATCATAGGTGGACAGGTCATGTGCCCAAAGGAAAGATTCCTGCCTCAATTCTATGGAATTGGGGAAAAAGAAGAACATGGCAAAAAGAAAAGGCATTTGAAACAACATGGGCAAACACCCGCTCAATGGACTTACCCCCAATTGGCTGAAGAGTTTCATCTGCTCCTGTTGCATTTTAGTGGGGTCATCACTGTATTTTTCTTTCAGTTCATCAATTTCCGGTTTTATCACCCGCATCTTGGCCATACCCACATAGGATTTGTAGGTCAACGGGAACAAAAACAATTTGATGATCAATACTATCAGGATAATGATGACACCATAATTGGTGAACACTTTTTCCAAATAATGGAAAAGGTTAACAATAATGTATTTGTTGACCCAACTTACAAAGAAGTAGCCCATGTCCACATTTTTCTCAAATTCAGGGGTTACCTTTTTGAGAATTTTGTAGTTGTTGGGACCAAAGTAATAGCTGTTGTTGGCAAGATCATTATTGATTGGAAGAGACAGGGTAGCGGACATGTTCTTAACCGACATGGTGTCCTGGGGAATCTCCTGTTCCAAATCCGCTTTTGAAAATTGATCTTTGGCTATAATACCAGAGGTGAAAAACCGTTGTTTGAAAGCCACCCACTTTACAGGTGCGCTTACTTCTTCGGCATCTTCATCTGAGGAAGCGCTTAAGTAATCATAATCTCCCTCCTGGGTATAATAATTGACATAAGTTTTCCTTCTGGACTCATCAATGTCACCTTCCTGCTTTTTAAGTTGATCCTTCCAGTGAATGGTAATTTGTTGATCTGTAAGGTTCGCGCCAATTCCCTGGGTGGAGATATCATGGCTCATTACATAACTACCCGCTGGAAGGGTATAAGTCCGGCTGATTTCACCCTGAGCTGTACGGGCAGAAAATGTTATCTGCTGGGCAGTTTTTTCTTCCAAGGTGATTTCCTGGGAAGAGGCTTCAAAGTAAAACTGGTTTAAGCTTAGTGGGCCCTTATTGGTTTGGATTTGATAGTCAAAGGAAGCACTTTTTTCATCCATCAGGATTAAAGGCTCATTGGCCCAGGTATTAAAACCCTTAAGTTCAACAAGCTTAATTTCCCCTCCTTTGGTAGAGAATATGATTTTCACCAAACCATTTTCCAGTGCCACTTTTTCCTCCGTTCCAGTGACCAATGGGGCAAAGTCCCCATATTTAGCCTTGTTTCTGGCATTTACCAGGCTATCAGCTTCTTGTGTTGGCTCTGGAGAAGAAACAGCTTCCTGTTCTTTTTCGGTAGTGTGGGCTTCCTGGGTAGTTTCAGGGGCACCTGGTTGAACTTTTTCAGGCTCTGGGTTACTGGCAAAAAAGAAAGAGTAAACCAGGAGCACGGCTGCGAAAAGTATAAGACCTGTCGCTTGATTTCTGTCCATAATTGTATAGGATTATTGTACTTCAACCCCGGTGAAGGGAAAGTACCTTCAATGTTTAATTATTGTTTTTCTTTTTGTTGTCCAAGGTTGCCTTGATAAACCTCACAAATAAGGGATGAGGGGTAAGGACGGTACTCTTATATTCCGGATGGAACTGGGTGCCCACAAACCATGGATGGTCTTTTATTTCAATGATTTCCACCAGACCCGATTCCGGGTTAATTCCGGTAGCAATCATACCATTTTCCTCATATTGCTTGAGGTAATCATTGTTGAATTCATAGCGGTGCCGGTGTCTTTCATGGATTTTGGCTTTACCATAAGCTGCACTTGCTTTTGTTCCTTTTTTAAGGTCACATGGATAGGATCCAAGTCTCATGGTGCCTCCCATTTGTTCCACATCTTTTTGTTCTTGCATCAGGGCAATAACAGGGTGTGGGGTATCTGGGTTCATTTCAGTGGAACTGGCACCGGTCAATCCAAGGGCATTGTTGGCAAATTCAATAACAGCTGTTTGCATGCCCAAGCAGATCCCAAAGAAAGGGATGTTATTGGTTCTTGCAAAATTAACTGTTTCCAACTTTCCATCAAGCCCTCTTTCGCCAAAACCAGGGGCAACCAAAATCCCGTCTAGTTCAGCTAATTTTTTGGAAACATTATCTTTTTTGATCTCCTCGGAAGAAATCAAGCTTAAGTTGACCTTGGTTTCACAGGCAGCACCTGCATGGATAAAGGATTCAATGATGGATTTATAAGCATCAGGAAGGGTTACATATTTTCCTACCAATCCGATGTTTACCTCTTGGGTAGGGTTTTTTAATTTGCCCAAAAACTCCTTCCAGTTTTCCAGTTTGGTGTCAGATTTGGAAGGAAGTTTTAGTTTGGTCATTACCCTTTCATCCAATTTTTCCTTTTTCATATGGAGTGGAACATCGTAGATGGTTTCCGCATCCATAGCCTCAATTACACAGTTGAGCTGAACATTACAGAATAAGGCAAGTTTCTTTTTGACGTCAAGGGGAAGGTGATGTTCTGAGCGGCACACCAAAATGTCAGGTTGGATACCAGCTTCCAGCAATTGTTTTACAGAGTGCTGGGTGGGTTTGGTTTTGAGTTCTTTGGCAGCAGAAAGATAGGGGATCAAGGTCAGGTGAACCACCAGGAAGTTGTTGGGGCCCAAGTCCCATCTGGCCTGTCTAACAGCCTCAATAAAGGGTAGTGATTCGATATCACCCACGCAACCCCCAATTTCGGTGATCACTACATCATAATTGCCCTCTTCTCCCAGCCTATAAAAACTGTTTTTGATTTCATCGGTAATATGAGGGATTACTTGGACGGTTTTCCCCAGAAAATCACCTTTACGTTCTTTGGTGATGACGTTATTGTAAATCCTTCCGGTGGTTACATTATTGTCTTGGGAAGTAGTGGTGTTCAAAAAACGCTCATAATGTCCCAGGTCCAAGTCTGTCTCTGCTCCATCTTCAGTGACATAACATTCCCCGTGTTCGTAGGGATTCAATGTTCCCGGATCAATGTTGAGGTAAGGGTCAAATTTCTGGATGGTGACTTTAAAACCTCTGGACTGTAAAAGTTTGGCCAAAGAGGCTGCAATGATTCCTTTTCCTAATGAAGAAGTAACTCCCCCTGTAATAAAGATATATTTGGTGGGTGACGCCATAAGAATGTTATAATGTTTTGTTTGAATTCCTATGGGGCTCAAAATTAGGCAAAATTATTGACTTGGCCCCCTGAGATTGGATTAAAATTTTGTTTTTAATTCAGGGGTATGCCCTGAAAATTTGGAGGAAATAATAAGCCTCAAGGAAATCCCTTGATTTTGGCTTTAAGTGGTTCTGGTCAATAATTACCTAAAACAGCTTTCCCAAAGGAAATTTTTTCCGGCTTGATGAATTTGATTATTGATAGCCGGCAATTTTGAATTTTTTTTGAAAAGGGTACAAAAAAAAGACCTTGATTTGATGTCAAGGCCTTATGAATTTTATCTTTTTTTCAGACAAATTACTTTTTGAACTCTTCCTTGATTTTTTCAACGTCTACGTTTTTGATCACAGGCTTAGCATTCAATTGCTTGATTTTGATTACTCTGGTATTTTGCCTTTGTCTATTTCTTCTTGCTTTTCTTTTTAGTGTAGTAACTGCCATATCTATTCAAGTTTTAGTTCTTTTCCAAATGAAGGGCAAAGGTAGTTAATTAATTTGTGTTTTGTATAAAATGAGGCGAAAAAAAGCAACCTTTGAAATTTGAACTTGTATTTTTCCACTAATTGTTAAAAAAATACGGCCTACTCAATAATCTGTTTTAATTTTGAACTCCAATCAAATAATAAAAATGGAAGCAAGTACCATAGTGAAAGCCTTAAAAGAAAAAGGCAGGGTTACCCTTCAGGAGGGTGGGGGAAGACTGGTAAACTTGATCATGCCAGAGGAGTTCCATCCGGGAAAAGATCAGGAAAATGCTATTTTCCTCCTCGCTGACTTATTTCAGATTAGGTCCGTAGCCGGGCAATATTCAGAAGTTGCGTTGGATATTGTAGAATATGCCACCAAACCCACAGTTTATACCACTAAGGCCAGTCCACTTCTGGTGAACAAACCAAAATCAGGAGATGAGGTGAAATTTAGCCTTATAAAGCGGGGCTTTTGGCATCAGGTGATTTTTGGGGTTGGAAGGCCAATACTGTTTCAGGAAGTTAAACAGGCTGAAGGAGAGGTGGAAGTTGTAAAGGAGAATTTCCCATTGTATCAAGGAAACGTAAAAAGATTGTTTTTAGGTCCGGATGGGCAAGTGAAAATTGGTGGTTGATGAATTTAGAAAATAAACTGGATCAGTTTGAGGTCATTCGAAAAGTTGGAGCCTGTGCTGATGAGTTGGGGCTGGAGGCCTATGTGGTTGGTGGATTTGTTCGTGATCTCTTGTTGAAGAGGCCTAGCAAAGATATTGATTTTGTTTGTGTGGGTAGTGGAATCAAATTGGCCAAAAAAGTAGCAGCCTCTTTTGATCAACAAGTACCGCTTTCCGTTTTTAAAAATTTCGGAACTGCCATGATCAAGTTGGAGGATTGGGAGTTGGAGTTTGTTGGGGCAAGAAAGGAATCTTACCGCCAGGATTCCAGAAAGCCAATTGTGGAGGATGGAACTTTGAAAGAGGACCAGGAAAGAAGGGATTTTACCATCAATGCCATGGCAATTTCGATCAATAAGGAATCCTATGGAGAATTGGTGGATCCTTTTGATGGTGTGAAGGACCTCAAAAGGAAAATTATCCGAACACCCTTGGATCCGGGAGTGACATTTTCAGATGATCCATTAAGAATGTTGAGGGCAGTTCGGTTTGCCACCCAGTTGAAATTTGATATAGAACCTGAGACTTTTGAGGGGCTGACCGACTATGCGGAAAGACTGAAAATTATTTCCGGGGAAAGGATAATTGATGAAATCAATAAAATAGTGATGGCTGAACAGCCAAGTTATGGGTTTAAACTTTTGTTTGTTAGTAAACTTTTGCATCAGTTTTTCCCAGAAATGGTGGCCCTTCAGGGAGTAGATTCGGTGGGGGATAAGTCCCATAAGGACAATTTTTACCATACACTTCAAGTTTTGGACAATATTGTTCCAACGACAAAAAGCCTGTGGTTGAGGTGGGCAGCTATCATGCATGATATTGCCAAACCAGCCACCAAGAGGTTTAATGCCAAAGCAGGTTGGACTTTTCATGGCCATGAGGATAAAGGGGCAAGGATGACTCCGAAGATTTTCCGCAGGTTAAAATTACCTATGGATGAGCGCATGAAATATGTGCAGAAATTAGTAAGATTGCATCTGCGTCCAATTGCGCTTGTCAATGAAAAGGTGACGGACTCTGCCATAAGAAGGTTGCTTTATGAAGCCGGGGATGATATTGAAGACCTGATGAAACTGTGCCGGGCAGATGTGACTTCCAAGAATCCCAATAAGGTGAAAAGGTTTCTGGCCAACTTTGATAAGGTGGAGGATAAAATCCAGGAAGTGGAGGAAAAAGACCATATCCGGAATTTTCAACCCCCTGTTTCTGGAGAGGAGATTATGGAGGAGTTTGGGATTCCACCTTCAAAAATGGTGGGTGAGCTGAAAGAAGAAATAAAAGAAGCTATATTGGAGGGCAAAATTGAGAACAATAAAGAACAAGCAATAGAGTTAATGTATAAAATTGCTGCTGAAAAAGGCATTACCAAAAAAGATTAATAATAAGCACCAAAATAATATGAGTAAATTAAAAGGATTAGCAATTGTTCTGTTTTTTGTAAGTGGAGTTGTTATGGGGCAAGAAACCATTCAGGCACCTACTAGAATAGACAGCAGTGGAAATCAAAAGAATCAGGCAGACCAAAGGATCTACCAAAGGGCCATGAGATTTAATGATCCCATGGTGGCAAAAAGTAAACTGTATGAGTTGATGGATAGGAATCCTGAAAACTTGAGATACCCAGAGCTTTTGGCCTCTTTATATTTTGATTTGGAGCAATTCAGCAGTGCAGCTTTAGTGGCCATGGATGTGCTTAAAAAAAATGATAAAAGTATCCCTGCATTAAAGGTTGCCGCCTATTCACTGGAACAACTAGGGGCATTGGACAGGGCATTACCACATTTCGAGTCCCTGCATTTGCTTTCTGGGGATTTGTTCAGTTTGTATAAAACTTCATACCTTCAGTACTCGCTGAAAAAATATGATGAGGCGTTGAATTCAGTCAACATGTTGATCAAGAATTCAAAATCTGAAGAACAGATGTTAAGCTTCCCCAAAAAGGACAATTCCTCCCAAGAAGTTAGCATGAAAGCCGCAGCTTTAAACTTGAAAGGCATGATCTATAAGGAGCAGGGAAGTAATACTGAAGCCAGAACTGCTTTTGAAGCAGCATTGGCCAATTCGCCTGACTTTGAAATAGTACAAGACAATTTGAAAGAGTTGAATTAATATTTTCCTTTAAAAGGATTAAAAGTTGCCAGGGCATACCTAGGCAACTTTTTTTATTTTCTGTCCTTTAAAGGGATGACTAGCTTCAGTCCAGACCAAATTTCATCCACAGCACATACTTTAATATCTACCAATCCAGTATTCAAAGCATTTTGACGAATCAAATTTTCATTGATTTCAGAAGGGATTTTTGAAGATTTTTTTGGCCAACTTACCCAGATCATCCCATTGGGTTTAATGTCTTCTTTCAATTGAGGTAATAAACTAACTAGGTCATTTACTTGAGAAGTAAAAAAGTGGATGAAATCTTTTGGAGAATCTTCTGTATTAGAAAAGAATAGAGGTTCTGGGAGCGGATCAAGCAATTCAAAATAATTGGTGGGAGGATTAATGATTTTAATATTAAACCCAGGTTTAATGCCCAATTTTTTGGACAGGGGAGTTCCAGAGTAACCGGATGGATTTATGTTCATTGGTCTGGAGGAGAAGTTTTTTAAGAGATGCACTTAACCTGACAAACAAAAGAAAAGCCCTGCCGAAATGAATCATTACAAAATCAGACAGGGCTTTATATTAATTATTTGGGGTAATTTATTCCAACTTTAACTTAAACTGGTTATCGACCATTGTTCCAAACCTGGGCTTGTGTTCTATACTTGCCCCAACATCCTTACGGTCAAGTTTTTCTACCCGGGCGTTGTCAGGGATACCTGTAATATACGCTATGGCTTTTCTTAGCAATAATTCTTGGGTGTCACCAAATGGCATTAAACGCTCTTCAAATTCCCGGGCTAAAACATCTGGGACAAAACCGTTACTATAATCGGATTGATCCAAACTGTTAAAGCTTTGGGAAACAACTGGTAAAAGGCCGTAAGGGTTGTCTTCATTTTCTTCGTCCTCAAGGGCTATGGACCCCACATTTTTTCCATATGTGGTATCCCCAACAATTTTAATATCCATATAAGGCTTTAGTCCGTTGATCACCAGTTCACTAGCCGATGCCGTTCGGTCTGATGTTAAAAAATATACCCTGCTATTATTGAGTTGTCCTCCAAGATTTTCAGTTTTAGTGACAAACTCTTTGGAGAGTTCGTCTTCCCCAAATTGTCTTATGTATTCTGCTTGGATGGTATTGTTGTATCGGGTTTGGAAAAAAATGTCATTATCGGTAACTCCTAAGCCAATTAAGCTGGCCAAGTTGATGGCACTGCTCACAAACCCCCCCCCATTGTAGCGGAGATCAATAATCAGGTCCTGTACCCCTTCTGCTTTAAATTGAGCAAATTTTTCATCCATTTCCTGATCATAGACCCCATAAGCGTTTTGGTTATTGTCTGAGGGCTCAACATCATCTCCAGGGGTGAAGAAGTGATACACTAAATATCCGATTTTATGCCCTTCAATATTATATACAGAGTCCATGAAAATGGGGTCTTCGGACAAAATGGTAGTTGTTAAACTAATATCTTCTGGCAATTGGACATAACTGCGTTCGTCCTCATCATACCTATGAGTAGTAAGGGTATGCGGCTCTTCCATTTCCTTGAGCAAGGTCCGATAATTTGCCAAGGTCATGACGGTACCATTTACATGGGTGATGATGTCCCCCCGCTTAATGTCTTTGCTTTCAGCGGGGCTTCCTTTTTTGATATAAAATACTTCGGCAATCACATTATTATTAGTAGAACTTGCCCTATAAAGTCCAAATTCATAACCGGCTTCTTTGCTCACTCCCTCCAGGGAATTGATCAATTCATCGTAATCTGGGTATATGGCAGAAAACCGGTCTTCTTGAACCAATAACTCATTAAAAAAATCTACGGGATCTTCAGTTGCCGATAAAGGAGGGTTCATGTTGTCGGTCCAATAATACCAAAAATCCATAATCCCATATATCCACTGATTGATTTCACTATTTGGATTTTCATTGTTGTTCCCCGTGTTGTTATTATTGTTGGTGTTATTATTTGGCTCCTCATTGTCTTTGCAGGAGAGGGTAAAAACCATGATTAATACCAAGAGGGAAATAGGCCATTTTATCTTAGAAATATTTTTCATGTTTTTGGGTTTAAGCTAATTAAATAAACCCATCACTAGTGTGTTTTGTTCCAATATGACGGGTGAAAGACTAATTTATTAATATAAGATTATTTAACGAAAATAGTTAGCATTTGGGTTGATAAATTGAATAGAGAGTTGGTCAAGTATAAAATTATTGTGTTGGAAACTTTGGGGAAAGGTTGTGATTCGGAAGGTTAATGAAAATATCCCCCATTTGGGTTATTTTTTGGGATCAATAGATCTTTTACCTTTAAAAAGAAAAATCTGTGGGTTTATGGATTTTTTTAAAATAAAAAAGAGCTGTGTCTACTTTGGGATGCAATGTGGATTGATCTCTACATCAAAAAGTATTTTGTCCGGAAAGAAATAAGGGGAAGAACGTTGAGGAAAGTATTTAAAGTTCTGGCACTATACTTGAATATTATTTTTTGTTTTAAAATTATATGTGAAATTGTTACTCTATTTTTAACATGGAATCTATTTATATTGTACTTATTTCATTTTTTATAGGCTTATTTGTTATGCCTCTAATTATCAGGATAATTAAGGAAAAAGAACTTTTGGACCAGCCCGGAGGAAGAAAAATCCATCAGGAAGCCATTCCATCCATGGGAGGGATAGGTATTGTTTTGGCCTTATTAGTGGCTTTAGTAAGCATGCTGAATGCGGAACAATGGTACGAAGCCAGGTTTTTTATGTTAGGATTAGGGATCATGTTTTTCTTGGGATTAAGGGATGATCTTGTGGTTTTGAAGGCAATGCAAAAGTTAATTGGTCAATTGGTTGCCATATTTGTTGTGGTGGTTTTGGGGGATATCAGGATCAGCAGCATGTACGGATTTATGGGGGTTGAAGAATTGCCGTTATGGTTCAGTTATGCACTGACCATTTTTGCCATTACCGGGCTTACCAATGCCTTTAACCTCATAGATGGGTTAGATGGATTGGCAGGCACCTTAAGTGTCCTGTCATTTGTGTTTTTAGGGGGGTGGTTTTGGGTGACAGGATTCACTACCTATGCCCTTATATCTTTAGCAATGATAGGAGGAATTTCGGCCTTTTTGATTTTTAACTGGCATCCTGCTAAAATATTTATGGGGGATACAGGTTCCCTCACTATAGGTTTTGTTTTGGCTGTTTTTAGTGTGATTTTTGTGGAAGCCAATGGCGTCAAATTGTTGCAGGGGCATCCTATGAAATTTCAAAACCCCATAACTGCGGGGTTGGGAATTATGGTTATTTCCTGTATTGATACTTTAAGGGTGTTTGTAAGACGAATATTGAAAGGATGCTCCCCCATGAAGGCGGACAAGTCCCATGTCCATCATTTTCTACTTCGGATGGGGTATGGTCATAATAAGGTAGCCTGCATTTTGGGATTGGTAAAATTAATGATTTTGGCCTTTGTGATGGCTACTTCCTCCTTGTCCGATACGGTTATTTTGCCTATAACTGCTGTAGGAGTAGTGGCCTTAGGATTGCTACTGGATAGGCAAACCTTGAGAAAGGTGAAGGAAAAAGCAAAAAATACTCCTCCTATATTGAAATTGTCCACTTCACAAAACTATAAATCAACCCAAAAAGAACCTATAATCCGACAAAAGGCTTTGAAGAAAGAGCCAGTATAAATAGTTATTAAGCTAAATAGGGGATACATTGAGAAAAAAGTTAACCTTTAAAGAAAGGGTTTTACTTGAATTGTTCTCTGATAAAACAAACAAATTTTTAATTTAATTATTATTTTTTGGGTCTTGGTTCCAGCTTGGAAAGCTGGATGTGGGGTGGAATTTCATAAGGAAACCTGGAAAATTTTATCACCCTGTTTTGCCCTTCTTCCCAATCAAAATAATTAATTTTTTTGTTTTCCGTCCCTGTGGCAAAGGAGGTGCCGATAATGTTATATCCGGAGAGAATAAGGCCTGATAATATGGCAACACTTGAATCGCATTCTTCACATGTTGAACCCACGACCATCATAATGAGGTTGGGGATAATCAATAAAGAGCTCCAACCGTATTGGTTGGGAGAATGTACTATTACCCTTGCGTCTGTAATCTCCTCACGTTTCAGCCCCACAAGCGGAGGTCCCATTATGAAAATAGAGTCATTTCGAATTCCGATCAATTCACCAGAATAACTTAGATTATCAGCTGTATTAATACGAATAAAACTCCCATAGGCATCATAAGGAAGGTCGCTTCGAATGGGAACGGTTCCCTTAGGTGCAAGCACAATATTGGTTTTGCAACTTGCCAAGCTAATCATAATTACCGGAAGTAATAAACACCATATAATAAGCCTAGTTTTCAAGCTGGGTATATTTACTGGTCCAAAAGACTTTTTCCATTTCTACTTCCCGAACCTTATATAAGGGAGCCATTTTTTTTAGAAATCCAGAAGGATTAAGCAACATTTTTTTTACGGCCTTTAAATTTTCATCTTTCAACCATTCTTCCCTGATCCATTCTATATAATAACCCTGGCTTTCTATAAAATATTCAAAATCCGGTCTGTAGGAGAGGGGGTAATTCAACTGATAGACATCTCCGGGATAAGTCACCAGGAATTCATTTCTATGATTAAGTTTTTCCAAATTTTCCTGATTATTTTTGGTGCCATTTGTTACTTTAACAGGTGAAATACGCAGAGGCTTTACTTTTTTATGGATCACAGCAAGATTCGCCCTATTAATTCTCCACAAACCTTGGGTCATTCGGAGTCTCAATATAATGGATTGAGAATTAATTTCAGGTAAAGCAACAAAATGGGTATCGGATACAATGGGGCCCGCCTCTCGGATGGTTTTTAAAGGTATCCAGCGCTGATTCTGATCAAGCATAGATACCTCTATTCCTCCCAAAATGTCATATGTTTTGATGATTCTTTTTTGTAACCATTTGTTACCATTTTCCATTTTGGTAAAGTAATAAGCGTTTGTCCGGCCAAATAAAGAGAGGGTATGATAGAAAAGGAAAGTGGTCATTAGAGACTCCCGCTTATCAATTACCAACCCCGAAGCTTTCCTGGGATTATCGAATTCAAGAAAAATAGACTCTTTTTTTGAAAGATCATTCGAATCAGCCAGGCTAAACCATTCGAGATTATCCTTATCGCCAATTTTTTTCAGAACTGATTTTAACTCATAATTTGCTTTTATTGGAGCCTTAAGGTCACTGACTTCGTAAAAGCTACCTCCTACTTCCTGAAGCACTTTGTTACCTGGAGATTTTTGACAAACCAGCGCAGGTTAACCTGACGGATCATATGGGTTTCGAGGGCCTCATTTTTTACCGTAATTTGCAAGGGGGCTCCCATCTTCAAGGGAAAGTCCAATAGGTCGATATCTTTCTTCTCAAAGGAGGGACTTATGCTGGAGGAAAAACCTTCTGCCACCAGTTTGAACACTGAATCTTTTTGCGCATAAAAAGTTGGGCATGAGCCAAAACAGGATTTAGGGTCTGCTATACATGAAACGGAGGTCGAAATGGTTGACAGCCCCAGGATCACCATCACTGGAACCCCAGGGTTATTTCCCTTATCATTGCTTTCCACAATGACAATTTCACCATAGGGGATTTCAAAGGGAGGGAAGCGCCCTGAACGTTTTTTATTGTTCAAGTAGGCTCCCCTGCTTTCTATGACCTTCCGGTTATGGTCTAGATAATTGCCTAGGCCTGAAATTGTTTTTGTGGCCTCATTTGTTTTCCAGGAATGCAGTACATATAGGTCTCCGTTTTTTAAGTGGACCTTAAGGTATTTTTCATTTACGTTTTTGATCTGTTCAACCTGAAATAATTCGCGGTTGATTCTCCGGGAGGCACAACTTGCTAATGTCAGGCATATTGCAATTAAAAATATACCCCAAGTTCTAATATTTAGGGCCCGGCTCATAGTTTAGGGTTCTTTAAAAGAAACTGAACTCTAATTTAAAATTACTAAAAATAATTTTATTTTACCATTTTAGAAAAATAAAATTTTGATATAGTTGGTCTATATAGTATATAGTTGTGAATTGTTGATGTAAATAAATTAAGGTGTTTAATACAACCTGTATTTTTAATTTCAAAAATGGTTTTAGAAGAATGGCTTGTTTTTTTATTCGAAAAATATACAAGGGATGATTTTTGGGGTAAAATCCTGTGTTAATATTCATTATCATGATTATGGAAAAAATTAGGTTATCCCGATAAAAAACAATGCTGGATCTTGGCTTTCTTGTTAAAAAATGAGGAAAAATTTACCAATTGATTTTCTACTTCATGAAGGGTGTCCGGTGGGAAATTTTGATCAACAGGGTATTAATGAGCATAAGGTCTTTTTTAGTGATTCTTTTCCAAATGCCTACAATATTTCCATCTAAAACAATCACCGGCCTGAAGATGCCATTTTGAGAAATGGCATACTTTTGAGAAGCCTTGGAAAGGCTTTCCTTTTCTGCCCTTAAACCCAAGGCCCATTTGGTCATGACGAAATCCTGGCTTTGGATAGCTCCCATCCAGTCGAGCAGGTCTTTGGCTTTACCGCATTTTGAAGCATGGATTTGTTGGTTGATCAGCCTTTGGGAGGGGATGTCCTGAGGGGTTTCCTGCTCGTTCATATGTTTTTTTATTGTTAATTTAAAAACAATATGTGTTTTTGGAATTTGGTGAATGGACATTGCAATTCCCTTGATATCTAGGAGGCGGAATTCCAAATTCCGGCCAGCTCCGAATTTCCAACCAGTGCAGCTCAAGACTCCCTACTCAATACAGTGTTCCTGAGTCTTGGCCCTTTATTCTTTTCTCTTTAACTTATCTCAATGCTTTTATCAGGTAGATAAGCCATTGAAAGGGTTGAAATTGTGTCTTTTGGCATTGATGCCAATGGCCCGGCAAACGGTCTTATCGCCGTATTTGATATTGATGCGGTCCAGGGCCTGATAGAGGCGGACACTTTCCTGGGTGTCTTCAAAGAGATTGATCTGATAATGACCATTGACCAAAGCGCTGAAGCGAATACCGATCAGACGGATGAGCAACCTTCTATTATAGAGTTTGCGGAAGAGCTCTTTGATGATAGGGATCAGGGTATGGTCGGCCGCGGTGTAGGGGATACGTTGTTGCATGGTATGGGTGTCAAAGTCCGAATAGCGGATCTTTACACTGACACAACAGGTTAACTGTTTCTTTTGGCGGAGCTTGGTAGCCAATTGCTCGGCCATCGCCACCAAAGTAGCTTCCAGCTTCGGCACATCAATGGTATCCTGGCTGAAAGTGGTTTCTGTGGAAATGGACTTAGCTTCAGTATAGGGCACAACTGGGCTTCTGTCGATGCCATTGGCCTTGTTCCAGAGTATCCGTCCATTTTTGCCAAAAGCACTTTCCAGGAGTTCTTCCGGCATGATCTGAAGGGTGTGGATCTTTTTGACCCCCATGCCATGAAGGGTATGGGCTGTCTTTTCCCCAATCATGGGGATTTTTTTGACCGGTAGGGGAGCCAGAAAGGGTTTTTCTGTTCCATAGGGGATTTCTTTTTCATTGTTGGGCTTGGCCTCTCCGGTGGCGATTTTGGAGACGGTTTTGTTTTCTGAAAGCCCCAGGGATATGGGTAGCCCGGATTCGTGGAGGATTTTTTGGCGGAGTTCGTGGGCCATTTTAAAACAACCAAAGAAACGGTCCATGCCAGTGTAATCGATATAAAATTCATCGATCGAGGATTTTTCGAACAAAGGCACTTGCTCCCGGATGATTTCAGTGATTTCATGGGATTTCTTGCTGTACCGTTCAAAGTCTCCTTTGATAATGATGGCTTCTGGGCACAGTTGCCGGGCAATCCGCATGGGCATGGCCGAATGTACCCCGAAAACCCGGGATTCATAGCTGCATGAAGCCACCACGCCCCGGTCACCGGTGCCGCCGATCAGTATGGGTTTTCCTTTCAGCTTATCGTCAAATAGCCGCTCTACGGATACAAAGAAGGAGTCCAGATCCATATGTACAATGCTTCGCTGTTGGGAAATGTTCATATTGTAAATTTAGTAAACATTTACGTGTTTATTAAATTTACTTTTTGGTTAAGGTCAGAAAAGATGACAGCTGGTGTCGTAATATGTGTGGGGAGAAAAAAGGTGTTTTTTGCAACAGGATTTATAGGGGGTGTTGGAAAAGGAAGTGAGTTAAAATGAATTGGATAGGGAAGAAAGTTGCCGTCAAAGCGGAAAACCTCTCTATTTCCTTGTCGTTTGAATTTACGGCTTTACTTTGCATCCATTAAGTTGGAAAAGCCGGAAGGAAAAAGGAAAATAGATCAAAAAAATGTCTACAGGTAACAAACAAGAAATTGTCATCCGGGAAGGTAGTATTGCCGAGGTACTGTCCTTAAGGTTAGCCATTCCAGAATTTGAGAAGCCTTTTGGAGATGAGGTTTATGCGGAAAGGTTGAAGGGTAAAAATTATTTGATATTGGTGGCCGAGTCTGCCGGGAAACTGGTGGCCTTTAAGGTGGGATATGCCTTGGATGATCAGGTTTTCTTTTCCTGGATGAGCGGGGTGTTGCCTGCATTCAGGAGAAATGGAATTGCCAATATTTTGGCAGATGTACAGGATAATTGGGCTCGCAAATCGGGTTTTTCCAAGTTGCTTTTTAAGGCCAGGAATAAATATGCATCCATGATTCAATTTGGTTTAAAACGGGGATTTTTAATTGTGGATTTGGTCAAGGCTCCCGAGCCTGAGGAATCTAGAGTAATAATGGAGAAACTATTGTAATAGTAGTGGTTAGCTAGATAATAGAATCAAGAGGAAAGAGTAAAGATGAAAAACAATAGGGAATTAAGGATGGAAAATTCTGCTTCCATGTTTCGATTTGAGGAATACAGATCCCTTGAAATCTGTAGGTCGGGATTTTCAAATCCAGACCAGCGCATTTTTTTCATTGTTGGTCGATAAAGTTTGTGTCCTCAACAACCCACCGATCACTGATTACTGGTCAAAAGCAATCATGGTGTCAAACAAAAAAGCCTCCCGGAAACCGGAAGGCTTGATGTGCGCACGAGAGGATTCGAACCTCCACGCCCGTAAGAGCACCACCCCCTCAAGATGGCGTGTCTACCTGTTTCACCACGTGCGCGGGATAGGTTTGCAAAAGTAGAAATATATCCCTTTTGCTCCAAATATCCAGCCTATATTTATTTTCAAAAACCATGACTATGGTTTGTAATGGCTGATTTTCTTGGCTTAAACTTTCTTAATTTTCATGTTTCATTTTTCCCATCTTATGTTTTTTAAAAGCCTAATTCAAGTTGGTCCGGAAGCAATTTGAAAGATTTCCTGTGCAGTGGGGTGGGGCCTTTTTCCGAAATGCCTTTCCGGTGTTGCGGGGTGGGGTAGCCAGCATTGGTTTCCCAGCCGTATCCCGGGTAATCCAAGGCCCATTTAGCCATTAATTGGTCCCTATGGACTTTTGCCAAAATAGATGCTGCCGCAATGCTTGCAAATTTCCCATCTCCTTTAATAATGCAATCATAAGGTATGTCCAGATCAGTTTTAAAGCGATTACCATCAATCAGTAAATGATCAGGCCGTACCTCCAATGCTTTTACCGACCTGGACATGGCAAGAAAAGATGCATTCAAAATATTGATTTCATCTATTTCTTCCACGCTGGCCTCGGAAATGGCCCAGGCCAAGGAATTGGATTTTATTTCTTCAACAATGTTTTCCCGGTTGGTTTTAGTGAGTTTTTTGGAATCGTTAATCAGGTCATTGGCATAGTCAGCAGGGAGGATGACCGCAGCGGCCACCACTGGGCCACTCAAGCATCCCCTGCCTACTTCATCACAACCAGCCTCCAATCGATTAATTTTTAAATACGGCAGTAGGCTCATCCTTTTTAACGGCTTTCTTAACGGCTTTCTTATTTCTTGGAAAATATTTGTGGATCATTTCAGCTACCAAACCGGTCCAGCCAGTTTGGTGTGAGGAACCCAAACCTTTTCCAGTATCCCCATGGAAATACTCATGAAACAATATATAATCTTTAAAGTGGGGATCATCTTGCATTTTATTGTAATCCGCGTAAACAGGTCTTTTCCCTTCCTTGTTCCGGGTAAAGATTTCAATGTTTCTTCTGGATAATTCCTTGGCAATAAGGTCCATGGTGAGGAATCTTCCGGATCCAGTAGGGTATTCTATTGGGAAATCCCCTCCGTAATAAAAGTTGAATTTCTTGAGTGATTCGATAATCAAGAAATTAACCGGGAACCATATTGGCCCCCTCCAGTTGGAATTTCCACCAAACATTCTGGTGTTTGATTCCCCAGGAGTGTATTTGACTGTATGTTCTACTCCATTTAATTTCATGGAGTAAGGGTGTTTTTCATGGTATTTGGATACCGATCTTACTCCGTAATCCGAAAGAAATTCGTTGGGATCCAGTACTTTGTTGAGGATGCTTTTCATCCGGTGTCCCCGTAATAAGGAGAAAAGGTGTCTTTTATCCTTACCTGGTTCTATCCAGTTGGAAACCAATGAGGCCAATTTGGGTTTTTCTTTCAAAAAGAAGTCCAGCCTTTTCTTGAATTCGGTAAGATCCTCGAACATTTCTTCCTTGATGGGTTCTACTGCAAATAGGGGAATGACACCCACGATGGATTTTACCTTCATCATTTTTGGGCTTTTGTTGTCAATGTGAAGAACATCATAGAAGAAATTGTCTTCATCATCCCAAAGGCTGATATTGTCCCCTGATATATTGTTCATGGCCCCGGCAATGTAAAGGAAATGCTCCAGGAATTTATTGGCAATATATTGATAGACCTTGTTAAACTTGCAAAGCTCCAAAGAAATCCGCAGCATGTTTAAGCAAAACATGGCCATCCAGGATGTGGCATCTGCTTGTTCCAATCTGGCGCTGAATTTGTCCACATGGCTACGGTCAAATAAGCTGACATTATCCAGCCCTAAGAAGCCTCCTTCAAAAATATTCTGGTCATAACTGTCTTTTTGGTTGACCCACCAGGTGAAGTTGAGCATTAGTTTATGAAGTGCTCTTTCCAGGTATTCCTGGTCTCCCTTGCCGTTTATCTTTCGGTCTATCTGAAAGACCCGCAAAACAGCATAGGCATGGATTGGAGGGTTGACATCATTAAAGTTCCACTCATATGCTGGTATTTGCCCATTGGGGTGCATGTACCATTCACTCAGAAGGGTGAGCAATTGATCTTTTGCAAATTCTGGATCCATCCTTACCAATGGGATACAATGGAAGGCGAGGTCCCAGGCAGCATACCAAGGGTATTCCCATTTGTCTGGCATGGAAATGATGTCATAATTCTGCAGGTGCCGCCATTTATGGTTTCTTCCCTTTTTTCTTTCAACAGGAGGAACATACCGGCCCGGATCTCCTTCCAGCCATCTTTCTACATTGTAATAGTAAAATTGCTTGCCCCACATCATTCCGGAATAGGCTTGCCGCTGGATGTTTCGCATTTCAGGATCTGTCACATGGCCTTGGAGGTCTTCAAAGAATTCATCTGCATCATTTTTCCTCATTTGGAAGATGTCCTCACAATCATTGAGAGATTTGGCGGAAACCTGGTGACGCATCCTGAAAGTTACTTTTTCGGAGCCTCCGGCAGGAATTGTGATTTGATACAAAGCGGCAGCTTTTGTGCCCTTTTTCTTGGGGTTGAGGTGCTCCTTATCCCCATGGATGACATAATCATTGATGGCATCCTTAAGGTACTTTTTTTGGTTGTCTATATGGTATAACCTTTCCCGGTTGGACTCATTATCGCAAAATAAAAGCTCGGGATTTCCACCAAACTGGAAATGGTATTTCCCTGATTTAGGAGAAAATGCTTTTATCCCGTTTTTCCCTTCCTGGGTCAAATTAGGCATAAAGGGTTCATGGCCGGTAAACCAAGTTTTCCGGAACCAAATGGTAGGCATGACCCAAATGGTTGCATCTTCTTTACCTCTGTTATGTATGGTTGCTTTGCAGACAATATCTTCTACATCCTCTTTGGCATATTCAATAAAGATGTCAAAATAAGCATCGTCATCAAAAATACCGGTATCTAGAATTTCGTACTCAGGATCATTTTTACCCCTCTTGGCATTTTCGTCCACAAGTAATTGATAAGGAAATTCGGCCTGTGGGTATTTGTACAGCATTTTCATATAGCTGTGGGTAGGAGTAGAGTCCAGGTAATAATAGATCTCTTTTACATCTTCTCCATGGTTTCCCTGGTTTCCCGTAAGACCAAAAAGCCTTTCTTTGATCATGGGGTCCTTTCCGTTCCAAAAAGCCCAAGCTATACATAATTTCTGTTTATGGTCACTGATGCCACCAATCCCCTCTTCTCCCCAACGGTAGGCCTTGCTACGGGCATCATCATGGGTGACATTTTCCCAAGCTGCGCCATCCGGGCTGTAATCTTCCCTGACTGTTCCCCATTGTCTTTCAGTAAGGTACGGTCCCCACTTTTTCCAGTGCTTGACATTTTTCTTATCTTCCTTGAGTTTTTTTCGCTCTATATTCATGAATTCTTTCCGATTCGTACCAGCCCCTAATTTACAAGATTTTACAAAAACAAATTCCCAAACCCTGTAAGGTTTTAGTGTGAAAATTACAATTAGGTTTTTAAATCGATTTCGATAGGTGAAATCTTTTGTAAATATGTTAAAAAATATAAGTGAATTTTTTAAAAAGTTGAAAAAAATTTGCTAATAATTTCTAATTTATTTAGAAATGGCTCTATGGGGTAAGTAATTTGTAATTTTGTTGATGATTTTATTTTCTTTAATTATCTCCTCTATTTTAATTTGAAGTTGGGCGTGCCAAGCAGGGAAATAATCCGGAAGTGAAAAACCCTGGTCAAGGTATTCTGTGAAAAGTTTGAAGTCAAAACAATGGTGCTGGATGCCCGCACCTGCCATTTCCCCATCCAAAGCATTACAGGCTTGTTCGTATTGCCCTTTTACAGGGACCATCATCACAGGTTTTCCCAGATACATGGCTTCACAAATAGATTCAAAGCCTGCGGTGGATACCAAGCCTTTGCAAACAGCCATTTTTTGGAGGAACAATTGATCATCAATGGGGTAAAAAGAAACATTGGGCAATGGCCTATAGCATTCTGGGCTTCCCTTTTTATCCCAAAAGGCCACAATTTGAATTTCTGGATGCTTTTGACCAAAGCTTATTACTTCCTCAGCATAACCTGGGTTGACCATATAGGTCAAAATAAAATCCCCTTTTAGGGGAGTGATATTTTTTACGGATTCCCTGAGTAAAGGAGGTATTATTTCCAGCCTTGGATTGTTATGGGAAGGCATTTCCTGAAAAGACAAAGCCAGCATTTTACTTGCTCCCAAAGCCGTAAGCCAGGTGTTGATCTTGAATAAATATTTATGAAAAAATGAATGGTTGGCAAAGGGAAAGTGTGGGTGATAAATCAAATATTGATGTCCTATTGTCCAAAAAGCTGCATTTGGCTTATTAAGGGCATTATAAATGCCTCCTAAAACATCATAAAAATTAATAATAACTTCAGGGTTTTCTTCTTGAATGACCTGATCTATTAGGTGAAGGCTTTTTTTGAAGTGATTGATTTTTAATAAGTTTTTTTGGATTGTTGCTCCAATTTTTATGGACTTGTCCTTTTGATCCGTGAAAAAGTTAGGGCTTTCGAAAGTTTTAAGCTTTGACCCCAGGTTTTTGAGGACAAAATCCGGGATTTTCCTTCTACTGCTTTTACCAATCAAAACCTTTTGAACCTGGTGACCGGCATCCATTAAAATTTGATGTAGGGCAATGGCTTGGGTCATGTGGCCCCGGCCTTCACCCTGTACGATAAATACAAGTTTCATGACTAGATCCGAATTGGAGGGCTGTCCAGATCATCATTTTTCCTGTCAAAAGCCACGGTTTTATAGGCCTCAGATTCTGGGAAAGGAATGACATTGTCAGGTTCCGGCCTGCAAAAATCAATTTCATTATAAAAAATTAATTGCCAATTTCCATCATGGTCTTCCGCCAAAGCACTCATGGTTTCTACCCAGTCTCCGGAATTATGGTATTCTATGCCATCTATAATCCTTGATTCTGCTTTGTGGATATGTCCGCAGATAATTCCATCGCAACCTTTAGCTTTGGCCATCATGGCCAGCTCCTCCTCATATTTGTCTATATAGGATACGGCAGATTTTACTTTTCCCTTTAAGTATTGGGAAAGTGAAAAGTAAGGTAGCCCTTTTTTTCTACGGTGGTAATTAACTTGTCGGTTAAGCCAAAGCAAAAAGGTATACCCAATGTCTCCTAGGTAGGCTATCCATCTCAAGTTGGTGGTAATGCTATCAAAAATATCCCCATGGAGCACAAAATATTTCTTTCCCCTGGATTCATAAATCAGGTCTTTTTGGATGGAGAGGTTTCCGACCTCGAGGGGGAGAATTTGATCCAAAAAATCATCGTGATTTCCCCTGAGATAAAATACTTTAGTTCGGTCATTGTCCATCATTTTCAATATCCTATTAAAAAACCTGGTGTGTTTCCTTTTCCATGTTCCAGATTTTTTCAATTGCCATCCATCAATAATATCCCCATTAAGGATAAGGTTGTCACATTTGTGTTTTTTTAGGAAACGGACGACTTCTTTAGCCTTTGACCCTTTTGTGCCAAGGTGGATATCGGAAATGACAATGGTCTTAAATTGTGTTTTCAAAATTTTCCGCTTTTGCATGCAAAGTAGAAAAGGGAAGTTAACTGATGATTAATTCGTTATTATGAAATTGAGATGTTTATGAGGTTATTAGTCAGCATGCTTTATTTTCCGGAAAAATTAGGTTAAAAAATAATTAAGAACAATCAAGGATTTAACCACCGCAAATCTGGCATGCAACCCCTTCCTCTTCACTGCAAAATTCCCCTTCAGTTTTTTTAAAATACCTACAACCGGAATTATGCCTGATATTCGTGTCTGTTGTTAACCAATAATTGGTATCTTCATCGTTATTGGTTTTTTGGGGTTCATTCACATTGAAATCATCCGGCCAAACCCAAACTTTTATTTTTTGATCCAGATTTCCATATTGAAGGGCCGTTTCCAATTGGATAGGATATTTTTGATCTTTTTCTTCTTTTTTTATCAATACAATTCCTGGTGACTTATTGGTTTGTAACCCATACCATAATGCTTGCCCAATGGCCTCTTTCCATTTTGGGGCAAAATCTACCTCTATGGCAAACTCCTCGGTCAAAATATCAACATAACCACTGGTTACAGCCACCTCTCTTTGTCCACCTAATTCCTTCTGGATTAAATCTGCATAATCCACTTCATATTTTTGGGCAACAATCTCAATATTATTAAGGAAAAATATGGCTAATAAGGTGAGTATTAGTTTGTGTTTCATGATAATGGTAGGTGGGGAATTTGGGGTGATAATAAAAGATTACTCTATTAATTTTAACCTTGATGGAATGGGTTTTCAAGTTGTTTGATAATAAAAATTTTCAAGTTTCTGGATCACCCAACCACGGTTTAATACTGAGAACATTAGATTTTCATAAATTATGAAAAATTGGTGTTCAAGCAATCACAGGGGGTGCCTCTTGTCCTTCCAACGGAAATTTAGGTCTATTTAAAGGGCCAGGATTATCAAATCCCTAATGGTATAGAAACCAATTACAAATTAGGCTGCCTTAAGGAGTACCCGTGTCTATTAATTACGAATCAATTTTTTTTCCATAAATATATACTAATTCTGTTCCAGAATTTTCCTGAATTCTACCAGTGCTGTGGGGTTTCCGATTACAGTGATCACATCGCCCAAAAGCAAATGGGTATTTCCATGCGGGATAAATATTTCATTCCCTCTTTTTTGGATGACCAATGAACCCGAAGGTGGAAATGCCACCTCCTTGACCAGTTTCCGGTGCAGGTCTTTTCGGGAAACCTGAATTTCTTCCACCCTATAGATATTAAAACTTTCAGAAAGTGAAGCAACTGAATCCGGCCTTACAATCATATCTTCCACATGGGTGGCCAAAATTTCATCATGATCAATCAATTTTATTTCATTATTGGAGTCCACCAAATCCCTGGAAGCGGAATTTTTACGGGTAATAATTTTGCTGTGATTTAAATCATTTTTGATGAATTTTGTCAATTTTTTGTTGGTGTTTTTGGACTCTGTCAAGACCACCACCAAGTCTGAGGTCCTAAGGGTAATATCATCAAATACCTGGGTGTCCAGCTTTTCCACTTGTTTGAAAGTGAGGTCTTTCCTTTCAAATTCAGGAATGATGTTTTTGTTCTGGAGAATTGTCATGCAAGAGAGCCCGTGCATTTTAAACCTTTCGGCCAAAAACAAACTTGCCCTGCTTCCACCAAAGATGTAAATATGGTGAAGGTGTTCTCCAATATTGTTAAATAATTTATAAGCCAATGGGGAAATTAAACTTGTCAGAATGGCAGAAGTGACAATCCCTGCATTGTCTGCTGAGGAAATCACCCCCAATGAAAGGCCGATTTGCGCAAATGCAATGGCCAGTCCCATCCTTGCTGAAAGTAATACTCCACCTGCCATTGCCTTTTTCCAGCCAAATATCTTTACCATGATAAAAGCAGGGATGATTTGGGTAATGAAAAAACCGGAGGTTAAGGTTAGTATAAAGGGAATAGAACTTTGGAATTGTTTCAGGGCCGAAAGATCCAAATTAGCTCCGACCATGATAAAAAATATCGGGATAAAGAAGCCATAACCCATACCATCCAGTTTAAAAAGGAGGGCGGACCTTTCTTTATTGACAAAAAGGCTTAGCCACAAGCCGGCAAAAAAGGCTCCCATAACCAATTCCGATTCGATCCAATGGGCAATGATTACAAATAGTAAAACCAAAGCAATGGTACCCCTGATCCGGATTTGGCTGGCCGCATGCTCCAATGTATATAATAGGGTTTGAAAGGTCCTTATCTTAATCAATCTTTTGCCTATCTGGTAAACAATCAAAAAAGCAAAAAAGATGACCGTGAATAGTAATAATTCTACCTGAAATCCATTTTTCAATACTCCAGAATATACTGAAATAAGGATAATACTCATCACCGTGGCAATAGCTCCCTCCATAAGCATGATTTGCCCAAATTTCCGGGTAAGCTCCCCTTCAGCTTTCAATATAGGGACAGTAATACTAAGGGCTACTGTGGGCAGTAAAAGGGTGAAAAATACAATATCCACTTCAATAAACTGACTGACCAACCAGGCAAAAGGTAAGGACAGAAATAAGGATCCAAAATAAATGAAAATGGCCAATAGTAGGGAGTTGCTGATCAGATCAACCATTTTGACTTTGTTTCTTGGGAAGGATGAGACGATTTTTTTAACATCGATTTCAAGGCCCGCCAAAAAAATCAAAAACAAAAAGCCTGTTTTTGAAAGGAATTTTAAATAGGGCACATCCTCCAAAATGTCAAAAACATAGGGGCCTATGATAACCCCCATAATGATTTCAACTATAACTGAAGGGACTTTGGTGATTTCCAACCAGGATAACATCAATGGGACGATCCAGGCGATAATGAAAATTAGAAATAAGGGTGTATAATTGACTACATCCATATGAATTGAAGCACTTTAGGTAACAAATTAGTAAATCAGTTTTGAAAAAATACTATCCTTGGACAACTGATCCAATTTAAAATTTCCAGTAATGCTTGCTTTTTGAAGTTAAAATACTGGAAATTAGGGGTTAATATCTTATTGTTTCTTTGATTTTTTTTGTGGTTAAAAAATGTTTTTTGTAATGAATTGTTTTTAATTTTTTAGAAAAAATAAAAATTTATAATAAAAAAGTGATAAATATAATAATTAGGCGTTAAAAATTAGTCTGAATGAAGTGCCCTCGCCTACTTTTGATTTGACCTGGATATTTCCTTTATGCCTTCTCATTATTTGTTTGGATAAACTAAGGCCAATTCCGGAACCTTTTTGTTTGGTCGTAAAAAAGGGTATGAAAATTTTGCCCAAAGCTTCTTCTTCTATACCCTTACCGGAATCCGTAACCTCAATAATGATTTTACCTGATTCATCAATAAAGGCCGAAAGGTTGATTTTTTTTGATTCCACCTGATCCACTGCATGGATGGCATTTTGTATTAAATTGATCAGGACCTGTTCTATCAGCCCCCCGTCGGCAAATAACAAAAGGTCAGAGGGTTTGATTGATTTTTTGAACTGGATGTTTTCATTCTCCATTTGGGGGTGAAATAGCATTTCAATTTGTGAAAAAAGATCCTTAAGCTTTATGGCACCAAACTTGGGGTTGGGGATATGGGCAAGGCTTCTAAAATCACTTACAAAATTGATCAAACCCTCGCTGCGTTTTTCGATGGTTGATATCCCCATTAAATAATCTTCCAATTCACTTGCTGATATGTCCCCCCCCTTATCCAGTTGTCCTTGGATTTCTCCTTTTATGGTAGAGGCAAGAGAGGAGATGGGAGCGATGCTGTTCATAATTTCGTGGGTCAATACCCTAACCAGGTTTTGCCAGGCTTCCATTTCCTTTTCCTCCAATTCACTTTGGATATTTTGAAGGGAAACCAATTTGAATTTTACCCCTCGGAGGACCAGTTCAATGACATAAACAGATAGCTGCATAATCCCGTCGGGGTGGGCAATTTTGATCAATTCACTACCCCCGGTCCTTAAATTTTGTATGGAATGATTGAGTTCTTTATTGACCTTTTCTATCTCATCAATATAAGTCAATTGGTTGATGTTAAGCATCCTTTTGGCTGCTGTATTGAGAATTTGAATCTTTCCGTCCTCATTAAAGGTGATCAGTCCTATGCTAAGGTGTTGGAATACCGATCGGAAGTATTGAAAATTGGCCTCTTTGTCAGCTTGGTCTTCTTTTAATTTGGCAAGAATGGCATTGAATTCTATGTGGAGATCATCGGTTTCAGTGCCGTCAAATTTGACGGGGTAAACGGTGGCATAATTGTTTTGCTTGATATTGTCCAGGAACTGCCGGACTTTTTTAAAACTGCTTTCAGCATACCGGATCAAAAAAATCAATTGGGAAACGGCCAAAATGATAAACAATGAAATAGCAAATACCCCCGAATCATTGACGATGGTATAAGCCAATCCATATATGGTAATGGAAAGTAGAATTACCCTTCCCAATAAACCAATTTTATAGTCCATATTTCTCTAATCTTCTGTACAAAGAAGCCCTTGTTAATCCCAATTCCTTGGCGGCTTTGGAGATATTACCCCCATTTTTATCAATAGCTTTTTGAATTACATTTTTTTCAACCTCATCCAGGTTAAGTGAGTTTGGTGTACTGACTTTTTCTGTGATGGGCTTGGAGGATAAGAAAAAGAAATCTCTGGAATCCAATTCATTTCCTTCCGCCATAATAATGGCCCTTTCTATAGCATGTTGTAATTCCCGAATGTTGCCCGGCCAGGGATAATGTTGCAACAATTGAAGAGCCCCAGGTGTTAAGCCATCAAAATTTTTCCGGTATTTTTTGGAGTAAATTTTCAGGAAATGATCAGCAAGTAAAGGGATATCATCCTTTCTTTCCCTTAGAGGGGGTAGGAATATTTCCACTGTATTGACCCGGTAGAGGAGGTCCTGTCGGAAAGTCCCCTTCATGACCATATCATGGACATTCAAATTGGTGGCGCAAATAAGCCGGATGTCCACAGGAATGGCTTTATTAGTGCCAATTCTTGTGATCTCCCGTTTTTGGAGAGCAGTCAATAGTTTAGACTGAAGCGGCATGCTCAGGTTGCCGATTTCATCCAAAAAAAGGGTCCCTTTGTCCGCAATTTCAAAACGACCTATCCGGTCTTCTTTAGCATCAGTAAAGGCGCCCCTCTTGTGGCCAAATAACTCACTTTCAAAAAGGCTTTCGGTCAAAGCCCCCATATCCACCCCGGCGAAAATTTCATTTTTTCGAAGAGACCGGTCGTGAATTGCTCTTGCTATGAGTTCCTTACCTGTTCCGTTTTCTCCAAGGATTAGGACATTGGCATCAGTTTGGGCTACCTTATCGATAATGGAAAAAATATTTTTCATGGCAGCACTTTGCCCAATGATTTCAGAAAATGGTTTTTTTAGGTCCGCCTGCAGTAGTTTGGATTTTTGGGAAATGCTGTCCACTTCTTTATAACTTTCCTTTAGGCGGCAGGCAGCACTTAGAGTGGCTAGAAGCTTTTCATTTTGCCAAGGTTTAAGGATAAAATCGGTGGCCCCTTCCTTCAGGGCTTGAACGGCCATTTCCACATCCCCAAAGGCAGTGATAAGAATAACCACAGCTTTGGGGTCTATTTCTTTGATCTGCTTCAACCAATGGAAACCTTCTTTGCCAGAAGTGGTATCCCCAGTAAAATTCATATCCAATAGGATAACATCATAATTATTGTTGTTGATCAAAAAAGGAATTCTTCTGGGGTCTTTTTCAATGGTAACCTCTTTGGCATGTTTTTTCAATAACATTTTAGCTGCAAATAGTAGATCCTCATTGTCGTCTACTATCAATATTTTGCCTAGGTTTTTTTCTTCCATCTGTTGGGGAGTTTAGGTAGTTGTCGGGAATTTGTGGTACTGAAATGATGCCAAAATATTATGGACCTGATACTGAGTGAATTTAGCTTTTTTTGAGGATATTGCGTTCGGAATCGTACAAAAAAAGAACGTAAATGAACAGTTTTTAAATCAAGCATGGGATTGTTTTTAATCCCTTTTAAAAAGTGTTACCTTTAAGTTAATTCAAAATTCACAAAAAAAAATAATTAAATGTCTGTAGCAGCTAAAGGAAACACTGTAAAAGTTCACTACACAGGTAAGTTAAAAGATGGAACCGTTTTCGACTCTTCATTAAACAGAGAGCCGCTCCAATTTACACTCGGCGAAGGGAATATGATTCAAGGTTTTGATTCTGCAGTACAGGGAATGACTGTAGGTGAAGATAAAAATATTACTATTCCATGTGATGAGGCTTATGGCCAAAAGCGGGAGGAGATGATGATTGATGTGCCCATGGACAAAGTTCCAGCTGACATCAAACCAGAAGTGGGTATGGATTTATCCATTCAAAACCAAGAAGGACAACCTGTTCCTGTAAAAGTAGTGGATGTAGATGAGGAGAAAATCACTTTGGATGCTAATCATCCATTGGCAGGTGAGGACCTAGTATTTGAAATTAAATTAGTTGAAGTAGATTAAAAAAAACCCGGCTAAGCCGGGTTTTTTATTCCTATTCTGTTGAAGCCGTTTCACCGGCTTTTTTTATTTCTTTTTTTTCGCCCTGAGGATCTGCGTAAATGCTTTTGGTCTTATTGTATTTGGAGTTTCCTACCTCAACAACAAAAAGTTGACTTTTAATATGGGCAAAATTATAGGTTTTTTGCTTTCCGTCTTTTGGTTCAATAGCGTCCTCCAAAATAAGATTGCCAACAATATCAAAAATTTTGACAGCTGTTTTGTTTTTAATCTTTTCATCAAGGACTATTTTGAATTTCTTTTGGCCAGTGGATTTCAGGTCAAAATCCACATCCGGCTGATTTAAATTTTTCGGGAAGGTAACGGAGCCTTCTCCCTTAGGAAGAAAATCTTGTGCATAAAATTCCCCCACCATACCTGAACTAAAATAAAGAAGGGTAAATAAAAATCCGGAAGTAAATATCTTTTTTAGTAAAATTTGTTTCATCAGCAGGTAAAATTGCAAAAATCAATCCATATACTGAATCAATTCGGATTTTTTTAATTTTCTTATAATTTTTGTTTTGGATTCATTTGTGATGAATAAGATTGTAATAAATAAATATTTTATTTAAATATTGAATAGTAATTCATGATATATTGTATAAAATACGTGGTGTCTCCCTTTATTCTTACTGCAAAGAAAAGCCTCGTAATTTTATTTTCCAATAAAGTGGCCGTTAATGATTGTTAAATGCCTGAAACTTTGGGCTTAATGAAAAAATGGGAAATCGTAAACTTGGATTTCGGTTTGGGAAAAAATTGCCATTTTTTTTGCGCCGATCCTTATCTTTTCAAAATCCCTAGCGGGTAAAGAGTAAGAGGATTTTTCCCTGCTTTGAATATTGATGCTGATTATTTTTCCTTCAGAAATATAAAATATTTGATCTTCATAAAAACTTACCTTTTGATTGGTTTCTAAAGGAATAAAATCGAGGTAATTGGCTTGGTTGTCAAATAAAAAGATACCCTTGTTTTCAACCTGAAGGAATAACATGTTTTTGTGTTCGATCAGGCCCAAAACAGGCCATTGTGGGTTTTGGGTGATAAGGGCCAAAGGTTGATTTTGAAGGATGGTCTTTCGCTGGTAATTGAATTGTTTAAGAGATAAATCTGCAGCATCAAATATCCAAATGACATTATTGTTTCCTAAACAGGCCGTTTTGATCCACCCTATATCTGAATGATCCAAACGACCTGAAAATAAAGGTTGGAGGAAGCGGTCCAAAATTTCTATTCTCTGCAAATCCTCGGAAAAGGTAAAAACTTGGATAGACCTGGAGATTTCAAGTTGCTGAAGGGAAGCCTGAGTGGGAGGCGAGTAATGGTTGATTGTATCTCCATTTGATTGGAGTTGAAATAGGTTACCTTCTGTATCAGCACAAACGAGTTGATCTCTTGCATCAATGGTCAATAAAGTGAGCTCCCGGCATTTTATTTTTTTGGCAGGGGACCAATTAATGTTTTGTCCCCAGGCAGTTGCCAACTGGGATATTAAAAAAAATATGATCAAAAAGGCCCGATTCATTTTTTAAATTTAAGAAGCTGGAAGGTATTCCCATCAAATTCCCCATAGGTGAACTGATTTACCCATTCACCTAGATTATAATAGGTGGATTTCTTTCCGACCGGCAATTCTAGGGGAAGATGCCTATGGCCAAAGATATAATAATCAAAATGAATTTTTTCCTCCACGGATTGGCAATACTTCCAAAGCCATTCCCCTTCACCTTTAAAGGTATCTTCCTGTTTATTTTCGTTGGTGACTCGACTGCTGTTGGACCATTTTTCTGCGAGACTGATCCCAATGTCGGGATGGATCCATTTAAACAGAAACTGGCAGAGCTTATTGGTAAATATCTTTTTTAGCACTTTATAATTCTTGTCGCCAGGACCAAGGCCATCACCATGGCCAATCAGCATTTTTTTATGATTGATTTCTACTTCAATGGGATGATGGTAAACAGGGATTCCCAGTTCCTTAGTGAAATAATCCTTCATCCAAAGGTCATGGTTTCCTGTAAAGAAAAAGATAGGAATTCCCTTGTCCCTCATGGCGGCAATTTTTCCAATAAACCTGATGAAACCCTTGGGAACCACCTTCTCATATTCAAACCAGAAATCAAAAATATCACCAACCAGAAAAACAGCTGCTGCCTCCTCTTCTATATTTTCCAGCCAACGAATAATTTTATCCTCACGTTTTCTACTGGATTTACGGTTTGGAGCCCCTAAATGAAAATCTGAAGCAAAAAATACTTTTTGTGTTGCGCTTATATTAATGTTCATGAATACTTTATTGTTCTGGGGCGAATAATTTCCCATTTCTTGTTCAAATAATGGAATATTGAGTTGCCAATTTTTTTTGCTGCCAAATTTAACAATCTTTTGGTTATGGGAAAATGAATTCCAAATGGTAGTCAAACTTGTGGGATGAAAAGGTATGGGGAAGAAAAGAAAAAGCTCCATTTGATTTGTAATGGGGGACAGCAGGAAAGGGTAAATCTTGATTTGGAAATTTACACGTTAGGTAATATTCTATGGTTTCTCTTCAATTATTAGGAATAAAATCAATCTAAAAACCTAAGGAAAGGATTCCAAAACATTTATGCTCCATTCCGGGAATCCGCCCAATTTATTTCACCCAGGGCAAAAAAAAGCTTTCCTGAAAAATTTCAGGAAAGCTTTTTAAAATTTTATTGAAGGAAATTAATCTTTGTTTTCACTGAGGGTTTCTTCTACATCTGTAGATTTACCATTATTGGTGGATTTTCCCTTTTCTTTTTCTTCTTCTTCCTTCTCTTCTTTCTCGATTTTTTTATCACGGTCCTCTGCTTTCCTTGTGAAAGCTTCATAAGTAGTTTCCCGGTCAAATGGCCTTTTGCCAATCAGTTTTTCAAGGTCAGATTGGAAGATGATTTCTTTCTGCAACAATTCCTTGGCCAAGGTTTCCAGTTCCGGTAACCTATGTTTCAGCAATTCCTTGGTCCTTTCATAGGCAAAACTGATCAACTTTCTCACCTCTTCATCAATCGTCTCAGCGGTGGCTTCTGAATAAGGTTTGTTGAAGTTGTATTCATTCGATTTGCTGTCGTAGAAGCTGACATTTCCTATTTTTTCGTTCATACCATAAATGGAAACGATGGAATAGGCCATTTTTGTCACCCTTTCCAGGTCACTCAAGGCCCCAGTGGAAATTTTGGCGAAAATCAATTCTTCGGCAGCTCTACCACCCAAGGTCATGCACATTTCATCGATCAATTGCTCGGTCTGGTAAAGGAACTGCTCTTTTGGCAGGTATTGCGCATATCCTAGAGCAGCTATTCCCCTTGGAACAATACTTACTTTTACCAATGGGTCAGCATGCTCCAGGAACCAACCTGCTACAGCGTGACCAGCCTCATGGTAGGCAACGATTTTTTTCTCTTCAGGAGAAATGATTTTATTTTTCTTTTCAAGGCCACCAATGACACGATCCACGGCATCCTGGAAATCCTGCATATCAACAGCTTCTTTATTTCTTCTTGCAGCAATCAGGGCAGCCTCATTACAAACATTGGCAATCTCTGCACCCGCAAAACCAGGAGTTTGGGCAGCGAGTTTTTTAGGGTCGATATCCGAACTGGTTTTGATGGGTTCCAGGTGAACTTTGAAAATAGCTTCCCTTCCAAGAATATCTGGTTTGTCAATGCTGATTTGACGGTCAAAACGACCCGCCCTCAGCAAGGCGCTGTCCAGCACATCCGGGCGGTTGGTGGCCGCTAAAACAATCACCCCTGTATCGGTACCAAAACCATCCATCTCCACCAGTAAGGAGTTCAGTGTGTTTTCTCTTTCATCATTGGAACCTGGCATTTGGCCTTTTCCTCTGGAACGGCCAATGGCATCAATTTCGTCAATGAAGATAATACAAGGGGCTTTTTCTTTGGCCTGCTTGAAAAGGTCACGGACCCTCGCAGCACCCACTCCTACGAACATTTCCACGAAGTCGGAACCTGACAGGGTGAAAAATGGTACGCCTGCTTCACCTGCTACAGCTTTTGCCAACAAGGTTTTACCAGTACCAGGAGGGCCTACTAACAAAGCACCTTTTGGAATTTTACCACCCAACTTGGTGAATTTGCCGGGGTTTTTGAGAAACTCCACAATTTCCTGAACTTCTTCTTTGGCTTCATCCAAGCCTGCCACATTGTCAAAAGTGATTTTTACTTTGTTTTCAGCATCAAACAATTGGGCTTTGGATTTTCCTACATTGAAAATCTGGCCTCCGGGGCCACTAGGACCTGCCATTCTACGCATCATGATCCAGAATAGGAAGAAAATCAGCAATAAAAAGCCGAAGCTTCCAAACCAATTGCCCCAGCTGTCTTCTTTGTCAGCTGTGTATTCTATTTTTTGATCATTAGGTAGATTTCCCTGAAGCTCATCAAAATATTCTTCAAATGTATCTATAGATGGTATAGTTAATTTATAGTGTGGGCCTGTAGGGCTGAAAAATGGATTTTGATTTTCTAATTCATCCTTGTATCTCTGATTTTCCAGGGCCTCCTCTTTTAGGGTGATCTTAGCGTAATTTTGATTGTAGATTAATACTACCTTATCTACATCATTGCTCATCACCATTTCCTCAAACCGCATCTTGGTGATTTCTATCATGGCACTACGGTTATTAAACCAAGTGATTCCGATCAATACAATTACGGCCGTGATGATCAACCAAAGTTGAAAATTCGGCTTTTGAGGCGGTTTAGGGATGAACTTTTTATTTTTGTTTTTATCACTCATTGGTCATTAATTAATGCTGTAAACTTTAGGTAAAACGGATTTAAACGGTGAAGGTTTGAGCCACTATTTTATTTGGGTGATTTTTGCATCACCCCATAATTCCTCCAATCCATAAAAGGCTCTTTTTTCCTTTAGAAATATGTGAGCGACTACGTCGACATAATCCACCAGAACCCATTGTCTGGAATTTTTCCCTTCACTTCTCCAAGGTCTTTCTTTATTTTTTTTATAAACTTCCTCTTCTATAGAGGTAGAAATGGCTTCTATTTGAGTGTCAGATTGGCCTGAACATATCACAAAAAAATCAGAAACTGAATCGGTTATTTCCCTTAAATCCATCAACACAATATCGGAGGCTTTTTTCTCCTCCATCCCTTTCACTATTATTTTACTCAGCTCTTCTGCTGTCATACTTTTTATTTGTAATTTTACTTTTCATTTCTGCTTTACAATAAAAGTTTAAATATCCTTATTGTACCACAAAATAACTAATTATTTGATGCATAAAATCCTTGCCAATACTGTTTTTCTGGGTAAAGATGTGAAATATCTGACAGAGTGTCATTCCACCAATGACATGGCCGCCCAAGAATACAAGAATGGGCACTTAATAGAAGGTAGCATAATCATTACGGATAAACAAACCAAAGGACGGGGGCAAAGAGGCAACCGTTGGTACAGCGAACCAGGAAAAAACTTGACTTTTTCATTGGTACTTACTCCCTGTTTTTTGGATGTCTCCCAGCAATTTGACCTGAACAGGGCCATTTCCTTGGCTGTTCATGCAGCATTAGAGGATTATGTGAAGGGAATCAAGGTCAAATGGCCCAATGATATAGTTTATGAAAATGGGGAAAAAATAGGGGGGATATTAATTGAAAATACCCTAGGGCAAAGAGGAATGGAGCATTCGATTGTGGGGATAGGTTTAAATATCAACCAGATTGATTTCCCTTTTCCGGGCCCGGTTTCCATGGCTATTTTGACGGGCGGGGAATTAGATAGGGACGAGTTATTTAAGTCTATTATTCATCATATAGAAAAAGAATATACCCTATTGAAAAAGGGAAAATTGAAAGGACTCCGGCAATCCTTTAATCAACATTTATACAGGATGGATCAATGGGCAAGTTATCAGGAGCCAGGAGGAAAACAATTTGAGGCTAAGATTGTTGATGTTAATGCCGAGGGTAAACTTCTTTTGAAAAAACAAGGGGGCGAAATAAAGCATTATACTTTTAAAGAAGTCCAATTTCTGTAAGGATAATGATTTCGTAATGTCTTTGGGATTGAGTAAATTTGCAGTCGAAATTTTAATATCTAAACGATAAATTCATGTCAGAAACTACATCCAAATACGTCAAGTATAAAGTAAAGGATATTTCCTTGGCTGATTGGGGCCGAAAAGAAATCAGATTAGCAGAGGCAGAAATGCCAGGTTTGATGGCCTTGAGAGAAGAATATGGTGCTTCTAAACCCTTGAAAGGGGCGAAAATTGCTGGATGTTTGCACATGACCATCCAAACTGCCGTTTTGATTGAAACCCTAATCGAATTGGGGGCTGAGGTGACTTGGTCTTCCTGTAATATTTTTTCTACCCAGGATCATGCCGCCGCAGCCATTGCCGCTGCAGGAGTTTCTGTCTATGCATGGAAGGGGATGACTGCTGAAGAGTTTGACTGGTGCATCGAACAGACTCTTTTCTTTGGAGAAGAAAAAGAACCATTGAACATGATTTTGGATGATGGTGGTGACTTGACCAATATGGTATTGGATAAATATCCAGAATTGGTAGCAGGCATCAAAGGACTTTCTGAAGAGACAACTACCGGGGTTCACAGACTTTATGAAAGAATGAAAAATGGAACCCTGCCAATGCCTGCCATCAATGTGAATGACTCGGTAACCAAATCCAAGTTTGATAATAAATACGGTTGTAAGGAATCCTTGGTGGATGCCATCAGAAGAGCAACCGATGTGATGTTGGCCGGGAAAGTGGCTGTTGTGGCTGGATATGGAGATGTAGGAAAAGGTTCTTCGGCCTCTTTGAGAGGAGCAGGAGCTAGGGTGATTGTTACTGAAATTGATCCTATTTGTGCCCTTCAGGCTTCTATGGATGGTTTTGAAGTGAAAACCATGATCAATGCAGTAAAAGAGGCAGATATCGTGGTAACTGCTACTGGTAACAAAGACATTATTACCGGAGAACATTTCAAAGCCATGAAAGACAAAACCATTGTTTGTAACATTGGCCACTTTGATAATGAAATTGATGTTGCCTGGTTGAATAACAATTATGGAGATAGCAGAGATGAAATCAAGCCTCAGGTTGATCTTTACAATGTAAATGGGCATGATATTATCCTTTTGGCAGAAGGGAGATTGGTAAATTTGGGCTGTGCTACCGGCCACCCATCATTTGTGATGTCCAATTCATTTACCAATCAGACATTGGCACAATTGGAATTATGGTCCAATACAGATAAATATGAAAACAAGGTTTATGTATTGCCTAAACACCTGGATGAAAAAGTGGCTGAGCTTCACCTGAAAAAATTGGGTGTTGAATTAGAAACGTTGACTGAAGATCAAGCCAAATATATTGGTGTGGAGGTAAATGGTCCATTCAAGCCAGATTACTACAGATATTAATATTTTATTACCAAATATTTTTAAAAAGCCGCCGTTGAGCGGCTTTTTTTATTTTTATAGGTATATTGATACTATGACTTTTAATTGTTTAGACTTATGAAAAATTTGGAAGGAATGCTCAAAGAAGATGCTCTGGAAGGAAAAACCATCCTGATAACAGGTGGTGGGACAGGCCTTGGGAGATCTATGGGAAAATATTTTCTCCAATTGGGTGCCAATTTGATCATTGCAAGCAGGAAAAAGGATGTTTTGCAAGAAACAGCCAAGAAGCTTGAAAATGAAACGGGTAGGCAGGTTTTGCCCTTGGTATGTGATGTCAGAGATAAGGTTCAAGTGGAAACCATGTGGGCAAAAGCTAGTCAGGAATTTGAAGAAATTAATGGTGTAGTCAATTGTGCTGCAGGAAATTTTATCTGCCCAACCGAACGGCTTTCTGCGAATGCATTTGACACCGTGGTGGACATAGTTTTGAAGGGTACTTCTAATATGACCCTAACTGCCGGAAAGCATTGGATCCATAATAATCAGGAAGGGGTGTTTTTAAATATTGTTACCACTTATTCCTGGACGGGCTCGGCATTTGTTGTTCCTAGTGCTGCTGCCAAGGCAGGGGTTTTGGCCATGACCCGCTCTTTGGCTGTGGAATGGGCCAAATATAATATCCGTACCAATGCTATAGCTCCTGGTCCATTTCCTACCGAAGGGGCTTTTAGTCGGTTGATGCCCGGAGAGTTGGCAGATGAATTTAACCCAGCCAGGAAAATCCCACTCAAAAGGGTAGGAGAGCATCAGGAGTTGGCCAATTTGGCAGCTTATTTAATGTCTGATTATTCGGGATACATCAATGGGGAGGTAGTCACAATCGATGGAGGAGAATGGCTCCAGGGGGCTGGGGAGTTTAATCATTTAAGGAATATTCCAGAAGAACTTTGGGATTCTTTGGAAGAGGTTAGGAATAAGAAAAAATAAAGGTGAGGGGTTAGATTTGAGTCCCCTGCTTTGCACTAGCCCACCAAACCTAGTGAATTAACAAAGCCAATATAAAAAAAATGAAAATTAAGAATGAATTGTCTTTTTGACTTAGCGTAACCCTCCGATTCGACGATCCCACGGTTTTACAATTCGACAAAATTCCTGATAATTACAAATGAGGTGAAATTGCCCTTTCTGATTGCTTGGCCACAAATTCATCTGAACCCTTTGGAAATAAACTGATTGATCCATTCCAAGTGGGTAAATATTGATGTATGTTTGTTTCGTCAATCACCGATGCATCAATAAAATACCATTTTCCTGAATTTTCATTGGAAACCGCAATAAGGGTGTTTTCGGAAATCAGTTTACCTCCCGGTACGTCCAAAATGGATTTTACAGGGATCAAGGCATGAATTTCACCATTTGATTTGGTTATCTTTTTGGCCTTTCCCATTTTAATTTCCTTTAATTCCACCCCAGTGGATTTTTGAAAATCAATGATGTCCACCAAAGCATTCCTTAAAGCCTCTTTTCCTCCTGATTTTTGAAGAACATATGGGTAGGTGAAATCAATCAATGTTTCCACATCTTCCGATAATTGTGCTTTTGAATATTCCTGGGCAGCTTGATCCAGGGATGTTTGTTGCGCTTGACTACCTGTATAAGAAACTAATAAAAAAAGAGGTAGGATTAGGGACTTGATCATTCAGATGGATTTTGTTTTTCGCAAAGGTAAAGTATTAAATGTCTGAATACAAGAAGGTTAAAAATGTTTACGGTTTTGGTAATTTTCCTTATTCCTCAAGTGAATTTGTTGAAAAAAATATAATTTCTTCTCCATCTACTTCGAAACTGATTTCAATGGGCCGGCAACAAACTTCGCAATCTTCAATATATTTTTGCCTGGGGACACTTAGGTCCAAAATCACTGAGATTGTGGAAAAACAATAAGGGCAGGTAAAGAATTGTTCTTTGGTTAGCATGTTTCTGATAATAGTCAATACATAAAAATAGGTTTTTGGGAGGAAGGAATCAAGTTGTCTTATCCAGGGGAATAGTTTTTCCTTTTGAATATTTATTAAGGAATCCGGCTTAAGTTAATGGATAATTTGCCCAAACTACCCTATAAAGTCCAAGTTTTTGAGTTGCCTTCATTTCTAATTAAATAGTAGCGTATTAATTTTAACAAAGATTATATAAAACTTCCCAGAAAACCTTTTTTATATTTGTAAGTAATATTTGTCATGAGACGATTGCTTCAAATATCGCTATTGTTGATCTACCTGATGCTGAATGCTGGTTTGAGTTATTCCTTGCATTTTTGTGGGGAGGACTTTGCTAGGATCAATTTATTTGGAGAAGACAAAACATGCTGTCCTGAAGGGGAGGAAAAGCCGGGGTGTTGTGATGATATTTCCCATATTGACCTCCAAAATGGAGATGAAAACCCAACCTCAATCCCTCATTATCAATTTTTGAAAGCTGAAATAGCTCCTGTCCCTAAACTACTTTTTGATATATTGGATTGTCTTTCTCAAAACCTGGAATTAAAACCTCTACTTTATCAGGAGGATAATGCACCTCCTGAGGAAAACTCCCTTCATATCCGTCATCAGGTGTTTTTGATTTAGCATTTTTCGAGTGATTAATGGTTTTTCCCTATTGAATGCTGCTCAATGCCATTAAGTTATTGAAACAATGGTTTTACGCAAAGATGCAATAGGCAGTAAAGTTTTCTTATTTATAAACCTTTAAAACTTTGCGACTTTTGTTCCTCCGCGTGGAATTTTAAATTTCTTCATTTAATAGCAGGGCATTGCAGTTGGAGATGCCATGCTGAAAAGTTCAAATAATCTGGACTTACCTTCCTAATTTATTCTTTAAATTACCTGTTTGGTATTTTATCATGTTAAATAAGATTATCAAATACTTCCTAGAGAACAAACTGGTAACCGTTCTCCTGATTTTGGGCTTAATCATTTGGGGGATTGTGACTGCCCCATTTGGTTGGAAATTGGAGCCATTACCCTCCGATCCGGTACCGGTAGATGCCATTCCCGATATTGGTGAAAACCAACAAATTGTTTTTACCCAATGGGCAGGTAGGTCTCCGCAGGATATTGAGGATCAAATCTCCTATCCCTTAACTACCTATCTTTTGGGAATCCCCGGGGTAAAATCCATTCGAAGTACCTCCATTTTTGGGTTTTCCAGCATATATATCATTTTCAATGAGGAGGTGGAGTTTTATTGGTCCAGATCAAGGATACTTGAAAAGCTCAATGCACTCCCTGCAGGTTTGCTTCCAGAAAGTGTTCAGCCTGCCTTGGGGCCGGATGCAACCGCCTTGGGTCAGATATTTTGGTACACCCTCGAAGGCCGGGATCCGGAGGGAAATCCAACAGGTGGCTGGGATTTGCATGAAATCCGGTCTGTTCAGGATTTTTATGTGAAATATGGATTAAATGCCACAGAAGGAGTTTCTGAAGTAGCTTCAATTGGGGGCTTTGTTCAAGAGTACCAGGTGGACGTGGATCCTGATGCATTGAAAGCTTATGATATTTCGCTTCATAAAGTAATGCAAGCCGTCCAAAAGTCTAATAAGGATGTTGGGGCTAAAACCATTGAAATTAATCAGGCGGAATACCTTGTTCGGGGTTTGGGCTATGTGAGAAAAGTGGAGGATATTGAAAAAGCAGTAGTTGCCGTTCAGGACAATGTTCCTATACGCATCCAGGATATTGGAAGAGTCAGCTTAGGGCCTGCTACCAGAAGGGGTATTTTGGATAAGGATGGAGCAGAAGTCGTTGGAGGAGTGGTGGTGGCCAGGTATGGTGCCAATCCCATGAAGGTTATCAATAATGTAAAAGCAAGGATCAAGGAGATTGCACCTGGCCTTCCTCAAAAGACTCTGGGCAATGGGGTGAAAAGCCAACTGACTATTGTGCCTTTTTATGACCGCTCCGAATTGATCCATGAAACTTTAGGGACCCTTGAGGAAGCCTTGTCTTTGGAAATATTGATTTCCATTTTGGTGGTGATTGTGATGGTTTATAACCTGAGAGCTTCCTTGCTGATATCCAGCTTGCTGCCTATTGCCGTATTGATGGTATTTATTGCCATGAGGTATTTCGGGGTGGATGCCAATATTGTTGCCCTTTCCGGGATCGCCATTGCTATTGGTACCATGGTTGATTTAGGTATTATTCTGTCCGAAAATATCATTAAACACATGGAGGAGGCACCGGAAGGGCAAAGCCTAATAGAAACAATTTACCGTGGAGCTTCCGAAGTGTCGGCAGCAATATTGACAGCAGTTTCAACTACAATTGTCAGCTTTATTCCAGTATTTACCATGCAGGCTGCCGAGGGGAAATTGTTTGGGCCATTGGCCTTTACCAAAACCTTTGCCCTTATAGCTGCCCTGATTGTTTCCCTTTTGATACTGCCCACTTTGGCCCACTGGTTTTTCGGGATCAACATAAAAAATCCGAAGGCAAAACAATGGAGCAATATTGCATTGTTGGGGATAGGCCTGGTTGGGCTTTTATTGGGGCATATATGGGCCGGAACTGTTTTGGCGGTTTATGGAGCCGTTTTCATCTTGAAAAAAAGATTTTTGTCCAAGGAAAATCCAGTAAAAAACTGGAAGGGAAAGCTCCTTAAAAATGTGGACCTCATCATCATAGGTTTAAGTGTGGTCTGGCTTTTGGCCAAATATTGGCTGCCACTGGGACCTGGAAAAAGCTTGATCCTCAATGCTCTTTTTGTTTTCCTTTTGGTAGGGCTTATTCTTGGGGCATTTATTCTGTTGGAATATTATTATAAATCCCTTTTGAAATGGTGCCTTGAAAATAAAGGTAAGTTTTTACTGATCCCCAGCCTTTTCATAATCCTGGGTTTAAATATTTGGTTGGGATTTGATAAGCTATTTGGGTTTGTGGCCAATGGCCTTGAAAAAGTGGGTTGGGAGATCCGCAATACTTCCGTTTGGTCAGGTTTGACCCACCAATTCCCTGGAATAGGAAAGGAGTTTATGCCTTCTCTGGATGAAGGGAGTTTTCTGTTGATGCCTACTTCTATGCCCCATTCAGGAATTGCCTATAACCGGGAAGTATTGGGGCAAATGGACATGATGCTGACCAATATCCCTGAGGTAGAGCTGACAGTGGGTAAACTGGGAAGGGTGGAATCAGCCCTGGATCCTGCACCCATTTCCATGTTTGAAAACATTATCAATTATAAACCGGAATATGTGCTCAATGAAAAAGGATTTAGGGTCCGTTTTAAAGTTGATAAAATGGACCGATTCATTTTAGCATCAGGTGATAGTTTGTCAAATGAAGATGCCTTAAATCAAGGGGTTACAAAGGATCAGTTGATTCAGGATGATAATGGGCAATATTTCAGGAATTGGCGTTCCCATATCCAATCTCCGGATGATATTTGGGAGGAAATAGTCAAAGTTACCCAGATTCCGGGGATTACCTCGGCACCAAAACTCCAACCCATTGAAACCCGCTTGGTGATGCTTCAAACCGGAATGCGAGCTCCAATGGGGATAAAGGTCTATGGGCCTGATCTGAAAACCATCGAACAGTTTGGCCTACAATTGGAAACCATTTTAAAGGAAGTCCCTTCGGTCAAGAGTGAGGCAGTTTTTGCTGACCGGATCGTGGGTAAACCTTACCTCCATTTGAATATCAACAGGGAGGAAATTTCCCGGTATGGGTTGAATGTGGAGGATATACAGCAAACCATAGAAACGGCAATTGGGGGAATGAAAATTACTTCTACTGTAGAAGGAAGAGAGCGGTATCCGGTCAGGGTGCGGTATCCGCGGGAATTGAGAGATGACCCTGAATCACTGGGTAGAATACTCCTTCCAACCCCAACGGGTGCTCAAATACCTATCCGGCAGGTGATTGATTTTGAATATGTAAGAGGTCCACAAGCCATTAAAAGTGAGGAGACTTTTTTGGTAGGCTATGTCCTTTTTGATAAACGGGATGGAAATTCTGAAGTGGGTGTAGTCCATGAGGCCCAAAATTACATCCAGTCCAAGATTGATTCCGGGGAATTGGTAGTTCCTCAGGGAATTAGCTATAAGTTTTCTGGAAGTTATGAAAACCAGGTCAGGGCAGAAAAAAGGCTTTCTATTATCGTTCCCCTGGTTTTGGCTATTATTTTCCTGATCCTTTATTTCCAATTCAAATCAGTGGCCAATTCATTAATGATATTCTCGGGAATACTGCTGGCTTTTTCCGGAGGATTTTTGATGATCTGGCTTTATGGTCAGGGCTGGTTTGCCAACTTTTCCATTTTTGGAACCTCCATCCGCGACCTTTTCCAAATGCATACTATCAATTTAAGTGTGGCTGTTTGGGTAGGGTTTATTGCCTTGTTTGGTATTGCTACCGATAATGGGGTCTTAATTGCGACTTACCTGGATCAGAGTTTTAAAAGAAACCAACCCCAAAACCTACAAGAAACCAGGGAAGCGGTTATTGAAGCAGGAATGAGAAGAATCCGGCCAGCACTTATGACTGCAGGAACTACCATGATAGCCCTTTTGCCGGTGTTGACTTCCACCGGAAGGGGAGCGGATATCATGATCCCAATGGCTATCCCTTCTTTTGGAGGGATGGCACTTTCACTGATCAGTGTATTTCTGGTGCCGGTGCTGTATGCCATGAGGATGGAGTACAAACTAAAAAAACGACAATCATGAAAATTTTCATTTATATAAGCCTTTTATGCATGTTTTGCCTTTCCCCTTTGTCGGCCCAAACGCTGGAGGATTATTTTAGTATCGCTGCTCAAAATAACCCGGGGTTAAACGCCAAATACAGGGAGTTTGAAGCCTCCCTGGAAAAGGTTAACCAAGTAAATACCTTGCCTGACCCTACTTTTTCCTTTGGGTATTTTATTTCTTCTGTAGAAACCCGGGTAGGGCCTCAACAGGCCAAATTTTCTCTGACCCAAATGTTTCCATGGTTTGGAACTTTGGAGGCCAAGGGGCATGTGGCTGCTTTAATGGCAGAGGCCAAATACCAAGCCTTTTTAGATGCCCGGAATCAATTGTTTTATAAAGTGGCTTCTTCTTATTATCCCCTGTATGAATTGGAGCGGTGGAAAAAGTTGGAAATGGAAAATATCCAACTATTGGAGTCTTATAAGACTATTGCCACCAAAAAGTTTGAAAATGACCGAGGAAGCATGGTAGATGTGGTCAGGGTTGATTTAATGTTAAAAGAAGCTGAAACCAATTTGGAAATCCTTACCCAAAAAGAGGCACCATTAAAAGCCCAATTCAATCAATTCCTCAACAGGGATGAAAAGAAAGAAGTACAAGTCAATGAATCCCTTGAAGTTGAACTTATTCCGGAAAAATATCGAAGGGACTCCTTGTTGTCCATTAACCCGGGCTTGGAGGAATTAGAGATAAAAATAAAAGCCAGTGAAGCCCAAGAAAAAGTGGCCGCTAAGGAAGGCCTTCCCAAGTTGGGTATTGGTTTGGACTATGTCTTAGTGGGGGAGAGTCAGGGTACCGGAATGACTGTACCTGAGGAAAGTGGAAAAAATGTCTTTATGCCCATGGTATCAGTAAGCCTACCCATTTTTTGGAAAAAATATAAGGCAGCAAAAAGGGAAGCTCACTTGATGCAGGAAGGTTTTGCCTTGCAAAAGGAAGAATATTCCAATTCCCTGAAGTCAAAATATGAAATGGCAAGTTTTGAATTGGAAAAACAATTGTCACTTGTCAGGCTTTATGATCAACAAATACAAGAAACCCAACAGGCTTTGAATTTAATATTTTCAGCTTACAGCAATTCGGGAAAAGAATTCGAAGAAGTGTTAAGGATGCAACAACAATTGTTGAAATATGAAAAAATGAAAGCTTCAGCAAAGTCCCAGTATCAAATAACCCTTGCTCAATTGAATTACCTTACAGCCAAATCATACTGAAATGAAACCTAATCAAAAAATAATAATTGCAGCCCTCAGTACCTTGGTAATAGGCTTGGTTTTGGGAGGCTTGATCTTTGGTGGAGGAAACGCTTCCGAAAAATCAGCGGAGCATATTCATGCAAATGAAGAAAAGGAAGCAGGAGAAGTCCAAACCTGGACCTGTTCCATGCACCCCCAAATCCGTAAAAATGAACCAGGGAAGTGTCCCATATGTGGCATGGAACTGATTCCCTTGGAAAACGAAGAAAATGGCTTTCTGGACCCAATGGTCGTAAGTATGTCTCCAACAGCTATGGAATTGGCCAAGGTAAGTACTATTAGGGTAGGAGGAACCGAAGCAATAAAGCAAATAAGATTGAATGGAAAGGTCCAAACTGATGAGCGGTTGGTTTTTTCCCAGTCTTCCCATATTCCGGGCCGTGTCGAGGATTTACAAATCAATTTTACCGGGGAATATGTGCAAAAAGGACAAACCATTGCCAGAATCTATTCCCCTGATTTGGTTACCGCCCAAGAAGAGTTGTTTGAGGCTCAGAGTATTAAAGATACACAGCCTCAACTGTTTCAATCTGCCAAGGAAAAGTTGCTGAACTGGAAGCTAAGCCCAGATCAAATTGATCAAATTCTGAAAAGAGGAACTCCGCTGGAAAATTTTGCTGTTCAAGCGGATGTTTCGGGTTATGTTACAAAGAAAAATGTCAACCCTGGAGACTATATTAGGAAAGGGGAGGCTATCTACAAAATTGCCGACCTCTCCAGGGTTTGGGTGCTTTTTGATGTTTATGAATCAGAAATTCCTTGGATCAAAAAAGGGGACAAAGTGGAGTTTACTGTTTCCTCCCTTCCAGGGGAATTGTTTCAGGAAACTATTGATTATCTGGATCCAGTGATTGATCCCAAAACCCGGGTGGCCAAAGCAAGGGTAGTGATGCCGAATAAAAAATTGAGATTAAAGCCTGAAATGTTTGTCTCGGGAACCCTTGAAGCTCAATTGGAACAGAGAACAAAAAAACTATCCATTCCCAAATCAGCCGTCATGTGGACAGGGAAACGTTCTGTGGTTTATGTAAAACAGAATACCTCCAAAGGGGTAGGGTTTAAGATGCGGGAGATCGTTTTAGGGCCAGCCTTGGGTGACAGTTTTCTGGTAGAAAAGGGCCTGGAAGAGGGAGAAGAAATAGCAGTAAACGGAACCTTTAGCATAGATGCTGCCGCCCAATTGGCTGGAAAACCCAGCATGATGAGCCCTGAGGGTGGAAGTGCCATGACCGGACATCAGCATGGAACTGTTCAGGGAAAAATGGAGCCGGAAAAGAAAGGTACAGAACAGTCCATTTCGATTTCCTCAAAAGCAAAATCTGCTCTAGGGCATTTATATACCTCCTATTTTCAATTGCAAGGATCATTGGTATCGGATGACTTTGAGGAGGCCAAAAAAGCAGGTGTCCGTCTTAAAGAATCCTTGGGTCAGGTCAATATGAATTTGTTTTCCGGTCAGGCCCATGGCCAATGGATGACTTACAGCAGTGATTTAAAGGATGCCCTCCAACATGTTGACCAGTCGGGTGATTTGAAAGAATTAAGGGAAATATTCAAGGAAGTATCAGATGTTTTTATCCAAATAACAAGAGGTTTTAGGAATCCAATGGGAGATAAAATGTATGTACAGTTTTGTCCCATGGCCAACCAAAACCAGGGGGCAAGTTGGTTAAGTCAAAAACCGGAAATTCATAACCCCTATTTTGGCCAAGCTATGCATGACTGTGGAGAAACTACCACTACCATCCCCTAAATAGCCATTCTGAAAAAATACAAAACTTAAAAATTATATATCATGAAAAATTCAATGCACCTTTTGGTAATTCTTGCCCTCCTTCTCAGTAGTTGTAATGGGAAAAAAGAAAAAGAAAACAGCGGAAATTCCAAGGATGAAATGAATCATCAAACCACTGTTCAGGAACATGACCATTCACATGAAAGCATTGTTCCAGATGCCCAACAGGTAAATGTCAAAATAAACAATTCCACAACTAAATTTCTGGAAGCTTACCTTTCCATTAGAGAAGCCCTTGCTCAGGATAAAAGTGCCTTAGTGGCCGAGGAAAGTGAAAAATTAAAGCAGGGTTTTGAAAATATTAATCCCAGTCCAAAAGATGAATTGAGCAAGGATATATATGAGAATATCCTAAACCAGGTAGAAGCTTTGATCCAAAACAAAGGAAACATTTCTGATCAACGGGAAAATTTTGAAAACTTAAGTAATGGGGTCAAAACCCTGGTGGTCCAATTGGGGGCTGACAGGACCCTTTTCCAAACCTATTGCCCCATGTTTAAAGACAATAAAGGGGGGATTTGGTTAAGTTCAAGTCCCGAAGTGGAAAACCCCTATTTTGGTGGTAAAATGTTGACTTGCGGTAGTGTGCAGGAAGTATTATCTACCAGCCAAAGCCATTGATGGAGATGTAGGTAATTTAAGGAAAAGATTATTAGTTAATCGATGCCAACAGCTAGGGGTTTTTTCCACTGTTTCATTTAGAATCAAATAATTAATTTAAGTGGGGCTGGAAAAAAATCTGAATCATTGTGCCAGGTCCTCAAGAAATTCATTTAAACCTAAAAACTATTGCCATGGAACATCAACATTCTTCTCACCATGATCAACATGAAAACCATGATCATTCCTCAAAAAAGCAGAAAAATCACCATAGAAAGGAAGGGCACCAGGAACAAGGAGAACACCACCATGATCACGGAGACCATCATGGCCATATGATCAGTGATTTTAAAAGGAGGTTTTGGGTTTCTTTGATTTTGACCCTGCCGGTGTTACTGTTATCCCAGATGGTCCAGGAATGGTTGGGTATAAAATGGGAATTTACTGGGGACCGGTATGTGCTTTTTGCTATTTCATCCGTGATATATTTTTATGGAGGTTGGCCATTTTTAAGTGGGCTGAAAGGCGAATTAGCCAAAGGCAAACCGGCCATGATGACTTTGATTGCACTGGCCATAACAGTAGCATATGTTTATAGTTCAGCGGTAGTTTTTGGACTGGCTGGAATGGGTTTTTTCTGGGAGTTGGCGACTCTTATTGATCTAATGTTATTGGGACATTGGATAGAAATGAAGTCTGTGATGGGGGCCTCAAAAGCTTTGGATGAACTGGCCAAATTGATGCCTTCCGAAGCCCATAAGATTCTGGAGGATGGATCAACGGAAGAAGTGAAAATTACAGAATTGGAAAAGGGGGATAAGGTATTGGTCAAGCCTGGTGAAAAAATTCCTGCAGATGGAAAGGTGCTGGATGGAAACAGCTATATCAATGAAGCCATGCTAACGGGAGAATCCAAACCAGTCCAAAAGCAAAAAGGTCAAAAAGTAATCGGTGGTTCGGTCAATGAAAGGGGGGCATTGCAAGTGGAGGTGGAACATACCGGAAAAGAAGCTTATTTGTCCCGGGTTATTGATATGGTGGGAGCTGCCCAGGAAACCAAATCCAAAACCCAAAATCTGGCCAATAAAGCAGCAGGTTGGCTGTTTTATATCGCTTTGATAGCAGGGTTGGGAACCTTGGCAGCTTGGATGTTTATGGGGGAAGCCTTTGATTTTGCCCTGGAAAGAATGGTGACAGTCATGATTATTTCCTGCCCTCATGCTCTGGGCTTGGCCATTCCCCTGGTAGCAGCCATTTCCACCTCAGCTTCTGCAAGGGTGGGGCTTCTGATACGGAACAGGACTGCATTTGAAAAAGCCCGGAATATTACTTTAATGGTTTTTGATAAAACCGGAACCTTGACAAAGGGATCATTTGGAGTGACCCGGTTTGAAAGTGTAGATCAAGATCTTAACAAAAATGACATATTGAAAATTGCAGGGGCTGTGGAAAGCCAATCGGAGCACCCCATAGCCAATGGAATTATCAAAAAGTTGAAGGAAAAAGATCTGGAAATTGGTTCGGCCAAAGATTATGAAAATATCAGCGGTGAAGGAGTAAAAGCCACCTGGGAAGGGAAAAATGTGAAGATTGTAAGTCCTGGTTATTTAAAAAAAGAAAAATTAGAACTTCCAGAAGGAGCCTTTGAATCTGAAAAGGAAACCGTAGTGTTTTTATTGATGGAAGGAAAGGTGGCAGGTTATATTGCTTTGGCAGATGAAATCAGGGAAGATTCCTATGAGGCCGTGGAAACCCTGAAAAAAGAAGGTATAAAGGTAGTGATGGCTACTGGTGATAATGAAGATGTAGCAAAAGCAGTGAGTGAGTCTTTGGATTTGGATGGATATTACTCAGAAGTATTACCCGAAGAAAAGCAGGAATTGGTCAAAAAGGCCCAGAAAGAAGGTGAAATTGTTGCTATGACCGGAGATGGGGTGAATGATGCCCCGGCTTTGGCTCAAGCGGATATTGGAATTGCTGTAGGTTCGGGCACTGATGTAGCTGCAGAAACAGCGGATATTGTGTTGGTACATAGTAACCCGAAAGACATTGCTGCCCTGATACTTTTTGGAAAAGCCACTTACAGCAAAATGGTTCAAAATCTAATATGGGCAACAGCCTATAATGCTGTTGCCCTTCCCCTTGCTACAGGATTTGTATCAGGTTGGGTGATCAGCCCAGCTATGGGAGCAGTATTTATGAGTTTAAGTACAATTATAGTAGCCTTAAACGCGCAATTGCTCAAACGAAAATTAAAATTGCAAAACAGTTAGTTTCTTACGAAACGGGATGGGTCAGGGAGCCAAACCTTTTGATAATGGCTTTTTCCAGGTCATCCCGGTGTTCTGGAGCTGCTATTTTCATCAATTCATAAGCCCTTTGGTGCAGGTTTTTACCGTAAAGATAGGCTATCCCATATTCAGTGACTACATAATGCATATGGGCCCTAGTGGTTACCACACCTGCGCCTTCTTTTAAGAAAGGAACAATTTTGGAAAACCCTTTTTTGGTGGCAGCTGAAAGGGCCATGATAGGTTTTCCTCCTTCCGAAAGTGCAGCACCCCTCATAAAGTCCATTTGTCCACCTACTCCAGAATATTGGTAAGTGCCTATAGAGTCTGCGCAAACTTGGCCGGTAAGATCCATTTCCAAACAGGAATTGATGGAAATCATTTTAGGATTTTTTCGGATTACTGCGGTATCATTGACATAGGAAGTTGCGTGAAAGGAAAATATTGGATTGTCATTGATTCGGTCATACATTTTTTGGTTCCCTACCGCAAATGCACTAACAATTTTCCCAGGATGCCGGGTTTTGAATTTATTGGTCAATGCGCCACTATCCATCAATCCCAGAATACCATTGGAAAACATCTCTGTATGTACCCCTAGGTCTTTATGGTTGTGGAGGGCATCCAATACAGCATCAGGGATGGCCCCAATGCCCATTTGTAAAGTTGAACGGTCTTCAATTAATTCTGCTATATTCTGACCGATTTTTCTTTCATTTTCCCCGATTTTGGTGCTATAATCCACTGAGGGTAAAGGATCATTTGCTTCCACTACATGGTCAAACCGGCTGATGTGGACCATACCGTCACCATGGGTTCTGGGCATATGAGGATTTACTTGGGCAATCAGGATTTTGGCGGTTTCCGCTGCAGCTCTGGCAATATCTACGGATACCCCCAATGAACAATAACCATGGGCATCCGGAGGGCTGACATTTAACAGGGCAACATCCAAAGGGAGAATATTTCTTCTGAATAATATACCGATTTCACTTAGAAAAATGGGGACGTAACAACCCTGAGGTGAATTGACCGCAGACCTGACATTTTCCGAAACAAAAAGAGAATTGATAAAGAAACTGTCTCTGCACCTCTCCTCAGTTAAGGGCATAGCACCTAAAGTGGTGATGGATACTATTTCAACATTTTTCAACTCCTCTGACCGGTTGGCGAGTGCTTCAAGGAGGGTTGAAGGTGTGGCAGCACTGCCGTGAACAAATACGCGGTCATTACTTTTGATGACTTTTACAGCCTCATCAGCAGTGGTGTATGAATAACTCATATCCTTGTGGTTTTAGGATGAAAAGAAAGATTTCTAATTACTTCTATTTTAATCATTTATAATGGTACAAAGCAAAGGGTTATTTTTTGGGAACTAACTGACATTTGTCATGTTTAGGGATGATTTAAAGCTTGAGAAGGCCTGGAGAATCTTTAATATATTTGGATGGTGTTGATGTGGTAAGGGGTTCGCCAAATAATATATGGATCAAATGCTGTTTTAACCTGAAAGAAGTGGTTTGATTTTGTTATATTCGCATACATTATAAAGCAAATGGGACAATGGTTTTATCCGTTTAATTTCAAAAGGAATAAGTTCTCCTTTGTCCTGCCCAAAGTAAACCGCATACATGTCCAAAAAAAGTTCAACATACCGCCCACAAAATCCTGTAAGAATAGTCACCGCCGCCTCTCTTTTTGATGGACACGATGTGGCCATTAATATTATGAGAAGGATCATTCAGGCTGCAGGTTGTGAGGTTATTCATTTAGGTCACAACCGTTCGGTGCAGGAAATTGTGGAATGTGCTATTCAGGAGGATGTCCAGGCCATTGCCATTACTTCCTACCAGGGTGGGCATTTGGAATTTTTTAAATATATGTATGATTTGCTTCAGGAACGTGGTGCAGGTCATATTAAGCTGTTTGGAGGAGGTGGTGGGACCATCCTTCCTGAAGAAATCAAAGAATTACATGGTTTTGGTATCACAAGAGTTTATTCACCAGATGATGGAAGAAAGATGGGCTTGCAGGGAATGATCAATGAAGTGGTGAAGGAGTCTGATTTTCCAATTGGGAAAGATTTACAACCTGACCATTCCCTTGAACTAAATAATGTGAAAACAATTGCCAGGGCTATTTCTGCTGTAGAAAATTATCCTGAAGAATGCCAAAAGCTAATGGATTGTTTTCGGGAAAAAGCCCAAAAAAGTAATGTTCCCATATTAGGAATTACAGGTACGGGGGGAGCCGGAAAATCCTCTTTGGTAGATGAGTTTGTCAGGCGTTTTCTGAAGGATTTTCCAGATAAAAATTTGGCTATTATTTCTGTGGACCCTTCAAAGAGAAAAACAGGAGGAGCCCTGTTAGGGGACCGGATCCGAATGAACGCCATTAATAGTTCAAGGGTTTATATGCGGTCTTTGGCCACCCGTCAGGCCAATTTGGCGCTTTCAAATCATGTTCAAGATGCTGTAGATATTGTCAAAGCAGCTGGTTTTGACCTGGTCATATTGGAAACTTCCGGGATTGGACAATCGGATACGGAAATCACTGAGCACTCAGACCTTTCATTGTATGTAATGACGCCAGAGTATGGGGCTGCTACCCAGTTGGAGAAAATAGATATGCTGGATTTTGCTGATGTCATTGCCCTGAACAAATTTGACAAAAGAGGGGCTTTGGATGCCTTGCGGGATGTAAGGAAGCAATATTCCAGAAACCATGGCCTTTGGGATGCCAAGGAGGAGAATTTGCCTATTTATGGTACCATTGCCTCCCAGTTTAATGATCCAGGTATGAACCAGCTTTACCATTATATCATGAAAAAGTTGGGAGAACTTGCTCCTGAAAAACTACCTGTCAAGAAGTTGGGCGAATTTTCTTCCTCGGAAAAAATATTTATTATTCCACCGTCCAGAACCCGGTATTTGTCAGAAATAACAGAAACAAACAGGAGTTATGACCAATGGGTTGAGGAACAAAAAGAAATTGCTCAAAAGCTATTTGGCCTAAAAAAATCCATGGAGGCCGTCAAAACCATGGAAGTTGGGGATGTGGAGGGAATTTTAAAATCCCTTCAAAAGGTTTATGAAAAAATAGCCTTGGAATTAGATCCAAAAAATAAAAAATGGTTGGAAGAATGGCCTGAAATAGTTGGGAATTATGCCAAAGATCAATTTGTTTTTCAGGTTCGGAATAAGAAAATAAAGGTTAAAACTTTTTCTGCTTCTTTATCGGGAACGCGTATCCCCAAAGTGGTTTTGCCCAAATATGAAGCTTGGGGAGATCTTTTGAAATGGGGCCTTAGGGAAAATGTCCCCGGAGAATTTCCTTTTACGGCTGGCGTTTTTCCTTTCAAAAGAGAGGGAGAGGACCCCACCAGGATGTTTGCTGGGGAAGGGGGACCTGAAAGGACCAATAAGCGGTTCCATTATGTATCCAGGGACATGCCGGCCAAAAGGCTTTCTACTGCCTTTGATTCTGTAACACTTTATGGAGAGGACCCGGATTACCGTCCGGACATTTTTGGGAAAATAGGTAATTCGGGGGTCAATATTTGTTGCCTGGATGATATGAAAAAGCTGTATTCCGGTTTTGATCTGGCAGATCCACTTACATCGGTTTCCATGACCATCAATGGTCCTGCAGCAGCAATGACAGCTTTTTTTATGAATGCAGCCATAGACCAGCAATGTGAAAAATACATTATGGATCACGGTCTTGTAGAAGAAGTTGAGGGCAAAATTAAGGAGATTTATAATGAAAAAGGAGTGGAAAGGCCATTCTACGCAGCATCCTTGCCAGAAGGGCATAATAGGTTGGGCTTGATGTTATTGGGGGTTACCGGTGATCAGGTTTTGGAAAAAGAAGTTTATGAAAAAATTAAGGCTGATACCCTAACAAAAGTGCGTGGGACGGTGCAAGCTGATATTTTGAAAGAGGATCAAGCTCAAAATACCTGTATTTTCTCCACAGAGTTTTCTCTTAGGTTAATGGGAGATGTACAACAATATTTTATTGATAAGGGAGTAAGAAATTTCTATTCTGTATCCATTTCAGGCTACCATATTGCAGAAGCTGGGGCCAACCCCATTACCCAATTGGCATTGACCCTTTCCAATGGCTTTACCTATGTGGAATATTATGTTTCTCGGGGAATGGATATCAATAAATTTTCTCCTAATCTGTCCTTTTTCTTTTCCAATGGAATCGATCCTGAATATGCGGTGATTGGCAGGGTGGCCCGAAGGATATGGGCCAAGGCCATGAAATTAAAATATGGAGCCAATGAACGCTCCCAGATGCTGAAATACCATATTCAGACTTCAGGGCGTTCATTGCATGCTCAGGAAATAGACTTCAATGATATTAGAACCACCTTACAGGCCTTGTATGCCATTTATGATAATTGCAACTCATTGCATACCAATGCTTATGATGAGGCCATCACTACCCCTACAGAATCATCTGTAAGGAGGGCCATGGCCATCCAGTTAATTATTAACAAGGAGTTGGGCCTTACCAAAAATGAGAACCCAAGCCAAGGGGCATTTATTATTGAAGAACTTACCGATTTGGTAGAGGAAGCTGTATATTCGGAGTTTGATAGGATTACCGAGCGGGGAGGCGTTTTGGGGGCCATGGAAACCATGTATCAACGGGGTAAGATCCAGGAAGAAAGCCTTCATTATGAAACCCTCAAACATTCAGGGGAATACCCCATCATCGGAGTGAATACCTTCCTATCCTCAAAGGGATCTCCAACGGTGACTCCCGGAGAAGTAATCAGGGCTACTCCGGAAGAAAAGGAACTTCAAATTAAGGAATTGAATAACCTGCATTTAAAATATAAAAGCCTTGCAGCTGAATTATTAGTTGATTTAAAAAAATCAGCTGTTGAAAATGGTAATGTCTTTGGCCAACTAATGGAAACGGTAAAACATTGTTCTTTGGGGCAAATTACCCATGCGTTGTACGAGGTGGGCGGCGAGTACAGGAGAAATATGTAAGGTGGATATTATTCTAAACAAACAGGAAAAATTTATAACAATAAAATAAAATAATTAATAATGGCGAAAAGAAATGTAACCGTCACTATGAAGGATGATTATGAATATGAATCTGTCAATCCTTCTGGAAATAAAGTGTCCATTGACATGTATGATCCCGATAAAAAGCAACATCAATCTCCAATGGATTTGGTGCTTTCTGCAGTGGCAAGCTGTGCATCTGTGGATGCAGTATTGATGATGAAGAAAAAAAGAAAGACGGTTTCTGGTTTTACAGTGGAAGCTGAGGGTGACCGGGATGAAGGGATTCCTGCCTATTATAAAAACATCCATATGAAATTTATTTTGACCTCCCCGGATGCTACCGAGAAGGAGTTTGCCAAGGTTATCAAATTGGCGGTGGACAAATATTGCTCCGTTTCTGCTTCCCTCAATGCTGAGATAACCTATTCATCAGAAGTAAAAAAAGAAGCATGAGGGTAATCCGCGAATTTTCTAAAAATGATCTCCGAATATCCATTTTTGTTTGGAACAATAAATACCTCCTGAAATACGAGCAGGGAATGGCCGAACAGACCTTTAAGGTGAATGAAACGGATATTTTGGAAGAAAGCGACCTGGAATTGTTTTTCTCCGATGATTTTCTGGGAGAAGTCCAAAAAAGGTTTGAGGAAATGCATCAATCTCTTAGAAACCAGTTGGAAAATATTTAAATTCGTATATTGTTTAAATATTCAAAGATGAGATGGTGTTTTTCTGTAAATGTGGTGATTTTATTAATTTCTTCGGCTTGTAAAAAGGAAATTAATGAGGGAAATACCCAACAATTTGCCGATTTGGACTCCATTATTAATGTTATTGAGTCCAGGCTTTTTCCTTTGGAGGAAGACATTGATCAATTGACCAACTTTACAGAAGAACTTTTTCAAAATCAGGAGTTTTATATCCAAAAAGCAGAGAAGGAAAGATATAAAATTTCGGAAGATGGGGTGGTTTTCAAGGAAGATGTCCAACCTTATGAAAGCGGTGTTTATGTGGCCGCCAATACACCCAATAGGGAAAAAGCTTTGCAACAGCTTTATTATACAGAGGCCATGGATTCCCTTTTGAGAATAATCAAAAACAAGACTCCATTCATTTCCCAGGTTTATTTTAATACCAAACTGCAAATGTGCAGGATTTATCCTGAATTTGATGTGTTAAATATTGCTGATGCCAATTTGGACCTGACTTCATTTAATTTTTATTATCTGGCAGATGAAGTTAGAAATCCGGAAAGGGAGTCCAGATGGGTTGAAGAAGTATATATAGACCCTGCAGGCCGGGGCTGGATATTGTCCCTGATCCACCCGGTTTATTATTTGGGTGATCTCAAAGGGGTGTTAGGCATCGATATTACCGTTAAGGATCTGTTCCAACAGTTTTTAAATATTAAGGGAAAGAAAATTGTAATTGTGGATGGTTCGGGGACAGTTGTTGCCGGGACTTCTGCCGCTATTGAAACTTTAAACCTACCCCGTTAAAATATCATACTTACATTCAGACCATTAATTCAGATAATTACAGAAAAGAGGATTTCAATCTTTTTAAAAGTAAAAGCAAGGAAGTCAGAAAAATGATATCAAAATTTTTGCTGGAAAATGATAATCAATTTATGTACCGTGAGGGGCAAAATTCATATAAAGTGTTGTGCAGACAAATGAATCTGCTTAACTGGTATGTATTGCAAATAGGTTAATAGAGGAAAGGTTCTCAATGAAGGATGGGCTAAGATCACAAAAATTTCAATTATTGACAGGACTGACCTTTGGTTCAGTCTTATTGATAGTTTTTTTGGCATATTTTTTTTACAATGCCTTGTCCAACAACCATTTAAAAACCAATAGGCAATTTTTGAATAAACAAGTTGAGTCAGCCTCTAACGAAGTTAAAAGAAGGTTTAACACCCTAAAAGAAGACCTTATTTTTTATAAAACTAATTTGGAATCAGGCCTTGGAAAGGAAGGGAGAATTAATGAGGCCAGGATCCGCAAATTGCTCAATAGTTATATCTACCTTATTGATACCCTTTATGTGAAAAATCAAGGGGAAATGCTGGGGTATACCATTAGAAATAACAATTATTTTGAGGTAATACCCATTGATCAATGGCCCGACTTCAAGGATAAAGGAAGACATTTGTTAATATCCAGTGGGGATAAAAAGGTTGAGTTGGCAGTTTCTCTTCAGTTATCTCATTTTATCAATTATTTTTCAAATAATTATTACCTGGGAGAAACTGGATATAAGTTTTTTGTGGAAGGAGACCAAATTCACCAAATCTCATCTGACCGAGATGAAGGGGGGATGTTTGTGGCCCCTGAAATGGCTGCACAAGTAAAAAAAGATGTTCAAGAAGGGGTGAAAGGAGATTATTCAGGGGAGATTAGGGCAATAGATGGAAAACAAAAGGAATCCATATTAGCACAATATCCTTTTAATCTTTATCCATTACAACAAGACTTTGCATTGATTTTTGCCCTGGACAAATCTCCGGTTTTTACCAAGATTTATACAACATATTTTTACCTTTTTCTAGGGTTATTTGGATTATTACTCTTTATCATCTTTTTGATGATCAAATACTTCCGGAACATGAGCCAAAAGAACCAGGAATTGGAATCTAAGACAGGGGAGATCAATCTGCTTTTTGGGCAGCAAACCATGCTTCTACAGGAAACTAATGGCTTTGTTTATTATCATAATCAAAAGGGGATGGTTTCAAATGTTAGTGATAACCTGAAGGATGTTTTGGGGTATTCCAAAGAGGAGTTTATTGAAAATAATAAATCCTATATTGTCCCGGAAGACTTAAGGAGGCTTCAGAAAATGGCTCAAAATGCTTTGGTAAACAAAGAAGATTGCCTTTCCTATGAAATCAGCTTTATCAAAAAGAATGGAGAAGTTATCCGCACAAAAAACTTTGAAAAACTTTTTATGATGAAAAGGGAGTTTTTACCGGGAGTGTAGGAATTTGCACGGATATTAATGAAAAGTACCTTGCGGAACAGGAGTTGATCAAAAGTGAAAACCGGCTTAGGTTGGTCCTGAACAGCCTTCCGGATGTGATTTTCATATATGATCATCAAGGTTTTTATAAGGATTTTTATGTTCAGGATGAAACGCTTTTTGTTCAAAAACCCAGTGAAATATTGGGGAAAAGCGTAATGGAAGTTATTCCCAGTCCAATGAATGAGGATTTTATGGATGCCCTGAAAAAGGCGGTTAAAACCAATATGCTTCAAACCAGGCAAATTGAAATGGAAGGATCCAATGGAAAAAAATGCTTTGAGGTTAGGTTCTTTAAATTGGATGAAGAAAGGGTGATTTCAATAGGCAGAGAGGTGACTGGTCAAAAGCTTTGGGAAAAAGGGCTGCAGGAAGCCAAAGAAATGGCAGAAATAGCCAATAAGGCCAAATCTGACTTTTTGGCCAATATGAGTCATGAAATTCGGACCCCAATGAATGGCCTTTTGGGAATGATCCACCTATTGGAAGATACCCAATTAGATACCCAACAAGAAGAGTATATTAAAGTGATCAAAGACTCGGGGGAGTCCTTGCTTTCAATAATTAAAGATATTCTGGATTACTCTAAAATTGAAGCGGGCAAACTTGAATTAAACCTTAGCAGCATCCAGTTCAAAAGGGAAATTAACCGAGCCATCAATATTTTTTCAGGGATGGTGGCCAAAAAAAACATTAAAATTAATTTGTCCCTCAGTCCTGAAATTCCTGAATGCCTTATTATTGACAAAGAGAAATTAAATCAAATTCTATTCAACATTGTGGGGAATGCGATTAAGTTTACCCCTAATGGTGGTAGAATTAGTATTTCTATAAAGGGAGAGCATATAATGGAGGATAGTTTGATGATTAATTTCTCTATCTCTGACAATGGGGTGGGTATTCCTGTTTCTAAGATTGACCAATTGATCCATCCCTTTACCCAAGTGGGGAACGGAACGGAGACCGAAAAAAATGGGGCAGGCCTGGGCCTTGCTATTACCCATAAACTAGTAGAATTGATGGGTGGGAGTCTGAATGTCAGCAGCGAAGAAGGTAAGGGTTCGGAATTTTATTTTGCTATTTTTGCCACTATTTCCGAAAAGGAAAAGGTAGGTCTTGACAGTACGATCGAATCCAATCTTTCTGCCCTATATGATATGGATTATTTAGCAGGGCAATTTCCGTTGGATATTTTATTGGTGGAGGATAATGAGATTAACCTTCAGTTTATGCGGCTTTTGATGAAGCATTTGGGCTACCAACCTGAAATTGCGCTTAATGGTGTAGAGGCCTTGGAGAAAGTGAAAGAAAGAGAATTTGACCTTATTTTGATGGATTACCAAATGCCCTTGATGAATGGTCCGGAAGCCACCAAAGCCATAAGGAAATTAGAAAACGGAAAGTCGGTGAAAATCATCGGGCTCTCTGCCAATGTTTTCAAGGAGGAAATCGAAAAAGCCATGCTTACCGGAATGGATGATTACCTTGCCAAGCCCGTTAAAATTCAGGATTTGATCGATAAAATAAAGGAGAGTTTTGATTACATAAAAAAAGCCTGATTTTAATCAGGCTTTTTTCAGTCAGGAATAGTCAAAGGGATGGTTTTTGCTTAAATGGTGCAGGCATTTACAGTCCTCTTACGTGATGAATTATGACCATCCCAGATATTATTGAGATTTTATATTTTGGTTTCTATATCGAAACCTTCCAAGTAATCTGCCACCCTTTTTACAAACATTCCTCCTAAAGAACCATCAACTACCCTATGGTCATAGGAATGGGAAAGGAACATTTTATGCCTGATGGCAATTACATCCCCCGATGGGGTTTCTAATACAGCCGGTTTTTTGGTAATCGTTCCAATAGCAAGGATGGCCGCTTGAGGTTGGACAATAATGGGAGTTCCCATGATATTGCCAAACTGCCCTACGTTGGAAACAGTATAGGTCCCACCGCTTAATTCATCGGCAGATAATTTATTTTCTCTTGCCCTTTTGGCCAGATCATTGATTTTCTTGGAAAGGCCGGAAAGATTATATTCATTAGCCTTTTTGATTACAGGAACTATTAAATTACCACTTGGCAATGCAACCGCAATACCAATATTGATGTCTCTTTTCTTAATGATTTTATCTCCCTCTACTGAAATATTGATCATAGGGAAATCCTGAATGGCTTTAGCCACTGCCTCAATGAAAAAAGGAGTAAAGGTAATGGGTTCACCTTCTTTTTGCTTGTAAGCTTCTTTTACCTTGTTTCTCCATTGGACAATATTGGTTACATCAGCTTCTACAAATGAAGTAACATGAGGAGCAGTTCGCTTAGAATGTAACATCCTTTCAGCTATCATTTTCCTCATGCGGCCCATTTCAATGACCTCATCACCTGCATTAATGCTGGGTTCTGCTTTTGGAGAAGGAAAAGTATAAGGGGTTTTCTTCTCGGTTGATCGTGTTTTGAGGTAATTTAGAATGTCAATTTTGGTGACCCTACCTTCTTTCCCAGTACCAGGGATTTGGTTCAATTCATTTGCGTCAATCCCCTCTTCCTTTGCTATACTCCTTACTAAAGGGGAATAAAAACGATCTCCAAAATTACCCTGATTAAGGCTATTGCTTTCTAATAGGGAAGCAGTTTGTTCAGGTGCTGCTCCCAATAATTCCTCTTTATCGGAAATTTCCCCAGGTTCATCTTCCTCTTTTTCAAGGGTTTCTTCTTCGGGCTCGCCGTTGGTTTCAATCACCGCAATTGGGGCGCCCACGGCAACTACATCACCTTCATTGACTAATATCTTTTTTAAAACCCCCGCATGGGATGAAGGAACTTCTGTGTCCACCTTATCTGTTGCCACTTCCAAAACCGCTTCATCCTGTTCGATGGTTTCCCCTTCCTCCTTCAGCCAGGTAAGAATAGTGCCTTCTATTATACTTTCACCCATTTTGGGCATTACCATTTCTACAGTTGCCATGCTAATTTATTTAATTGGGTTTATTTCCGAGTTTTAAAATTATATTTTAATTATATGTTTCCAAAATCGTTGAATTGAAATTTTAAACCGTATCGTTTAAAATGACTTTTCTTAAAAGATTAAGAGCTCCCACCCCTGTTCGTTGTATATTTAGCATCCTTTCTTCCCCAAGTTGTAACTTTTTGGTGGTGACTTGGTTGTGGGTAGCACAAGCTATCCAAACAGTACCTACAGGCTTTTCCGGGGTTCCTCCCCCGGGACCTGCTACTCCGCTGCTGGCCAAACCATAATCAGCCTTAAACTTTTTTCGGACCAAAGCGGCCATTTCAGTAACTGTTTCCTCACTGACTGCGCCATGTTTTTCCAAAGTGTCCCTGCTAACCCCCAATTCTGCTGCTTTGAACTCATTGTGGTAGGGGACAATAGAACCATTATAATAATCACTGCTGCCCGCAATGCTGGTAATCAAATGGGAAATGTAGCCTCCTGTACAACTTTCTGCCAAAGCTACTTTTTTATTACTTGCTTTCAAAAGTCTTCCCACTACCGTTTCCAGGGAGTCTTGATCATAACCATAAACATAGGCTGTAATCATGGGAAGAACTTTTTCAATTTGATCTGCTACCTCCATTTGCAGTTGGGATTGGTCTTTGCCAAAAGCGGTTAATCGCAATTTGACCTCACCAAGAGAAGGCAAATAGGCTAATTTAATATGCCCCGGAAGCTGGTCTTCCCAATCCCGAATTAAGTCAGCCAACCAACTTTCTCCTATGCCTACCGTTTTTATTACTTTATGGTAAATTGAAGGTAGTTTAAATAGGGACTTGATTTTTGGAATAACAAACTCCTTTATCAAGTTTTTCATTTCGTGGGGTACCCCTGGCATTGACATCCAAATACAACCATTTTCCTCAAACCACATTCCCGGAGCTGTTCCCATTTTGTTGGGAACATAAGTACATTTGGTAGGCAGATGGGCTTGTAATTCATTCAAATGGGTCAATTCTTTTCCTCTTCGGGCAAAGAACTTTTGGAGGTCTTCTTTAGCTTCTGGAACCAGCTGGATATCACAATTAAAATATTCTGCCATCAGGGGTTTGGTCAGGTCATCCCTGGTTGGCCCCAGCCCACCTGTTATCAAAATAATATTAGCCCTGTGCTCGGCATGCTTAAATGCCGCCAAAATATCCTTGGTATTATCACCGATAGTGGTCTTTCTAACCACTTTGACTCCAATTTGGTCCAATTGCTGGCTGATCCAGTGGCTATTGGTATCCATTATCTGCCCATAGAGCAACTCGTCTCCTATAGAAATAATTTCAGCTTTAATGTCAGCCATTATACTTTTGGGGAAGATTTTATCCTTTTAAAAGTTAAAAAGGTACTGTCATACTCGTTTTTTTCATCTTTTGGATGAAATTCCTCGCTCACTTTTTTCCAATCAGACCAATCCACTTTGGGAAAAAAAGCATCTCCAGATGGGGCGCAATCCACTTCAGTGATGATCATTTCATGGGTGTAGGGAAGTGCTTGTTCATATATTTCAGCTCCACCTGCAATAAATACTTTTTCAAGATTTTTGGACTTTGCAAGTTCCAAAGCTTCATCTAACCCATGTACAATATAGTGTCCCTCTGGTATTGGATACTCAGATTTTCTCGTAATCACTATGGAAGTTCGATTGGGAAGCGGTTTTCCCATGGATTCATAGGTTTTCCTCCCCATGATCAAATAATGTCCAGTGGTTTGACGCTTAAAATGTTTTAAATCAGAGGAAAGCCTCCAAATGAGTTTATTGTCCTTCCCGATTACATTATTCTTGGCTTTTGCTACAATAATAGAAATAATCAAAACCCTGTTTTTTTTGTCGGCACAAGATACCAAGGTTTTTTTATCCGGTGAAAAGTGATGGATAAAAACTTTCTATTTACCCACGAAAACTGACATTGGTGGTGATTTTAGTCTTGAGTTTTCTTATTGTAGGGGCCTGAATAACCGGGACTGTTTAGAGTGTAAATAAATGGTAGGTGGACACTGGGCACGGCGAGTTTATGGTTTTGATATCCCAATGACTCAAAATATCACATACTCCTTTTCGCCCTTTGTACTTTTTGCATCAAAATTATCAACCAGAAGTAGTCACCATATCAGGGTATTCTTTCATTACGAAGTTAAAATCAGGGCTTTACCTATTACCAAACTTTCACTTTCTTTACCGCCACCAAAAGCCCGTTCCAGGTGTTTTGCAGTTCCCTTTGGGAAGCTTTTTGCACTTCCTCTTTCACTTTTTTTCTACCGGGTATTCAACCCCTGTTTGGCCTCTCTTTTGATTTTATTAAAAAATGTGCTTCTAATACCCTTGGAGACAGTAACCCTAAATTACTAGTTAAAAGGATTGTCTTTTTCAAAACACAAAATGGATTTATTGAGATGTTATGGTCCTGTTGTTGTTGAAAAAGGGTTGTTTACTAAATGGTGTAAACTAGAAAGCCAGATTAATACCTGGCTTTTGCTGCTACGATTGCTGAAGAAGAATGATCAGCTGATTAGAGAGAGTGCCCCCTAAGGAAGTCATCAATTTTCATTCTTTTTTTGCCTTGAAGCTGTAGCTCTTTGATGGAAATCACTCCATTACCTGTTTTGAAATGCAGATAGGTTTTATTGTCTGTTTCATATTCGCCAATTTCTTTGTCATTTAAAACTCCATGGTCCAAAATTTCGGTTTGGAATATTTTACAGGTTTTGTCCCCAAGCATGGTCCAAGCCGCCGGGTAGGGGGATAAACCTCTTACCAAATTATGAGTGGCTTCGGCAGGTAGGCTCCAATCGATTTGGCAGGTCTCCTTGAATATTTTTGGAGCATGATTTCTAGCCTGTGAATCATCCTGGGGCTGGGTGGTTGCCCTTCCTTCGGCTACTGCTTCAATGGTTTTAAGTACCAGTTTTGCCCCTTTTTCCATTAATCTTTCGTAAAGGCTGCCGACATTGTCCTGGGGATGTATGGGCTCTTTTTCCTGGAAAATAATGCTTCCCGTATCAATTTCATGTTTTAGGAAAAAGGTGGTTACACCGGTTTCCTTTTCTCCATTTATTATTGCCCAATTGATGGGGGCAGCACCCCGGTAATTGGGTAAAAGGGAAGCATGAAGGTTAAAAGTTCCTTCTGGAGGCATGCTCCAAACCGGTTCTGGCAACATCCTGAAAGCCACTACTACCTGAATGTCCGCTTTATAACTTTTTAGCTCTTCCAGGAATTCAGGGGATTTCAGGTTGGTAGGTTGCAATACTGGAATATTATGATTCAGGGCAGTTTCTTTTACAGGAGATGGGATAAGTTTTTGTCCCCTTCCTCTGGGTTTGTCAGGAGCCGTAATAACGGCAACCACATTCCAGCCATTTTTAATTAATATTTCAAGGGAAGGGACGGCAAATTCCGGGGTTCCCATGTAAACGATTTTCAAATCTTTATTCATAATTAAGGTTTTTTCGGTGAAAAAGAAGGGAAGCTTCCTTCGAGTTATTTATAAAGTAAATATTTTGATCTTTTTTTCTTGTAGTGATTCAGGTCTTTTTGCCAGGTGGCTTTGATTTCCTCTTCACTTTTTCCTGCTAAAATTGCTTTTTTTAGTTCATCCGTTCCTGCAAGGGTATTGAAGAAATTGTTGAAAAAATCCGGGTCTTTTCCGGACTTTTTGTACATATCAAGAAGGTATCTTAAAGTAAACCGGTGGGATAATTCCGAACCCCTTAAATCTAATCCATAACATTTTTTTCCTTCATAGGGAGGATTTTTGGACATGCCAGGAATACTTTTTGGTGTAAAGGTGAAATCCCCATATCTGGAATCAGGGGCACCAATTACCTGAAATGGAAAGGTGGTTCCTCTGCCAACGCTGATTTGAGTTCCCTCAAAAAACAAAGTGAAGGATAAAGCCTTATGGCCAATTCATTGGGCAGGTTAGGGGAGGGTTTGATGGGTAATGAATAGGGCATGGCATGATCCCAGTTTTTTACCGGAATAATTGAAATGTCTGCTTTAACCCCATTTTTTAACCATTTTTCCCCATTGATCATCCTGGCCAGTTCCCCAATGGTCAGTCCATGAACCACAGGTATGGGATGCATGCCGACAAAACTTTTAAATCCATTTTTCAATACGGGGCCGTCCACATAATCCCCATTTGGATTGGGTCGATCCAGGATGATAAGTGGTTTGTTATTTTCTGCACAAGCCTCCATCACATAATGAAGGGTACTGATGTAAGTATAAAAACGAACACCTACGTCCTGTAGATCAAAAATCAACAAGTCCAGGTCTTTCAGGTCTTCAGGGGTAGGTTTTTTGTGACTTCCATAAAGAGAAATAACAGGTAAGCCGGTGGATTTGTCCATGCCATTTTCAATGGCTTCTCCTGCATCAGCATCACCCCTAAAACCGTGTTCGGGCACAAAAATTTTTTTGACCGGGATATCTTCTGCTAAAAGGAAATCCACCAAATGTTTGCTTTTCTTTTGATTTATTATACTGGTTTGGTTGACCACCAATCCAACTTTTTTCCCCTTCAATAAAGGAAGGTAATGGAGAGGTTGGTCCGCACCGGTTTTGATTTCCGGTATTGCGGAGGTCGAAAGGGCATTTTTTTGGCTGTATTGACCTTCAGTTTCGCTTTTGCAAAAGGGCAATGTACCCAGTAAAAAAGTCAGTAGAAGTATTAATTTTAATTGCTTCATGTTAATTTGCGGTGGATTTATAACAAAAATAAGACACTTCATTGAACCTTCCCTACTTCATTGCTAAAAGAATCAGTTTTCAAAGGACCGGAGGTTTTACCGGGACAATCCACCGCATTGCAGTAGCCAGCATTGCCATAGGTCTATCGGTTTTGATCATTTCCTTTTTGATTTTGGGAGGATTTAAAAAGGTCGTTTCAGACAAGGTTTTTTCATTTACGGGTCATTATCAGGTGCACAAATTCACCTCCAACAATGCCTTTGAAGTTTACCCTTCCTCCAAGGAAAGCCAGTTTTATTCTCAACATGAAAACTTTGATTTTATCAGGCATGTACAGGAATATGCTTATAAACCAGGCTTATTGAAAGGGGAAGAAGAAGTGCAGGGTGTAATGCTCAAAGGAGTGGGACCCGATTTTGATTCTCTGGCTTTTGCGTCCTCTGTCTCACATGGAAGATTTTTGACCTTTAATGAAAATGGATCTGCTTCCAATGAAATTCTCTTAAGTAGGAAAATTGCTGATAAATTACTTTTGAAAGTGGGTGACAGGGTAACCATGTATTTTGTGCAGGATCCTCCAAGGTACCGAAGGTTTGATATTGTGGGAATTTATGAGACTTTTTTGGAGGATTTTGATGACAAGATCATTATTGGTGATATCCAAACCATCCGGAACCTGAATGGATGGGAAAATAATCAGGTGGGTGGATTTGAAGTGTTTTTAAACGACCCCAGTCAAATCAATGCCCATGAGGAGGAACTCTATGACAAAATTGATTATGATTTGAAAGTGGAGAAAGTAACGGATAAATATATTCAGATTTTTGACTGGTTGGGTTTGCTGAATAATAATGTATATGTATTTCTTGGCTTGATTTTGTTTGTGGCGGCTTTTAATATGATAGCGATACTTTTTATCCTGATAATGGAACGGACCCAAATGATTGGAATGCTAAAGGCTTTAGGAAGTACCAACCGCCAAATCAGGAGGATTTTTGTTTGGAATGGCGTGCGGATCATTGGCAGGGGAATGCTTTTGGGAAACTTAATTGGTATTGGGATAGGAGTTATTCAAGATTTTAGCCGCTTGATCCAGCTCGATCCCTACAATTACTATATGAGTTATGTGCCAATACACTGGGATTTTGGCCTGATCGTGGGCCTCAATATTTTAATTTTGTTGGTGACAGTTTTGGTGCTTTTTATCCCTGCCATGGTAATCAGTAATGTCAGCCCGATCAAGGCTATTCGTTTTGATTAAACTTTTTGTAAGGGGAAAAGATACTTCTGATTTTCATATAAATCACGCCCAATACGGCTTCCTTAAAAATATGTGTGGACATTTTTGAGGTTCCCCGTGTGCGGTCGGTAAAAATGATGGGGATTTCGGCAATTTTAAAACCCAATTTCCAAGCCCTGAACTTCATTTCAATTTGGAAGGCATAACCGACAAATTTAATTTTATCCAGGTTGATAGCCTCCAGCACTGATCGGTGGTAGCATTTAAATCCTGCAGTGGTATCCTTGATAGGAATTCCAGTAATAAACTGCACATATTTACTGGCAAAAAAGGACATCAAAACCCTGCCCATTGGCCAGTTGACCACATTTACTCCTTTAATATAACGGGAACCAATAGCCATATCATAATTCCCTTCAGCACAAACTCTATAGAGTCTTATCAGGTCTTTTGGATTGTGAGAAAAGTCTGCATCCATTTCAAAAATGTAATCATATCCATGAGATAAGGCATATTTGAATCCCGTGATATAGGCAGTTCCCAATCCTAATTTCCCCTCCCTTTGGATAAGGTGGACCTGGCCAGGATGTTTATCTTGCTGCTTTTTGACCAATGCGGCAGTTCCGTCTGGGGAGTTGTCATCAATCACCAATACCTCAAATCCATCATGCAAGGCTATGATAGCCTGGACGATATCATGGATATTCTCCTTTTCATTGTAGGTCGGGATGATGACGAGTTTCTTGTGGTTCATAATATTGCCCCCAAAAATATAAGGAAATGCTGTTTTTTAAATGTATAGTTGGAAAAAATATTGGAGAAATTGAATTTAAGGTGATTCCAATACCTCCGGTTATTTGAAAAGTAAAGTTGGGATCCGCGAATTGCACTAATCTTAGATTATGTCGATTCCCTTTTTATTGGAGTAAACAGAAAGATTTTTTCAATTATATTGAAACTATTAATCCGGAAATGGAACTAAATTTAGGAGTAAAGGTTCAATTGCTCCTTGGCATATTTACAGCCTTTTTTGCGACTTCAAGGAGGTATAGAAAGGCTTGTTTTGGGGATTTGTTAAGTATAAAATCCACTTTTCTAGATTTATTTTCATAGTGATCATGATCAGTTTATATGCCCTTGTTAAAATCACCAATGGCCCTTTCTACCATTCCCAGCCCCATAAAAGCAATTCCTCAGATGTAATGGGCTTTAAATTTTACAGGGAATATTTCAATTACATGTTGGATTGCGTGGCTGTTTCTATCGTGTCCTCGGAATTGGCAGTAACATGATAAAAAAATGAAAGTGTTTTCCGGAACCAAGTTACTGGCAAATAATAATATTCAATCTTAAATTGGAATTTTGATTTTTGATCATGGCCCCTACCAAAAGTAATTTTAAATCAGAACCAATTGGTTGTTTTTGGAAGCTAAATCTGGGGCTTTTCTGCTTGATTGAAATTCTGATTTTACAAATAAATAGAACCAATTCTATAATTGGCTTTGGTATTTCCAGGAGGTAATCGGAGCAATTTTTGGTAATCTACTAAGACATATTCGAATTATTATAAGGCCTGATAAGACGATGCCCCTTAATAATAGGGCCTTTATATCTGCCAATTTAAACAACAGTAATAGGTTCATTTTTTCAAATGCCTTTTGGTAATTTCCCTGGTTAAAGTTCACTTTTTCTTTTTTAAAATCAGCTACCCTCTATCAAAATTCTGCTGGGAAAAAAATAAGTATGTTTCGATAAGTGTGTTAAAGTTTCAGGTGTAAAACTATCAAGATAGTTTTTGGGGTGAATTTTTTGGGTCTAATTGGTAGGGGCAATCCAAGTCGGAGTTTCACTTCGTATATCTAGTCCACAAACCAAAAAGCCTAACTATGATGCTGAAAAAAATATTAATTGGAGCATGTGTTGTCCTGTTTTTATTGGTAGGAACCTTAGCAGTACACATTTATTTGGAGACAAAAGATCAATCCTTAGGTCCAAATTGGGCCATGAGCCAGGTTGATTTTAACGCTGATTTAGACTCTCTGAAGGGAGAGTCAATCAAGAAAGAACTTCTAGAATGGGAAGGGATGCGGGATACCAGGATTAATCGAACATCCGATTATTTAATAGTCTTATATGACCGGAAAAAACAGGATCCCAATGATATAGTTAAAAAGGTAAATGCTGATTATAACCTTCAAAGCACCCTTTTCCATCCATCTGATGCCCAATTGGATGGAAGTTGTCCAGCCATCAATAAAAATTCTGTTACATATCAATTGGGCAGTTTTTTCCGGAAAATCTTTAAAAACTAGTGCTCACATAAACCTTAAGAAACATGAAAACATTGAATCAATTAATGTATCTGTTCCTAATGGGGACAATTTTGGTTTTTTCTTCCTGTAATGATGAAGAAATGGATCCGCCCATGGAGGATGATTCTTTCTATGCCACAAAGCTAGGAGGGGAGGAAATGGTTCCAGATCCCGCAAATGAGGGTGAAATGATCGAACAAGGTTACCTAAATCTAAGAATTGTGGTGGATGGTACCGTAATGTTGATTGCCGGCGATGAAAAATATTCAGAATTGAAGCCCCATTTTAATGTCTTATTGGCTGAAGTCGGAGAAGATGATTTTTCCGGTTATAATGCTTTGGTGGAGGATTTTACAGATTTATTGGCAGAATCAACAGGAGCAAAAAACTATTCTTATACGGGACTAAGTATGGCCAATGCCCATAATCCGAATGAAAATCCCCGGATGAATGGGTTTGTTGATGATGATGACTTCGATTTGTTTGTAGAAGCGGTAGTTCAATCCGCCACTGGGGCGGGTTTTGGCAGTAATGATATCCTTGGGCCAATAGGAGAGCTGCTGGAAGGAACCCGTGATGCCATCGTTCAGCGTGAAGATGGAGCCATGTTGGATCTATACACTCGCCTAGGTGGTACTGTTATGGTGGATGATGGAGACGGAAATATGGTAGAAGCAGGATATTTACCATTGAAGCAAGTGGTGACGGAAACCGTACTTCTGATAGCAACCAATGAAGGCGGAAAGTATGACGATCTTCAACCTTATTTTCCTGTGTTGCTAGCCGAGGTAGGGGTCAATGATTTGTCTGGCTTCAATGCTCTTTTGGGCAATTTTAGCGATTTCCTTGCCCAGGCCATTGGATCAACCAATATTGAATATTCTGGAATGAGCATGGCTGATGCCCATAACCCTGAAGTCAATTCAAGAATGACCGGAATGGTCACCACCGAAGATTATGATTTATTTGTCCAGGCAGTAGTGGAAGCTGTCACCAACAAGGGCGTTCCGGAATCTGTTATTGCAGAGTTTGGAGTATTACTTAACAGCGAAGGATTGAAAGGAGCCATCATTCAGGCTTAACTAACTTAGGGTAGTTCTATGTGCAATAAAAATAAAAGGCCGGTACCATTTATGGTCCGGCCTTTTATTGTGTTAAAATATTTTTAATAGCTTACAAGCTTACAAAACCCCTTTGGTGCTTGGAAGCTGGTTAAGGGCATTTACATCTCTTTTTACAGCCATTTTAATAGCCCTGGCTAGGCCTTTGAAAATGGCCTCAATTTTATGGTGTTCATTGTTTCCTTCCGCTTTGATATTCAAATTGCATTTTGCGGTATCACTGAAGGATTTGAAGAAATGATAAAACATTTCGGTAGGCATATCACCGATTTTTTCACGGTTAAATTCCGCCTCCCACATCATCCAGGGTCTACCTCCAAAATCAATGGCCACCTGTGCCAAAACATCATCCATAGGCAAAAGAAAACCATAGCGGTTGATACCTTTTTTATCTCCTAGGGCCTGCAAATAAGCCTCACCCAAGGCCAAAGCAGTATCTTCTATGGTGTGGTGTTCATCAATATGCAAATCACCTGTAACCTTGATTTCCAGGTCAGTGCCACCGTGTTTGCCAAGTTGTTCCAGCATATGGTCAAAAAATGGCAAGCCTGTATCTATATTGCATTTCCCAGATCCATCCAGGTTGATGTTTATTTTGATCTGGGTTTCTGATGTGCTTCTTTCTACCGATCCTTTTCTTTCAGGAAGCCTTAAGAATTCATAGATTTCATCCCAAGAATCCGTATTGAGGGCTGTTCCTTCTGGTTTTTCTTCACCAATATAAATGGCCTGAGCCCCAAGGTTTTTTGCTAACTGGATATCTGTATGCCGGTCTCCGATTACATAGGAATTGGCCAAATCATAGGTCCCGTCCATATATTCGGTCAATAAACCGGTTCTGGGTTTTCGGGTTGGGGCATTTTCATGTTCAAATGACTTATCAATATGAATGGCTGCAAATACCACCCCTTCCTGTTCCAGCGTTTTCAGCATTTTATACTGTGCAGGCCAAAAGGTGTCCTCAGGAAAAGAATCCGTTCCCAACCCATCCTGGTTTGTTACCATGACCAGTTCATAATCCGTTTCCTCAGCAATTTTCCTCAGATTTGAGATGGCCTTTGGAAGGAATTCCAATTTCTCTAAACTGTCAACCTGATGATCTATGGGCGGTTCTTTGATAATTGTTCCGTCCCTATCTATAAATAGTACTTTTTTCATTTTTTTAAACTTTTACCACATTTTCCTTTCTAAGAGGAGGGAGGTTCCGATAAATTTATGCGGTAGGCAAATTTACGGCGTATTTTTTTAATGCTTCCAGTAACTGCTTATTTTCTTTCCTGGTGCCAACCGTAATTCTGAGGCAATCATCACAAAGGACTACTTTGGAACGATCCCTGACAATAATAAGCTGGTCAATCAGGTAATAATAGATTTTTCTGGCACCAGGCACCCTAACCAAAAGGAAATTGGCATCGGAAGGGTGGATTTTTTCCACCAAAGGCATAGCAGCAAGTTTCTTCTCCAAATAATCCCGCTCTTCCAACATCTCCTGGACCATTTGATCCTTTTTGGAGGTGTTTTCCAAAGCTGTCAAGACGGTTTCCTGGGTCAGTCCACTGATATTATACGGAGGTTTGATTTTATTGAGCACTTTGATGATTTCCGGAGAGGCAAAAGCCATCCCCAGGCGTAAGGCAGCAAGACCCCAAGCTTTTGAAAAGGTCTGCATGACCAATAAATTAGGATATTTGTCCAATTCCTGGGTAAAGCTGACCTCCTCGCTGAAATCAATATAGGCTTCATCCACCACTACCAATCCATCAAACCCTTTCAGTACTTTAAGAATGTCCTCCCTTTTGGCTTTATTACCACTCGGGTTGTTGGGAGAGCAGATGAAGATAATTTTGGAATGGTCATCTACCGTTTCCAAAATAACCTCTGGCCGCAATTGGAAATCTTCCGTCAGATTGACCTTTTTGATGGCTATATCATTGATTCCTGCACTTACCTCGTACATCCCATAGGTAGGTGGTAAAATGATAATATTATCCTTTCCGGGGATACAGAAAGCGCGCATCAAAAGGTCAATGGCTTCATCGCTACCATTTCCCAGGAAGATTTGCTCAGGGTTAACTTTTTTGATACGACTAATGCTGGCTTTTAAATCCTGCTGATAAGGGTCAGGATAGCGGTTAAACTGCTGTTCGGTGATAGAGCCAATTGGATTTTCATTGGCATCCAAAAATACCCCTTTTTTGCCGGAATATTCATCCCTTGCAGATGAATAGGGCTTTAATTGGGCTATGTGGGGCCTTAATAATTTATTGAGGTCAAAAGCCATATCAGTTATTTTCTTTGAGGTAATTGAGGCGAATAGAAACTGCATTTTTGTGTGCGTCCAGTAATTCATTGCCTGCTAATATCTCGATGGTAGGCCCTAAATTTTGAATTCCCTTTTTGGTGATTTTTTGAAAGGTGATTTTTTTGACAAAGCTGTCCAAAGAAACCCCGCTGTAATTTTTGGCATAGCCATAAGTTGGCAGGGTGTGGTTGGTACCCGAGGCATAATCTCCAGCAGATTCTGGCGTGAAATTACCAATAAATACGGATCCCGCATTGATAATCCGGGAAACCACTTCATCTTCATCTTTTACATTGATGATCAGGTGTTCGGGAGCATATTCATTGATCAGGTCAATGGCTTGGTCCTGATTGGACATGACAACCGCCACGCTATTTTCTAGTGCTTTTATTGCTATTTCCTTTCTGGGTAAAGTTTTCAGTTGTTTTTCCACTTCTTTTAAAGCTTTTTTGGCTACCTTTTCAGAACTGGCAACCAACACCACCTGGCTGTCCACACCGTGTTCGGCTTGTGAAAGCAAATCAGAAGCTACAAAAGAAGAAATAGCTGTTTCATCCGCATAAACCAATACTTCAGATGGTCCTGCAGGCATGTCTATAGCAATCCCTTTTTTATTGGCCAGTTGTTTGGCTGCTGTAACATATTGATTTCCTGGACCGAATATTTTGTCCACTTTGGGCACACTTTCAGTACCATAGGTCATGGCTGCAATAGCTTGGGCGCCACCCGCTTTTACTATTTTATCAATCCCAATCAAATCTGCAGTGTATAAAATGGCTGGGTGGATTTTGCCTTCCTTATTAGGAGGACTGCAAAGAACGATTTCATCACAGCCAGCAATATTGGCGGGAACTCCAAGCATTAAGACAGTGGAAAACAAAGGGGCAGTGCCTCCGGGAATGTAAAGCCCCACTTTTTGGATGGGGACACTTTTTCGCATACAAGTTACCCCGTCCATTATTTCCATTTTCAAATCCGGTGTAGCTTGGGCCTCATGGAATTTTTCAATATTATCTTTCGCCTTTTGAATTGCTTGTTTAAGCTCTGGATCCAACAACTTTTCAGCTGCCTTGATTTCTTCCCTGCTGACCAAGAGGTTTTTTATTTCCACGTGGTCATATTCCAAAGCAAATTTCTTCAAAGATTTATCCCCTTGCCGTTTCACCTTCCGCATGATCGGCTTGATAATCTTTTGGATTTCCTTCATTTTTTGAACAGGACGGGCCAGTTCTTTTTTCCACTCACTTCTTGTGGGATTACTAATGATTCTCATGGGTGTATCTTTTGAAAATATTCAGGTTAAAGGACCATCTTTTCGATAGGTACCACAAGGATTCCCTGAGCACCGGCTTCTCTAAGTCCTTCAATATTTTCCCAAAATTGATCTTCACTTAAGACAGAATGAACTGAGGACCAACCTTCCTGCGCCAATGGTAAGATGGTTGGGCTTTTCATTCCGGGAATCAGGCTTATGATTTTGTCCAGGGATTCATTTGGGGCGTTCAAGAGTACATATTTGTTCCTGTTACCTTTTTGGACGGCATTTATTCTGAATAGCAGTTTTTCTACAATGGATTGTTTTTCTTGGCTGATGCCTTTATGGCTGATCAAAACAGCTTCTGACTTGAATATTTCTTCAACTTCTTTTAGGCCATTCATCATCAAGGTAGACCCTGAGCTGACAATGTCACAGATTCCTTCTGCCAAACCAATACTAGGTGCAATTTCTACTGACCCACTGATTTCATGGATTTCGGCGTTGATATTTTTTGCTTTTAGGTAATCCCCAAGGATCTTGGTGTAGGAGGTGGCGATGTTTTTTCCCTCAAAGTAAGACAAACCGGTATATTCTTCACTTTTGGGGATGGCAAGGGAAAGTCTGCATTTTGAAAATCCCAGTCTTTTGAGGATGTCTACTTCCTTGTCCTTTTCTACCAACTCATTTTCACCTACAATTCCGAGGTCTGCTACTCCATCAGCAACATAACCCGGAATGTCATCATCCCTGAGGTATAGGAATTCAATTGGGAAATTGGTTGAAGTGGATTTGAGTTTGCCGGTACCATTATAAAATTTAATGCCACATTCTTTAATCAGACTCAATGAGTCTTCACTCAATCGGCCACTTTTTTGGACGGCTATGCGAATAATATTTTCCATGAAATAAAGATACGAATATGAATAAATCTTTTAAGAAATTCTGAAAATTGAAGGGTTGCCATACTGATCACCTGCAACCGCTTAGGGCGATATGTAAATAATATTCCTCCTCAGGAGGAATGATGGAAATGGTGAACAGTCACAGGGAGAGTTACTGTAAAAAGTGATTTGTTGGCAATATGTAGTCTTGTGCAGTTCATTTTATAACCGCAAAATTAGTGAGGTATTGTTAACATCCAAAAAATCAAAAAGTTTTTATTCTGAATTAATGATTCCTTAATGAAAAGTCTGGGAAATTAAAGTTGAATATTGGTTGATTTGTTTTTCATCTTTTAAAGATTTCATGGTGACAACCGTTTTTTTGATGATCTTTTGGATCATAGCATCCAAAATTTCATCTACCCCTTCTGATAGTTCAGGAGGGGTTAGTTTTTGAAATCTATCAAGTTCTTCTTCCTTGATGGTTTGTAAGGTAGATTTCATTTTTCGGATTACTTCCAAATTTTTGTTATCTGTTTTCCATTGCATAAACTCTTCCTGATGATCTTTTAGAATTTGTTTTACAGCTTGAACAGAGGCTTCTTTTCTGGCCATGCTTTGTTGGGTGACTTGACTGATGTTATCCATGTCAAAATAAATAATACCAGGTATATTTTCTACATCCTGGGCGATGCTTCTAGGCATGGAAATATCTACCAAAAGTTTATAAGTGGGGGAATAATCATTGAAAGTGTTTTGGGAAATTATAGGTTGGACTACCCTGGGGGTTGAAATAATAATGTCCAGTTTCCTTACCGCATCTTCCAGCTCCTTCAAAGGGAGATATTGGATTTGTGTGTTATGCTTTTTGTTGAATTGATCCAGTTTTTCCCTTGATCGATTTAATACAGTGAATTTGGTATTACCGCCCGAGATAAGGTGTTTACAGACATTTTGTCCCATTTCTCCAAAACCAATAATTCCAATTTTAGGAGAATGAATCATGGACTGGTATTCATAAATTAAATCAACGGAAGCATATGGGACCGAGCTTATTCCAGATTTGAAATCAGTTTGGGTTGTGATTTTTTTATGGGTTGCCAGCAGGATATGGATCAATCTATGAATATAAGTTCCTGCAGTATTTTCTTGAAGGGAGATTTGGTAAGCATTTTTTATTTGCGAAATGATTTGTGCGTCTCCCAATATCTGAGATTCCAAACCAGCAGATATTTTGAAAAAATAATTTAAAGCCTGTTTTTCATTTTGAATATTGTGAAAAGCTCTTTTGGCCAAGCTGGTGTTTTGACCTTTCAATTGGCTCAGGAAATTAAAAAAAGGCAGGGAAAGGTCTTTATCGGCGAAATAAATGATTTCAGTTCGGTTGCAGGTGGATAGGACCAATAATTCTTTAAGACCCATGGAGTTTTTTGAAGCCTGAATCAATTCACGAATTTCTGCGGGACTTAAAGCAAATGCTTCCCGGGTTTTTATATCAGTGTTTTTGAAAGAAAGACTTAATAATCTGAACTGGTCCATAATCTTTGATAGCTTTTTGGTATACCTTTTCAATAAAAATCTCATCAAGGAAGATTTTTCCCTTTGGTTAGAATTATATACGAGGTGTTTTCCTTTTTTGGATTTTGGAGGTGAAAAATAATTATTGTTTACTTGGAAACCCTAAAGCACATCTTTTCAAAATGGCCACTATTGAAAAGGAATTTGATAAATGCAGTGGTTTGATATTACCAACTTTAAAAAAAATAGCAATTCAACCTAAACCCAACCTTCGTATTTGGCCAGGAAGTTGGCATTCTTGAAAAAACTTTTGGTTTCGGTTTGTAGTTCTGTTTTATAAAAAAGAAAGGAGTGGTTTTTTTGACCACTCCTTTCTTTTTGGTTGGAAAAAATTAGTATTTCATCCACCAGCTTTTTTTGCTTTATAATTCAGTTTTAACAGGATGTCCAACACTTTGTCCCGGTGGTCCCCTTGAATAATGATTTCATCATCTTTGGCACTCCCACCTACACCACATTTGCTTTTTAAGGTTTTGCCAAGTTCTTTAAGATCATCTTCCTGCCCCACAAAACCTGTAATAAGAGTGACCTGTTTTCCGCCTCTGGCCTTTTTATCGAGCATAACCTTGAGGTATTGTTCTTGGGGGGAAAGGGTTTCTACATCCCCTTCATCAAATTCAAATTCAAAATCAGCATTGGTGGAGTATACTACACCTTCTCTTTTTTTCCAGTCGTTATTCTTTTTTTTACTCATAATTATTTGATTTTCATCGTCCATACCGGTCTTTTGGAATGGTTGACTATATCCTCTGCAATACTTCCACTTAGCAGATGCATAAAGCCAGTCCTGCCATGGGTGGCCATGGCAATCATGTCCATATTGTGGTCTTCCGCATATTGGATGATGCCTTCTTCTTCAGAATCACTGTTATAGATCTCTACCCTGGTATGGTTCAATTTATATTTTTCCACTATTTGCTGGATTTTCCCTTTGGAGTCCCGGGTGTTTTCAAACATACTTGGGGTATTGATTTTTACCAAATGTAATTCGGCTTGCAAAGCTTCCTGTAATTTTTTCAGTGAATTAATTACATGGGAACTTTTCTCGGAAAAATCACTGGCAAAAATGATGTTTTTAATTTTATCAGGGGTTATTCTCCCCTTAATGGTAATCACAGGACAGTCCGCGTGACGTACCACTTTTTCCGTATTGGAACCAATCAGTAGTTCTTCAATCCCACTGGAACCTTTAGATCCCATGATAATCAAATCTGCAGAAATATCGGAAACTTCTTTGGAGATGCCAGCATAGGGGTTGCCAAAAGTGATTTTTGAACTGAATTTGTAAGGAACATCTTTTTGGCTCCTTTTTATTTCCTCCATCTGCTTTTTTCTCTTTTCTACCAATTCGATCATGAATACATTATTCATTTCAGCACCGCCAACGCCAACTTCCCCCATCGTGCTAAAATTTTGGGAGGTAGGGATTTCAATAACATGGAGTAATTTAAGGTGCCCCTGTAAGTTGGTTGCCAGGCCTTTGGCAAATTCAAAAGCATTTTCGGCTTCTTCGGAAAAGTCAAATGGGACTAGGATGGTTTTCATGGTTTTGTGCTTTAATATGGATTTTGTGTATTTTCTAAGTTAAAATACAAAAAATGCTCATTTAAAACTAATTCGTTATAACCATTTTAGAGTGGGTCCATTTACTTGATAAAGTATTGTTTTTTTAATTAAGTTTTAAAAAATAATAAGCCCAATTCCAAAAGCCATCACCCATAGAAGAGTTGAAATGGCCATCTTTTTAAGATAAGGATCCAATTCTTTGGAGGATTTCTTTTTACCCACTGAAGAAGCCACTTTTACCATGATTGGAGAAATCAATAAAGCTAAAAGTCCCCCCAAAGCATTTTCCAGGGCTACAAAAAGTAATAAGCAGCCATTGCCTGCAAGTATAAGGCCCCAGTTATACACTAATGCAGCTTTCCTTCCAATTCTTACTGGAATTGATTTTTTTCCTGCGTTTTTGTCAGATTCAATGTCCCTAATATTATTGATGTTTAGGACAGCAGTGCTGAAAAAGCCCAGTGAGGCTGCGGGGAATAGAAGAGGAGCAGAAAAACTTAGACTATGAAGAAAATAAGTTCCTAAAACCCCTAAAAGTCCAAAAAAGATAAATACAGAAAGGTCTCCCAAACCAATATAACCATAAGGGTTGTTTCCAGATGTATAGGTGATGGCTGCATAAATGGATAACAGCCCCAAACCAATAAATGTCAGGACCAACCACCAACTTTCCAGGGCAACCAATAAAAGTGCAAAGCCACAAAGAAATGACAGGGAAGCCAAAAATATCATGGCTCTTTTCATTTCCCTGGGTTTAATAATACCGGATTGAACTGCCCTGATAGGGCCTTCTCGTTCAATACTGTCTGCTCCATGCACACTGTCCCCATAATCATTGGCCAAGTTGGAAAGGATTTGGAGGAAAGTGGTGGTTAGGGCTGCCAAAATCAATATCTCCCATCGAAATGTTTGATGGTAATAGGCAATAAAACTGGCCATAAGGATGCTTGCCAATGCCAGGGGTAAGGTTCTGAGCCTAATGGCATGTAACCAAGCTTGTTTCTTGCTTTTAAGAGAAATTTCCACGGAATAAATAGAGGATTTGGTTGGGGAACATTAGGAGAAGTGCAGGGCCTTTAGGCTTCTCCTAAGAGTTCCAGGATTTTATCATCCATTGGGTTGACGGAGGAAGGAAAGAAATGAGTAAGCTTACCTTCCTCATTGATAATGTATTTGCAGAAATTCCAGCTGGGTTCTTGATTGTTCCACCCATTTAACTCTCTATCTGAAAGCCATCGATAAAGAGGGTGTTTGTCCGCCCCGGTGACTGAAATTTTATCAAACATTTTGAAGGTCACCCCATAGTTTTGGCTGCAGAATTTTTTGATATCCTCATTGGTTCCGGGTTCCTGTCCTCCGAAATTATTGGCAGGAAAGCCCAGAATAACGATTTTATCTCCATACTGTTGATGCAAATTCTGCAAATCCGCATACTGAGGGGTATAACCACATTTAGAAGCAACATTCACCAACATGACTTTTTTGCCCTTGAATTGCCCAAACTCAACAGGGTTACCATCTATGTCATTGACTTCAAAGTCATAAAATGATTTTTTCACTTGTATGGGTTTTGTTGTCACTGTAGGTTTTATGCTTTTTTGATCGTTGGATTTGGCATGACATGCTACTAATGCCAAGGCCAGGCAGAAATAAATTAATTGCTTCATATTACATCCTTTCTGGAACATTAATACCTAATAACCTCATTCCGATTCTAATAGTTTTGGCAACCTGAGCGGAAAGGGCCACACGGAATGATCTGACTTTTTCATTTGATTCACTGAATATAGGAAGTTCAGCGTAAAAACGGTTATATTCCTTGGCCAAATCAAATAAATATTGAGCCAGAACAGCCGGGGAGTATTCTTCTCCTGCTTGTGCCAGTTTTTTCTCAAAATCGTTTAACAAAATGATAAGTTCTTTTTCGGTGGTTTCCAAGTTACCCAGGTCAGCAAATCCATTTAGGCTGTAATCCACTTCAATTTGGTCAGCTTTTCTTAGGATTGCAGAAATCCTTGCGTGGGAGTATTGAATAAATGGACCAGTATTTCCCTGGAATTCGATGGATTCCTGGGGGTTAAACAACATCCGCTTTTTGGGGTCTACTTTTAATAAGAAATATTTCAAGGCTCCCAGTCCCAGAATTTCATAAAGCTCTTTGGCCTCTTCTTCAGAAAAACCTTCAATTTTCCCTAATTCCTGGGTGTGTGTAGCAGCCGTATCCACCATTTCTTGGATCAGGTCATCAGCATCTACTACTGTACCTTCCCGGGATTTCATTTTTCCGGTAGGCAAATCTACCATTCCATAGGAAAGGTGGTAAAGGCCATCACCATAGGGGCGGCCCAGCTTTTTCATGATTTTGAAAAGGACATCAAAATGATAATCCTGTTCATTGCCCACTACATATACGGACTTGTTAATTTTATAATCCTTATACTTCAGGTCAGCAGTTCCCATATCCTGGGTGATATAAACAGATGTTCCATCACCACGGAGAACCAACTTTTCATCCAACCCTTCTTCTCTGAGATCAGCCCAAACGGAATTATTGTCTTTTTTGAAAAACACTCCCTTTTCAAGTCCTTCTTCCACAATGTTTTTGCCCAACAAGTAAGTGTCTGATTCATAATAAAGCTTGTCAAAGCTCACCCCCATTTTTTTGTAAGTGGCATCAAAGCCTTCATAGACCCATCCATTCATGGTTTTCCATAATTCCACGGTGGCAGGATCATTGGCTTCCCAATTTCTGAGCATTTCCTGGGCAGCCTGCATGAGGGGCGCTTCCTTTTTGGCTTGTTCCTCCGACATGCCCTGGCTCATCAATTCCTTGATTTCCTCTTTGTAGGCTTTGTCAAAAAGTACGTAATATTTTCCTGCCAAATGATCCCCTTTTAATCCACCGGATTCAGGTGTTTCTCCCTTTCCGTAAGCTTGATAAGCGACCATGGATTTGCAGATATGGATTCCCCTATCATTGATCAGGTTGGCTTTGATGACTTCATATCCATTGGCTTCTAAGATCTGGGATACTGCAAAACCAAGAAAATTGTTTCTTAAATGGCCCAAATGAAGGGGCTTATTGGTGTTAGGAGAGCTGAATTCCACCATCACCTTTTGGTTTTTGGAAGGTAATTGGCCCAGGTTTTCCTTTTGGTATATTTGTTGAAAAACTTCCATCCAGGAAGCTTCATTAACCGAAATATTCAAAAAACCTTTCACTACATTGTATTTGCTCACCAATGAGCAATGTTCCTGAAGGTAATTCCCGATCTTTTCACCGGTAGCTTCAGGTTTCATCTTGGTGTATTTTAAATAGGGAAAAAGTATAAAAGTGTAATTCCCCTCAAATTCCTTCCTGGTAGGTTGTAGGGCCAAACCATTTGCGGCTACAGGGTGATCAAATTCGGTTTCAAAGGCTTTGCTTATGGCAATGAGTATTTCTTCTTGGATTGTCATTGAATTTTGTAATTAAAAGTTTTGCACCTGGGAATTGAATCTTTTCCCTAAGGGTTTGCCTTTTGGTGGTCGTCTTTAACATATATAAACACCACCCTTTTCTATTCACCCTTATCCATGAACAAATCATGTCAAATTCCTGGAAGGAATTTGGAGCGTTGAAGGGTTAGGAATTTATTGGCACAAAAGTAGTTAATTTTGGGCATAAATTGTAAGTGTTAGCTAACATGATAGCCAGTTTTCTGGATACAATAATTGAAAAGCAAATATGAGAATTGAGTTGGTATTTAAGAAAGGTTATTTAAATTCCCTTAACGTGGGGATTGCGGGTGCAGGAATTAGAATTGGCTAAAGGTTAAATGCCCTTCTTCTTTTTGGTCTGGTTATGAGTGAAATCTGTGGTGTTAAATTTTATCATTTAATTCCCTACAAAATCTATAGGGTTGTTGTTATTTAAAAATAAAGTATTACATTTGAAAAAATTATTAGTGAAAAGCCGAAATGGTAAGTAGCTGATTTTATAAAGAATAGGGGAGAGAACAGGCTCTGGGAACCTATAGCAACCTAACCTTAAAAAGGCAAAGGTGCTAAAACCTGCCTAAATCAATTCAAGGACCTATAAATGTTAGCAATGATGAAAAACAGACGAATGCACACTTGCCCATTTCAAGACAACCGATGTTGATTAATTTTCAACATTTTAAATTATTACTAATAATCCAATTGAAAAGACACCATGACAGCAATAGCAAATTCATACAATCATTCAGAAAAAACTTCCCAAACATTTAGCTTCAATTCAATAAACAGAAATGAACCCAAAACCAGTCAGCCCAAGGATTTGTTGAACTGGCTGGAAGGTCATGAAGCAGTGGAAATTGAAGGGATTGGAGGTTTTGATTTTAAAAACTTCCCTGAATCCCAGAAGAAATTTCAAACCATATACTTCCATTTGAAAGGAGAAGTGGAGTCCTTTTATTCACTTTTCAGGGGATTGGTCCTGGCAGGTCACCCCAAAGAAGTGTTTATTGAAAGTATTCATGAAAAGAGGTATTTTACCTTAAAATACTACCAAAGCAATGAAGGCATCGCAAAGGCTTATGTCAATAAGCTTTTTAAGTTGATTGAAGATGAAATCCGCTTCAAAAAAGTATTGAAGAAGATTATTCAAAATCAAAAGAAACATCAATTGGAGGAGAGCTTGCTTTATAGTGAACTTTCCTGATAAAAAGAAAAGAAATTCATCCATTTCTTATCAAAGCTTCCGTTTATGAACGGAAGCTTTTTATTTTTTAGGGGAGGAGGAAGGGGTGAAAAAGGCTGATCAACCTTTGGTTCTGGAATTCCCCAAATCAGAAATTAAATGATAACAGGTTGATTTTGAAATGGCTTATTTTTTCCAGATAGATTTTTGCAAATTAGCTAAAGTCATTAATTTGATTTCCCCAATTATTAATGCAATTTTCGAATCAAAAAGTCATAAACCTCCATTGCCTAATGAACAAATACATTGATTTAATTAAACAAACTTTTGATTTTCCCACCAAGGAATTCCATGTAGAGGAAGATCAACTTTTATTTAATGGGGTGAATCTTATGGATATCATCCATACTTACGGGACACCGTTAAAATTGACTTATCTTCCCAAAATCAGTGAAAGCATTCAGAATGCCAAGAAATACTTTGGCAAAGCCATAGAAGACCACGATTATCATGGGAAATATACTTATTGTTATTGTACGAAGTCTTCCCATTTTAGCTTTGTATTGGATGAAGCACTTAAGAATGATATCCACATCGAAACTTCCAGTACTTTCGATATTCCTTTGGTTCGAAGTCTTTATAAAATGGGTAAAATCAGCAAGGAGACTTATATCGTTTGCAATGGGTTCAAAAGAGAATTGTACAAGGAGTACATAGCTGGTCTGCTTAATGATGGATTTGTGAACTGTATTCCGGTTTTAGATAACCTGTCGGAAATTGATTATTACCTTGAGCATGTAAAAGTCCCTTTTCAGGTGGGAATTAGAATTGCTGCTGATGAGGAACCTAAATTTGGTTTTTATACCTCCCGTTTGGGGGTGCGGTACAAGGATATCATCGAGCTTTATGAAACAAAGATTAAAGACAACCCGCAAGTCAGTCTAAAGATGCTCCACTTTTTTATCAATTCAGGAATCCGGGATACTGCCTATTATTGGTCCGAACTGACCCGGTTTATTCAGAAATATGTTGATCTGAAAGCCATTTGTCCAGAACTGGACACCATGGATATTGGAGGAGGCTGGCCCATTAAGACCAATGTGTTTTTTGATTACGATTACCAGTATATGGCCGATCAAATTATCAAAAATATCAAGTGGATGTGTGCCAAAAATAATACTACCGAACCCCATATTTTTACTGAATTTGGAAGTTATACGGTGGGAGAAAGTGGTGCGGTGCTTTATTCGATATTGGATCAAAAACTTCAAAATGACAAAGAGCTTTGGTACATGATTGATGGATCTTTTATCACCCAATTGCCCGATAGTTGGGGGCTCAACCAAAAGTATATTATGCTTGCTGTTAATAATTGGAAAGAAGAGTACCACAACATTTCCTTGGGAGGTTTGACTTGTGATAGTATGGATTATTATAATTCAGAAGCTCACCAATATAATATATACCTTCCCAAGAAAAATGAGGGAAAGCCCCTATATATTGGCTTTTTTCATACCGGAGCTTATCAGGAATCCCTTGGAGGTTATGGTGGAATACAGCATTGTTTGATTCCTGCACCCAAGCATGTACTTATAAACCGGGATGAAGAGGGAAACATTACACACGAATTATTTGCTGAGGAACAAAAAAGTGAAAATATGTTGAAGACCTTAGGATTTTAAATGGCAAAGGCCCGTTGAAAAACGGGCCATTGTAATCTTTTTTTATGAGATTGCAAATCAATTTCTAAGCACAAATTCAAATGGTAGAGTTATAAGGGTGAAATTGAATACTTCACCCAGTTGGGAGAAAAATACTATAGCCTTTGGGTATAAATCTTCTAGACAAAGTCCTCGGTTAAGTGGGGAGTTGTCTTTTTTGTCCACTAAGGTGATCAATTATTTGGCCCTCAGTGGACCAAAATTCCCCCATGCAATCTGCGGTTAAGCAACTGTGGACAGGCAAAATCCCTATTAAATCCCCAACTTTTAACTGATTTACCAAACCAGTGCTGGCTTGGATCAGGCCATGTTCTTGTGAAATACTTTTTAAATAAGAAGTTTCTTCTGATAAATTCCATCCATTTTCATTCAGCAAAACCACTTCCCCATAGTTTTTGCTTCCATCAGCATTCATTAAATATTCTTTAGAAAGATGGATAGCCCCTCCATGAACCAATATTTCATTTTTTTCTTCCTTGATATCAACAATGGGGACGGCTAAAGCCACAGCAATGTCCTCCTTGTGACAACTACCGATGGCCGTTTGCATCAGGTCATAAAAAATAAAATTGCCTGGGCTTATTTCATCAATTCCCTCAAAATTTTCCATTAAGGCGCAACTTGGGGTATCCCCTGACCGGGTGACCATTGTAGGGAAATCTTCTTTGAACTTGGACCTGAGTTTTTTTAACGCATTTTTTGTTTCCTCATGAATTTTGGAAATGCCTGCTATATCCGCCTGATAGGTATGTCCTGCATGAATGTAAAATCCCTTAAAATAAAGCTTATTGGTGGGCCGGGCAGCCTGAAGGATTTTTTCAATTTTTTCATAGTCCCATGCTTCCACGCCTGTCCTTCCGTAACCCGCATCAATTTCAATAAAAAAACCTACCGGAATTTTAAGTTGTTGGGCCAGGGATTTAGTGACTTCTTCATTGACCAGTTGGATGGAAACGGAGGATTGGTGGGCTAATTCATCCAGATGATGGGCCTCTAAAGGGTTGAATGGGAAAGCGATATGGATGTTTTGCCAATTTTGTTCCGAAAAATAGGATGCCATTTTAATAGAGGATACATTGATTTCTCCAATGCCAATTCCCTGGAACCAGTCTCCGATAAGCCTGGACTGATGGGTTTTAAAATGCGGGGTCAGGCGGGTGTGGTTTCTCATGGCCTTGTCCGCCATTGACTGCATATTTTTCCGGCATTTATTTTCGTCTAAAAGTAAAGTAGGAATCGTTATCGAGTCCAAATAAGACATGGTTTTGGTTTATTTAATTTCAGCTAATTTTTCTTTTGAGGGACTGGGGACTTTTGCAATATCTTTTAGAAATTTAATACTGGCATCAAGTACTCCTTCCCAATCATTTGAGGTAATAAATGAGCAAATAACATGATCCCCAGCATTAGGAAATGCTTGGGCTCTCTTAAAGTTTTCCTTTGTTTTGACCGATTCAAACATGTTTTTCATGGCTGGGACAGAAACAACATGATCCTGATGTTTTTCATTTTTATAATAGTAAGCCAGGAATAAAGGCTGTTTTACCTGTATAAAAGTTTCAGGGTTCATTGCCCCAAAAACCAGTTGGGCTAAGCTAGCATAGGCATTAACATGGTAAGCCTCTGACCAATACTTGGCCTTTTCTCCCTTTCTGTTATTGACCAGGACCCCGTGTTCATTGGCCATGAAGTTTTTAAGTACCCAACCTTCCCAAGGTCGGAAAAAAGCTTCCAGCTGATTGCCAAAATCCCTGATGCAAGGGCTGTAAAGTAGTAAAGAATGAATGTCCTCCCTTTCGGATGCCAATAAAATGGCAAGTGACCCACCCATGGAAGTGCCAATTAATATAACCCTATCTCCAAGCATTTTTCCTATCATTAAAGCTTCCCGGGCACCATCAGTCAATTTTTCAGCAGTAGTATATTCTAATGCATTTTTCCTTTTGATGCCATGTTCAGGTAACCTGGCCAAATATAAATTGGCCCCAAAATGGCTTGCCAACTTTCTGTGAACAGGGTCGCCTTCCTTTTGGCTGGCTCCAAACCCATGGATATAAACAAAAGAGAATGGTGTTTTAGCCTTATTTAAGCTGTCAGCCCAAATGATTCTTGCTTCATTGTCTGCCTTGAGACCTTTGACGGTATCCTCTTTTTCCTTAATATAAATTTCCAATTGCTCCAAATCAACAGGTACTTGAGGGTATTCCCCCTTTATCGTTCCAAGGGTTTCTTTGGGACCCCACATATAAATGAAGGAAAGGATAATGGCCAAAGCGAGTATTAGGGGTAAAAACCTCTTGATCATGGGCACTAATTCTTGGAATATATATAAAACTAAAGGCTTTTTTAGGATAATCCTACTGAATAATCCCCAATCCGGTAAGAATTTTCTTAAGGTGAAATTACTATTGGAAATGAGAAAGGAAAAATTAAAGGTGGACTTAAAGGTTTTCCTTATTATCTTATAATGTTGTATTTAACTTTCTCTTTAATAAGTGGGGAGAAAGTATTTGATTTGTATGATTTTTTAAATCACGATGGCGGATGTTTGATTTACAATAAATAAATTTGCCTGGATGACAATATCATATTCGGTATTCTTATTTTAAGGTATTATTCAATTTTGTACTTTTGTCAAATCTATTTTATTAACATAATTAAAACACATGAAAATAAGATTACTTACTTTGTTAATGGTGTTGCTTTCAAATTTTTCCATGGCCCAAGAAGCTAATCACCCGACAGAAGGAGTGTTTTTGGAATTAGGAGGAGCAGGATTGGTATATTCTTTCAATTATGATTTTAGATTTGATAAAAAAGATCAAAACTCTTGGGGGATGCGTGCCGGTGTTGGTGGCTATTCTTTGAATGACAATGCCTCCTTGCTGACTTTGCCAATTCAGGTCAATAAATTATTGGGAAGTGGAAAGCATTTTTTTGAAATAGGGGCTGGAGGTACCTTTATTTATTATCGGAATAAAGGTTATTCCACTAGCGAAACTTACAACCCTGTAACAAATGAATACACTTACTCGGAGACGAGATATACCGATAAGGACTTTGATTTTATCCTTAATTCAGGAGAAACACCTGCTTTGATGGGGACTTTAAACCTTGGTTACCGAAAAATTCCGGAAAATGGTGGTTTTCTTTTTTCAGTGAATGTAATACCAATTTTTAACCATAATGGTTTTTGGCCACTTTGGGCTGGTATGGGCTTTGGATATGCTTTTTAAGACTTATTTTGAAATAAAACTCAAAACCCCTCACAAATTCTTGTGAGGGGTTTTTGGCTTACAGTTTTTCGATTTTATTGTAAGAGGCTAATACCCCTTTTACCATGGCTGCACTGAATCCATGGTGTTCCATTTCATTTAATCCTACAATTGTACAGCCCTTAGGGGTAGTGACTTTGTCAATTGCTTCCTCAGGATGGATACCCTTTTTGATTATTAGTTCTGCAGCGCCCTTAACGGTTTGGTTAACGATCATATTGGCAGTTTTTGCATCAAAACCAATCTGAATTCCTCCCTGGGTCATTGCCCTCATAAACCTGAGTACATAGGCCACTCCACAGGCGCCCAGGACGGTGGCTGCTTCCATTAAATGTTCTTCTATGACAATACTTATTCCAATGCTGTTGAACAAGCATTTGATTTGGTTTTCTAACTCTGTAGATCCATTTTTTCCACAAATGCAGGTAATAGATTCCTGAATATCTGCTGCAATATTGGGCATGGCCCTGAATAAGGCAGTATTGGGATCAAGTTCGGTTTGCATCTCTTCCAAAGTCACCCCTGTGGCCAAAGAAACAATGGTTTGTTTGCCGGGTTTTAAAACCGGCCTTATCTCTTTAAGGATATTTGGAACATTATAGGGTTTTACCCCCAATACAACCAGGTCCGCATCAGATGCAGCCTGGGAGTTGTCAGAGATAACGGTTACCCCTTTGGGTTGTAGGTAAAAAAGGCTTTCCGGATGTCTTTTGGTGAGGGTGAGATTTTGAGGATTAAATTCCTCCGATTCCAGCAAACCATGGGCAATAGAAGTGCCAAGGTTTCCACATCCGATAATGGCGATTTTTTTATTTTTCATTCTTTTGTCCCGTGAAATTATGAATGGGTCTAATAATGCTGGACGAAATTAAATAATAAATTGTGAATAATTATTCCAAATATTATCAAAAAAAAATGCCCACTAAAAAATCAGTAAGCATTTTAAATCTATGGATATTTTTATTGTTTAAACCAACTTGGCAAGGCTTTCTTCCAAAGCTTTTATTTTGGCTTCCGCATCTTCTTGTTTTTTCTTTTCATTTTCGACTACCTTTGCTGGAGCGTTATTGACAAAACGGTCATTTCCCAGTTTTTTCATGACCGTATTGAGGAAACCTTTGGTGTATTCTAATTCTTTTTCAAGGTTTTCCCTTTCCTTTTCTATATCCAATTGGTCTTCTACTGGAATAAAGAATTCGTCAGATTTTACCACAAAACTCAAAGCATTGTCCACCTTTTTACCAAAACTGATAGAATCCAAATTGGCCAGTTTTTTCATAATGGCCTCAAAAGACTCATATAATCCTTGGCTTTTGGTGTTGATGGTAAGATCAAAAGCTTCTTTTGGGGAAATTCCTTTAGAGGCCCTGATATTTCTTATCTGGGAAACAACCTCGAAAACTTGAGCAGCCTGGTTGATCAGCTTTTCATTATAGGAAGCCGGTTCTGGCCAGGAGGAAACAATGAGGGCACCTTTAACATCTCTTCCTCTAAGTTGGTGCCAAAGCTCCTCGGTGATGAAAGGCATAAATGGGTGCAATAGTTTTAGGATGCCCTCCATAAAGCCCAGTGTCTTTTCATAAGTTTCCAGGTCAATGGGCTTTTGGTAATCCGGTTTGATCATTTCAAGGTACCAAGAGCAGAAATCATCCCATACCAATTTGTATGTTGTCATTAAGGCATCCGATATCCTGAACTTGCTGAAGTGATCTTCAATTTCTTCCAAGGCTTGATTATATCGACTTTCAAACCATTGAATTGCCGTGTGGTTATCGTGGTTTAGGATGGTTGTATCCACTTCCCAGCCTTTGATCAAGCGGAAGGCATTCCAGATTTTATTGGCAAAATTTCTACCCTGTTCTACCAGTTTTTCATCAAATGGGAGATCATTTCCCGCAGGGGAGCTGAACAACATTCCTGTTCTTACCCCATCGGCACCATAGTTTTTGATCAATTCCAAAGGATCGGGAGAGTTGCCTAGGGATTTGGACATTTTTCGTCCTAATTTATCCCTAACGATTCCTGTAAGGTATACATTCCTAAATGGCTTTTCGCCCATGTATTCATATCCGGCAATGATCATCCGGGCTACCCAGAAGAAAAGTATTTCAGGGGCAGTTACCAGGTCATTGGTAGGATAATAGTATTTTAGGTCCTCATTCTTTTCTCCAGAAGTGAAAATATCGGTGTCAAATACAGAGATAGGCCACAGCCAGGAACTAAACCAGGTATCCAATACATCTTCATCCTGCCTTAAGTCTTCTAATTTGTAATCTTCCTGGTATTTTTCATTGGCCAATTTAAGGGCTTGTTCTGCAGTTTTAGCCACTACATATTCCCCATTAGGAAGGTAGTAGGCAGGAATTCTATGGCCCCACCATAGTTGCCTTGAGATGCACCAGTCCCGGACATTTTCCATCCAGCTCCGGTACATGTTTTTGAATTTCGGCGGATACAATTTGATTACATCTTCCATAACCGCACTCAGGGCTGGTTTGGTGATGTCTTCCATTTTGAGGAACCATTGCAGGGAAAGCCTGGGTTCAATGATGGCATCCGTTCTTTCCGAATGGCCAACATTAGAAGCATATTCCTCTTCCTTTTCCAGTTGATTGGCTTCTTTGAGGAGTTTAGTGATTTTTTTCCTTGCCACAAACCTGTCTTCCCCGACCAAAATTTGGGCTTTATCATTCAGGGTCCCATCTTCATTGATGATATCAATAACTTCCAGTTTATGACGAAGTCCTATTTCATAGTCATTGACATCATGAGCAGGAGTGATTTTAAGACAACCTGTCCCAAACTCCATATCCACATAATCATCTTCAATGATAGGGATTGCCCTGTTGATCAATGGGATCATAGCTTTTTTCCCTTTTAGGTGGGAAAACCTGGGGTCATTGGGATTGATACAAATAGCCACATCAGCCATGATGGTTTCGGGTCTGGTAGTAGCGATGGTCAAATATTCATTCTCAGATCCCTCAATTTTATAATTGATGTAATAAAGTTTTCCTTGTACTTCTTTAAAAATCACCTCATCATCAGAAAGGGCAGTTTTGCCTTGAGGGTCCCAATTGACCATTCGGATTCCTCTGTATATTTTACCTTTATTGTGCAGGTCAACAAAAACACTGATGACTGCATCAATAAGATTGTCGTCCATGGTGAATTTGGTGCGGTCCCAATCACATGAAGCTCCTAATTTTTTTAGCTGTTCCAGAATGATTCCACCGTATTTGTGCGTCCATTCCCAGGCATATTTTAGAAATTCTTCTCTGGATATGGTGTTTTTATCAATTCCTCGTTCCTTGAGCATGGCAACAACTTTGGCCTCTGTCGCAATGGAGGCATGGTCAGTACCAGGAACCCAACAAGCATTTTTGCCCTCCATCCGGGCTTTTCTAACCAGAACATCCTGAAGAGTATTGTTCAGCATGTGGCCCATATGCAAGACACCGGTAACATTTGGTGGTGGAATGACCACAGTGTAGGGCTCTTTATTGTAATCAACCTTAGAATTGAACAAATTATTTTCCAGCCAGAAATCATACCATTTGGACTCAGCTTCAGCTGGGTTATATTTTGTGGATAGCGACATATTTGCTTTGAAGATTTGAAATGTAGAAACGGAATTATTTCTTAGAGGGCAAAAATAATATAAATATCTTTGAAGCCATCAAAAATGCCCCAATAACCTGTTTTTAAAAGAGGCAATTCCTCTATAATTATAACAGATTTAGTTTAAATTTGTATCTAACCACATTTTTACCATGAAAGAGCAAAAAGAAGCGATCATGAAAAGTTGGGTTTCAGGTACCCAAAATTCTGATTTTACCATTTATAATTTGCCGTTTGGGATTTTTAAAAATAAAAGACTGGGGCCCAGGGCAGGGATTGCCATTGGTGATAAAATTGTTGACTTGTCTGCGTTGCATGATCACGGCTTTTTTCCGGATATTAAATTACCAGAAAGAATATTTCTTGAGGGATCGTTGAACCGCTTTATCAGGCTCGGAAAACCAACCACAAAAAAAGTCAGGGAAAGGGTCCAGCAGCTTTTGTCGGAGGAAAACCCAGACCTTAAAGACCATCAGGTCAGGGGAAAGGTGATGATCACTCGAAAGGATGTGGAAATGTTGATGCCTGTAGAAGTAGGGGACTATACCGATTTCTACAGCAGTAAAGAACACGCTACCAATGTGGGAAGCATGTTCAGGGACCCTGACAACGCTTTGTTACCTAATTGGAAGCATCTTCCAGTGGGCTACCATGGAAGAGCATCCTCCATTATTCCATCCGGCCAACCTATATACCGTCCAAAGGGACAGTTTAAAGATCCTGAGAAAAAAGAACCAGATTTTGGTCCCACAAGAAAGTTGGATTTTGAATTAGAAATGGCTTTTATTACCGGAAAAGATACCAAAATGGGTGACTCTATTTCCACTGAAGATGCTGAGGATTATATTTTTGGTTTTGTGCTTTTTAATGATTGGTCAGCCAGGGATATTCAGGCTTGGGAATATGTTCCCTTAGGGCCTTTTTTGGGTAAAAGTTTTGCATCAAGCATTTCTCCCTGGATTGTTACTTTGGAGGCATTGGAACCTTTCAGGGCTCCATCCCCCATTCAGGAAGTAGAAGTGCTTCCCTATTTGAAATGCCAAAAGGATCATGGGTTTGATATCAACTTGGAAGTTTTCCTTCAACCTGAAAAAGGAAATGAAAATCTGATCTGCAAGTCCAATTATAAATACATGTACTGGAACATTGCCCAGCAACTGGCACATCAAACCATCAATGGTTGTAATATAAAAGTGGGAGATATGTACGCTTCAGGTACCATTTCGGGACCCACAAAGGAAAATTATGGATCCATGCTGGAATTGACCTGGAAAGGAAGCCAGCCACTTCAATTAGAAGGTGGTAAAGAAAGGAAATTCATTGAAGATGGAGACACTGTCAAGATGAAAGGTTATGGCGAAAAGGGGGGGATTAGAGTTGGGTTTGGGGAGGTGACCACCAAAGTTTTGCCCGCTAAAGGGAATTAGAATTCTTTGGTTTCCTAAAGAAAATCAATGCTGCTAAATAAAGGAAAGAAATACCCTTTTCTGGCAAACTTTCTCAGCGGGAAAGGGATATGTTGATTAAAGGAGCCCTGGTTCAGCTGGAATAATTTTAAGTCCGTTTTTCATGGTGAAAAATCATGTTGTTTTGTATTGCAGTATATGCTGTTTAAATTGTACATTTTAAACAGCTAGGAAATGGAGGAAAATCAGCGAACCGATAAATTGGAAATGGCAGCCCGGTTTGTGAATACAACTGGAGTTCCCATATTTTTGACAGGCAAAGCAGGTACGGGGAAAACGACTTTTTTGAGAAACCTCACAAAAAGCACCTATAAAAACGTTGTTGTTGTGGCTCCCACTGGCATTGCTGCATTACATGCCAAAGGGGTGACCATTCATTCACAATTTTTACTTCCTTTGGGAAGTTTCCTTCCGGTAAGGGAACCAGAAGGGAATTTCACGAGTCAACATGGTTTTTTTACCCAGCATACCTTGGGCAGAAAACATCCTCTCAATAATGTACGCAAGGGCGTCCTAAAATCTTTGGATCTTTTAGTCATTGATGAGGTCAGCATGTTACGGGCTGATATTCTGGACGCCATAGATTACAGGATGAGAAGTGCGAGGAGGAATTTCCGGGAACCATTTGGTGGGGCGCAGGTATTGCTAATTGGAGACTTGTACCAACTTCCTCCCATTGTCCGGGAGCAGGAATGGCCGGTGCTTAATCAATTTTACAATAGTATGCATTTTTTTGAAGCCAAAGCACTGCAGGAGTCTGGCCTGGTTTACCTGGAGCTGGACAAGATCTTCCGGCAGAAGGATGAGACATTTATCGCTTTGCTTAACCATCTTCGGGATAATAGGCTGGAAACAAAGGATGTGGAATTGCTGCAAAGTTACTACAGGACAGACAAGGAAGTAGAGGGATTGAGTGATATCATCACCATAACCACACATAATTATAGGGCTGATCAAATCAATAAGAAGATGTTGGAATCAATTTCTTCTCCTTCCAGAACGTATGAGGCAGAAGTGAAAGGGGATTTTCCTGACTCTTTGTATCCCCTTTCCTCAAGATTGGAAATTAAGACTGGAGCCAGGATCATGTTTGTCCGAAATGATAGTGGGGGTGAAGGTGAATATTATAATGGAAAATTGGCCACTGTATCCGAAACCAAAAATTCCAATATTACGGTGAAGGATGATGATGGTGTAGAGTTTATGCTAAAAAAGGAAACCTGGGAAAACAAGAAATATGTCATCAACCCAGATACTAAGGAGTTGGATGAAGATGTTGTGGGGACCTTCGAACATTATCCAATAAAACTTGCATGGGCAGTGACGGTACATAAAAGCCAGGGATTGACTTTTGAAAAGGCCATTATTGATGTGGGCCAGGCTTTTGTTCCAGGCCAAGTTTACGTTGCCCTCAGCAGGCTCCGTAGTTTGGATGGGTTGATCCTTAGAAGCAGGATAAATATTGATATGGTCTTTTCAGATTCAGATGTGGTCGGGTTTACCCAACGTTCAAATGAGCAGTTGCAACTTCATTCTTTGCTAGTCAAGCATCAAGAAAATTATTTGAACAGCCTTGTAGAACAAACCTATAATTTTTGGCCTTTGCTTAAGTTGATTGAGGAGTTTCAGAAGGAACATAGCAACAGTATGGTTTTTGAGGATCCCCAAATGCAGGAAGTTATCCCGTCTGTCCATAATTCACTAGTTGCAGAACGGGGAAATACCGAAAAATTTCGTGCCCAACTGCACAGGCTTTTGGCTAACAAAGATGAAAATACGCTTAAAGAAAGGTTGGAGAAGGGAACAGGTTATTATCAGAAATTGCTTTTTGATTGCTTAAGGAAAGTGCTTACCCAAAAAGCGATGGTTGCAAATTTTTCCTGGACCAAATCCTACCAAAAAGGTTTAGATCAGTTGGAAGAGAATCTAATCAGGAAATATAAAAGTATCGGCCATCTTCCTGAATTGATGATCAATATAATTGAAGGAAATATTCCAGAGAGGAAGGATAAGGAGGATCAGGCTTTTAAAATTTTACATGAAGAATTAATTAAGAATGCCAAGGCTGAGGCAGCGGAAAAAGTCAAACTAATTAAGTCTAAAACTGGTCGAAAAAAAGAGGGGGCACCCAAGCTGAAGCAGAAAAAAGGAGATAGCTTGGAGCTCACTTTGGCGCTTTTTGAATCAGGTAAAAAGATACCTGAAATTGCGGATGAAAGAGGGCTTGCAGAATCTACAATTAAAGGTCATCTGGCAAAGGGTATTGAAGCTGGAAGAGTGGCCCTTGAAGATTGCTTGACTGAAGAAGTAATCAATGAAATCCGTAAAGAATTTGGGAATTTTGAAAACCTGGGGGAACTCAAAGAGCATTTTGGAGGAAAATACGATTATGGTACACTAAAGATGGTTTTGGCCGGAAGTGAAGTAGAAAAATAACTTCCTATATGAAATACGGTAATTAAATACCTGAAATGTAGTAGCAGGTTAAATGATTAATTGAATAGGAAAGGTGAATTGTTTCAAGCAAGTAGTTTGTCCGGAAAACCTAGCCAATGGCTAAAAGATAAAGGTGGAAGACCGGGTTTTACTATTGAATAACTCATTATTTTTAGTTGATGGGGAATAATCTATAGTGAGTTAATGTTTTCGCTTAACATTAAAACTAATCACCTATCTTTAAGTTCACCACTAAAAATCATATAAAACCAAAAACAGGAAATAATCACTTATTGTTTCCTGTTTTTTTTAGCCAAATTTTATAATTTCTCAACTATCGGTATCAATCACTTTTTATAATACCGCGATCTTTATATTTCTGGATATAGTATTGATCCAGTTCTTTAGAATCTTTGTATTTGACACGCAGTTCTTTGAGCTTTCCTTTAAGTTCTTTAACTACATCGACATAAGCGGGATCGTTATAGACATTGTTCATTTCCATGGGATCTTTTTTTCGGTCGTACAGTTCCCATTCATCAATATCATAATAAAAATGCGCTAACTTAAAATCTTCATTTACAATTCCATAATGGCGTTTGACCATGTGAAAACCCGGATATTCATAATAATGGTAATACACTCCTTCACGAGTCCATTCTTCAGGGTGTCCCTCTAATAAAGGCATCAGGCTTTCCCCCTGCATATCTTCTGGAGCTTCCACACCTGCCGCTTCCAGAAATGTTTGAGCAAAGTCGAGGTTTTGAACCATTACACTGCTTTTGGTTCCTGCTTTAATTTTTTCAGGCCACTTTACCAGCAAAGGTGTTTTAAATGATTCATCATAAATAAAACGCTTATCAAACCAGCCGTGTTCACCCAGATAAAAGCCCTGGTCTGAGGTGTATACCACAATGGTGTTTTCGCTTAGTCCATTTTCATTGAGATAGTTCAGAAGACGGCCCACATTTTCATCCACTGCTGCAATACATCCCAGGTAATCCTGCATGTAACGCTGGTATTTCCATCGCATGTAGTCTTCATCGGTCATCGAAGGATATCGCTTTTTAAAATCTTCATTAATTGGTCCATATACAGCGTCCCATTCTGCTTTTTGTTCATCTGTAAATCTTGAATATTTACTTTTGAAGACATTATATCCCCATTCTGAGGGCTCCTCAATACCTAGTTCTTTTGCAATTTCAGGATAGATTTTATTGTCGGCAGAAACCGTCATGTGTTTTCTAATATTCATCTCTGCTTCTTTTGCTGCTGTTCCCCTGCCTTTGTAATCATCAAATAATGAAGCAGGTTCTGGAAAGTTCTTTTTGGTGAAATCCTTGTAATGCCGGGGAGCTGCAAACCATTCCCTGTGAGGTGCTTTATGCAGATAAAACAACATAAATGGCTTTTCCTCTTCTCTACGGTTTTCAAACCATTCAAGGGTTAAATCGGTAATGATATCCGTTACATAACCCATTATTGTAGTATCTCCTTTGTTGGTAATAAATTCCGGGTTATAGTAATCTCCCTGATCTGGAAGGATTTTAAACTCATCAAAACCTTTAGGGTTATTCCCAAAATGAAGTTTCCCGAACATGGCGGTTTGGTAGCCGTTTTCTTTTAAGATTTGTGGAAAAGTCACATTGGTAGTATCAAATGGAAAAACATTGTCAATTTTTCCATGAATGTGGGTATGTTTTCCCGTTAGGATGGTGGCACGTGAAGGCGCACAGATGGAGTTGGTTACCGATGCATTGGTGAAAAGCATTCCTTCATCCGCAATGCGGTCAATATTGGGAGTCCCAATCAATCTGTCATTGTAAGCACTGATCGCTTGATAAGCATGGTCATCACTCATGATAAAGACAATATTGGGTCTTTTCTCCTGCTTAGCGTTGTCCTTACAGGAATACATAAAGGTTAATATGGTAACCAAGATCATCAATGTTGCTACATTTATATATTTAGTTGGCCTCATATGTTTTTCGACATATTATTGCGGTGTGATTTTTTTTCCGTAGCGTTTAAAACCTAATCGATTGAGTCCACTGAGGATATCTTGGTTTTTCATAAAGTTTTCCCAAAGCAAACCCGACCGATAGTTCTCTATCATGATAATAATAGGACCCTGGTCGATTCCGATATAGGTTTTACGAACCTGTTCTTCAGGAACATCCGATACACTTAGGTTTATACCGTCATAAAAACCATAAGGTCCCCAAAGTTCTTTGCCGTAATTTCGGTAAAGGTTTTTCAACACTTTTATTGATTCATCGGGTGTATAAGGCATGGAAGAAAGGGCGGCCGTTGGAGTGATGGTCCCTTGATCACGGATATAGCCAGGCGCATGTGCTGAATATCCTTCAGGCACCCGATCACCTGCGGTAATTCCCCAGAAATCTTCCCCGTACCCAGGGTAACCATAAGGATTATCGATACAATAGGCCCGGTTGATGAGGGTATGTCTTCTGTTTTGGACCCAGTAGTTGGCGTATTTGTCGGATAGACCGCGAGGGTCGAGCCCCAAGTAGGAGTAATGGGCAAAAAACAAGGGGCCGCCATACCAACGCTTGTTACCCAAGGGGAGCACCATTCCAAAGTATTCCGTGTAGTTGGCAAAGTTGGGATTGTCCCAGCCTGCCCAACTTTCATGATAAGCCTCCTCCGGAATCGGATTTGTTGGCGAACAAACGCCCAGTATGTAAGCAATAAGACATTCGTTATATCCTCTAATCCCATGATTTTTAGCAAAACCGTGGTTGGGTGACCAATGCCAAATCAGCTGATTGCCACCGTTGGTATACCATGCCCAATCCATTTCATGCCAGAGTTTTGTGATGCGGTCACGTAATTGGGTTTCCTTCTTGTTGTCTTCATTGAAATATTGTTTTGCAGTAAGCAATCCTTGCATCATAAAGGCACTTTCTACGATATCGCCTCCATTGTCCATTTTGCCAAACTCACGGACAGTGCCTGTTTCGGCATTGTACCAATGGGCCCACATGCCATGAAAACGATCGGTATTCTGTAAAAAATCGGTGGCATGCAATAAGCGGTCAACTGCCTGTTGCCGGCTTATCCAGCCCCGTTCAACCCCCACAATAAGGGTCATCACCCCAAACCCACTTCCTCCAATGGTGACAATATTTCCTTGTTTGCTATGCGTCCGCTCATGTGATAAACCGGTATTAGGCTCTCCAAACTCCCAGAAGTAGCGGAACGTGTATTGCTGTACCATGTCCAGCAACTCTTCCTCGGTAAAATCATGCACAGAGGTTGTTTTTGGCCTCAAAGCTTTGTTTTCTTTGTCATCAACAACGGGGACCAATTTATAGGAAAGTTCGATGTTTCTTCCTAAATCAGTCACAAAGTCAAGGTAATAATCTTCATTTGTTTCGCCCCGAAATAAGAATCTTTCCTCTGTTCCTGTTTTGGCATAAATGCGGTAAAAGTCTACATTCTCATCTTTGTCCCAAGTCAGTTCCACATGACTGTCATAGCCTTTAACTTTGAAGTTATTATTGGCATAGGTCTGCGAACCTATCAGTACCGCAAAAAACACTAGGATTAACCTCATCTTTCTCATACTTTTTGCTTCTTTTCTTAATCTAGTTTTATTTTATAACTACTCAACTTCTATGACTTCTGTTTTCTCCGAAATGCCATTCTCGTTAAATGATTCTATAGAAAAGTAATATTTCGTGTCCCTGTCCAGACATCGCATGAAGTGTTCTGTTGTATCGTACAGTAACCAGGACTGGTACAATTTATCAGGGGCAATACCCCATCGAATGTTATAGCCTTGGGCCCCTTTTACAGGTTTCCAGGACAAAAATGCATCCCGTCGATCTTCTTTCCGGTCAACAATTAAGCCCTTTACTTTAGCAGGTTTTTTCCCAAAACCTTTTCCAAATACCCTGATTTCAGAGAGTGCAAAATTGTTTCCCGGAACTTTTACATTATTGTAGCGAACATATTTCCCTTCAACAGGCTGGGTGAGTACAATGTATGCATTAGGGGCATCCTCATAGCTTTCACTTCGGTCCACTACAGTTTTCCAGCTTTTCCCATCCTCTGAAACTTCGATGGTAAATCGGTGTCGCAAACCTTCAGTACGTGTATAAATGCCCGATTCATGGTCGTGAAAATTTAGCTGTAAAGCATATATTTGACCTGGCTTAAGCATTTCAATCTCCACCCATTGCTGATCATTATTGGCCTCCGCTACCCAAAATGATTTGGGACTTTCATCGGTCAACACTTTTGATAAAATCTCTCCATCATCACTTTTTTCCAGTGGCATTTCTGTTATTTCAAATTCATCATCTGTTGAGGTGCTTTTTTTGATTTGCATTTTCGATGAGGAGACTGTTGTTTTCCCCTTATAGGAAAGTAACATCCAGCCACAGTGTTCACCAGCTTTGGTTGGGTGGTTTGGTGCATAGCGGGGATAATCGCCATAATGGGTGTTTGAATACATCAATCCTTCATCATCAAAATAGGTAGGGAACATACAAAGCCGGCGTTCCCAATGAGAATTTGAAGCCAAAGCCATGGTGGCAAAATGCCAGTATTGACCATTGGTTTGTTTTACAGTAATCCCATGTCCTGCACCATTGGTGAATCCCCCTGGTTTAAAGCTCATGGGATTATTTTTCATATAGGTAAAAGGCCCAAGTGGAGAATCGCTCACATAAACCCCATCACCGTATACATTGAATTGCGTTCCAGGTGCTGCATATTGCAAATAGTATTTGCCATTGTGCTTGGTCATGGAAGCACCTTCCATATAGCCTTCTTTTAGGGTAGGGTGAAAGTTATTTTCCCCAAACCTTTCCCAACCATGCTCTTCTTCGACAAGGTTGATTAAATCTTTCTTTACACCGGTTTCAAGAAAGCGGTCATCTTTGTTCAACATTTTTACGCGAATGGGGTGCACATTGGATGAGCCCCAGTACAAATAAGTTTTTCCGTCATCATCGATAAATAATTCAGAATCTTGGATATTATTGGAAATTGAAGGGGTTGGTGTCCATTTACCGCTTTTCGGGTCATCGGTATAAAGGATGCTTCCATACCCTGCTGGATCGCCTGCAAAGTAAACTACCGAATCTTTGTAATTAAAAGCGGTTGGGGCGTTGCATCCCTCGAAATACCACTGTTCGGGTTTTATAAAATCCCAGTTGACCAAGTCGGTGGAATACCAATAACCGAAGGAGCGGGTAACGAACATGTAATATTCGCCGCGAAATTCAATCACTGCGGGATCAGCACCTGAGCGATAAGAAATGTTTCTTGCCGAATTATAGACCATGTAGGTATAGTCTATATCCAGCGGGTTGCAGTAGGTTTGAGGCACGATCTCCTGAGCACGGATAGGGGTGCTTAGGAGCAGAATTAGGGATGCAAATATTAAATTTAGCTTTTTCATAAGTTTGGTGTTTTTAATTCCCCGAGAAAAACCGGAGTGAATCTCACTCACTTTTTGCGGTAGTGGCTCCTTAATTTTCAAGGTTGGAAAACAAAGTGTTTTGTCAGGTTCCCAAATGGAAACTTTTTATTCCATTTAGTTACTTTTTCCAATGAACCTGCGCTGATTTTACGTCCGATGAATTGGTTCCGATGTAAATATTGAAAGCCCCTGGTTCCCAGTCATACTCTAAATCGCTGTTGTAGAATTTGAGTTCTTCCGGAGTAATAGCGAAATCAACCTTCTTAGACTCTCCCGGTGCCAGTTTAACCTTTTTATATGCTTTGAGTTCCTTTACTGATCTTGAAACAGATGCGGAAGGGTCGTTTATGTATAACTGAACCACTTCCTCTCCGGTATAATCTCCGGTATTTGAAACAGTTACTGAGGCTACCAACTGATCATCTCCGATAAGTTCATCCTTACTTAATATAATATCACTGTAATCAAAGGTGGTATAACTCAGGCCATACCCAAAGGGGAATAGGGGAGAATTAGAAACATCGAGGTACCTTGAGGTGAAAATTGAATGGTCATTTTCTGGCCTACCTGTTCTTTTGTGGTTATAATAAATTGGAATCTGGCCAACTTCCCTGGGGAAAGTCATGGTAAGTTTGCCTGCTGGGTTGTAATTCCCGAACAATACATCGGCAATACCATTTCCTGCCTGAACTCCTGCATGCCAGGTTTCCAGAATGGCATCAACATTTTCATTTTCCCAGCTTAGGGTTAAGGGTCTGCCGTTACTTAAGATAAGCACAACCGGTTTACCAGTTTCTAAAAGTAATTTGAGAAGCTTTTTTTGACATTGAGGCAGGCTGATGTTTGCACGACTGGAAGCTTCACCTGACCAGCTTCTTGGTTCTCCCAATACAGCAACTATTACATCCGATTTTTGGGCAGTTTCCAAAGCTTCGGTTAATAATTTTTCTGATTTTTTGGGATCAATTGTAAGCTGGTCCTCTTTCGGCCTTTTCCTGTTCAACAAAAAGTGATCTTCGGTAAAATAAGAACCCCGTGCATGCAATACATTAGAGCTCTCCCCAGCCACATTTCTAATACCATCAACAATCGAAATGATATCAGTGGTATCAGAAGTAGCCGCCCAGGTTCCCAGCATGTCTTCTTTTGAATTGGCAAGGGGACCTATCACCGCAATTGTTCCTTCTTTTTTTAATGGAAGCAGCTCATTGTGGTTTTTGAGTAATACACATGAGCGAGCTGCTAAATCCCTTGCAAACGCCTGGTGTTCATCACACAACCAGTATTTTTTTGCGCGGTCTTTATCGTGGTACTGAAAAGGCTTTTTGAACAAGCCCAATTTATATTTTGCCTCCAAAACCCGGCGACAAGCCTGGTCTAATTCCTCTTGTGATACTTTACCTTCTTTAAGTGATTTACCCAGAGTCCCGATATAACCCTGTCCCATCATATCCATATCCACACCGGCTTTCAACGCTTTTACAGAAACAGTTGACAGGTCACCTAATCCATGATGAATCATTTCGTTAATTGCTGTATAATCCGTTACTACAAACCCATCGAAGCCCCATTTGTCTCTCAAAAGATCGGTCATCAACCATTTGTTTCCTGTAGCAGGGACCATATCTATTACATTAAAAGAGGTCATGGCAGATCCTGCCCCTTCATCAAAAGCGGCTTTATAGGGCGGAAGATAATCCTGGAACATGGCTATTCTACTCATGTCAACCGTATTGTAGTCTCGTCCGGCTTCGGCTGCACCGTACAGGGCAAAATGCTTTACACAGGCCATTATTGTGTTTTCTTTTGACAAGTCATCGCCTTGATAACCTCTTACATAAGCCTTTGCGATCAAACTTCCCAAGTAAGGGTCTTCTCCGGCTCCTTCAGCCACACGGCCCCATCTCGGATCGCGGGAGATATCCACCATTGGGGAGTAAGTCCAGTTAATGCCACCTGCGCTGGCTTCAACCGCTGAAATACGGGCCATTTTTTCAATCCTTTCAACATCCCACATACAGGACATTGCCAAAGGTATTGGAAAGGTTGTTTTATACCCGTGTATTACATCAACACCTGTTATTAAAGGAATACCAAGCCTTGAGCCGTTTACTGCAGCCTTCTGGCCTTCATATCCTCCTGAAGCTCCGATTAATCCTTGTTTTATAAAGTCAATGGGGCCTTCGTCTTCTGAAATTACTTTTAATTCGCCTATCCCGTATGACAAATTAAGTTGTCCCAGCTTTTCTTCTAGGGTCATTTTACTCATGAGCTCATTAATAAACTCATCCATTTCCTTTTCTTGTGCTTGCACTATGCCTGTAATCAAAAGGAAAAAGAGAAATAATTTCGTTTTCATATTTAATTCTAATGCTTCATTTTAAGTTGAAGGGTGAAATGGTTTTCACTGTCATCAAGCCATTGATCCAACCATGGGGAATAAGTTTTTATTTCCAATTGATCTCTGTCTAAATCAATATTGACAATTCTCAGGTATCCATTGCAGCCATTTCCATAACCCTGTACTCCCCTTTGGTAATTGGCTAAAAACTGATACACTTTATTTCCATGCTCACCTTTGCTCACCAGCTTTCCAAGCCCCTCATGAAGGACATGTCCCGAGAAAGTGAATAGAAAATTAGGATGTTTGGAAACAAGTTTTTTCCAGATTTGTTGGCCGTCGTTAGGGGCATTTTCTGGATTGTTTTTTCCTATTCCATACCCATGGGGACGCCAATCGTCCCCTTCACTCTGACGCTTGTTTCCGACATACATATAACTATGGGTTAAAAGGATAATCTTATGGTCAGGATGTGCTCTGGCAACTTCATTGGCCCAAGCAAGCATTTCATCCGTGGGCCCAAACTCCAGAGAAAGAATCAACCATTTGCCCCCTTTTTTCTCAAAAGTATAGTATGCATTGTCAATTTTATCTTTTTCAAATTCCCCCTGTATGGGGGTATATTTTTTTAGGGTGTCCAGGGGGAAGTATTTATTGGCTAATTGACTGTCCCGGTTATCTGCATATTTCCCTGGCCCGCTTCCAAAATCGTGATTTCCAAGCGACAGTGCATAGGGGATTTTTCCATTGATATGGTCAAAATATTTACCTGCTAAAGCCCATTCTGCGGGTGTGTTACTTTGGGTAATGTCCCCTACATGAAGTACCATGTCCACCTTGTCTTTGTTTTTGGCCAACCACTTAAATTGGGATTCCATGATTTCTGGGCAGGATTCGAGATAGGATTGGGTGTCAGGTAATATTACCAACTTTAGGCTTTGCCCAATTGAATATTCCTTAAACCCAATTATGAGAATTAAGGTGAGGATTAGAATTGATTTTTTCATTTAGCCTCCCTGTTAAAACCCAACTTTTCTAATCCATTTTGGATTTCGGGAGCTTGCATAAAGAGTTTCCAACCCAAGCCTGATCGATGATTTTCTATCATGGCTACAATAGGCCCCTGGTCAATGGCCAGGTATCTTTTAGGGTAATAATTTTCCTCAGGGCTAAGGGCATCATAAAAACCATATCTGCCAAAAACCCTATCCCCGTAATTATAATAGAGGTTTTTAAGGACTTTCATGGATTCTTCAGGGGTATATGGAAAAGAGGAAAGTGCTGCAGTGGGGGAGATTACCCCAAAATCCTTTCCAGGACGATGGCCAGCATAACCATTGACAGAATAACTTGCTGTCAATCCCCATAAATCCTCCCCATAACCTTTGTATCCTTGGCTGTTTTCAACACACCAGGCACGGTTGATTAAAGTGTGGTTAGTATTTTCCTTCCAGTAATTGGCGTATTGATCCTCCAAGCCCTTTGGGTTAAGTCCGATATAGGAATAGTGGGCCCAGAACAACGGTCCGCCCATTTTTTCTGCACCATTATGTTTAAGGGTGAGTTGATAATCATAAGGATTTACCAGGGTGTTGATATCTCCATTTCTGGCCCAACCCTCATGGTAAACTTTGGCAGGAACTCCATGGGTAGGTGAGGAGGCTGCCAGGATATAAGTAATCAGGCATTCGTTATATCCTTTTAATGGAAAGTCCATTTCCCATCCATGATTGGGTGACCAGTGCCAGTATAAAACATCTTCACCTCCTTTGGTGTACCAGTCCCATTCCATGGCCTTCCACAGTTCATCGATTTTTTGGGCTATGGCTTTTTCTTGATCATTACCATTTTTAAAATATTCCCGAACCGCCAACAGGCCCTGCATCAGGAAGGCGGATTCTACTAAGTCACCCCCATTGTCTTTTGGGCTGAATGGTTTAACCTTTCCTGTTTCCCCATGAAGCCAATGGGGCCAGACTCCATGAAAACGGTCGGCATTTTCGAGAAAGTTGACCATTTTTTCAAAACGATCAACTCCTTCCTGTCTTGTGATCCACCTTCTTTCTATTCCGGCCAAAATCCCAAATATGCCAAATCCGGTACCTCCTGTTGTGACTACATTCCTGTCATTCTGAGGGTATTCTCCATCAATATGAATCCTTTCCCGTGCCATTCCTGAATTGGGCTCGGCCCCTTCCCAAAAATACCTGAAGGTGTAATATTGTACCATATTCAATAATTCCTCCTCAGAAAAATCATTTGTGGTAACCATGGTGCTTCCCAACTCAGTTTCCTCCTTGTTTTCATTTAAGGCCACGATTTTGTAATTAAGGTTAAGGTTTTGACCCAAATCATTAACAAAGTCCATATACATGGTATCCTGAACTGTTGCCCTTGGGGAGAAATTTTTTCCATCTGAACTAACAAGTATCAGATAGGAGCTTGCTTGGGATGCAGCCGGCCAATGCAATTCCACATGGCGGTCATATCCTTTTGCAATGATATTACCGTCAGATTCCTTTTTTGCCGGACCACAGCCCAAAACGAAGGGAAGCAACAATAGGGTAATCGGTAAGTATAGGTTGTATTTCATAGGATTGAGGGTTTATTTTTTATGGGAAAAAAGCCAGGGGAGTAATGCTGGGTTTTCAAATGTTGGATCCCAGGAATTATGATTGGCATCTGGATAAACAGTAAACATTACTTCAGCCCCTTGGTCTTTCAATTGATTGTAAATTTTTTCGGACAATTCAATTGGCACGATATCGTCCTTAGCACCATGGGCAATCCAAACAGCAGTGTTTTTTGCATATTTTTTTGTCAGGGAAAGATTTCCACCCCCGCAAATAGCCACTGCAGCTGCATATTTTTTTGGCCACCTGCCCAAAGTTTCAAAGGTCCCAAACCCTCCCATGGAAAGGCCCATGAGGTAAAGCCTCTTTTTATTTACCTTTTCATTTTTTACAAGATGCTCAACCAGTTTGTTGACCATGGTGAGCTCCTCGGAGGGTGCATTCTTGGTTTGGTCAAAATCGGGATCACCTTTACCTCTAAGTTCAGAACGGATACTTATATCTATCCAATACTGGTCTTCAGGACATTGAGGGAAAACAACTATTGCAGGAAATTTTTCCCTGTTTTCCTCTTCTAAGAAAAGGGAAGCCCCATGTATCAATTGTTTTTCATTATCATTACCCCTTTCACCTGCACCATGGAGGAAAAGCACCAATGGGAACTCCTTTCCTTTTTCATAATCCTTAGGAAAAAGAATCCTGTACAATAAGGAATCCCCATTGGAAAATTGAAAGGTCTTTTTTTGAAATAAGTCTTTGTCCTGACCAAATGAATTGCCACTTGAAGCCAAAAACACCATGGTGCCGAGAAGGATGAAAAGGATATTAATAGGAATTTTCATTTTTTTACTGGTTTAAAATGTGCCTTTAAAACGGTGGTCAAGTTTTGGATGCCGAATGGGTTTTAGTGGAATTTGACTTCCTCCGGTACCCTCTAACCAGTTCCATACTTGGTTTCTGAGGTCTTTGGATAATTCCTTGAAATCAGGATCACGGATCAGATTATTCATTTCGTAGGGGTCATTTTTGATATCATATAATTCATTGATGTCCCAAACCCCATGGTTGAAAATATATTTGTATTGGTCTGTTCTGATTGCAAAGACGGTTGGGGTGGAAGGAAAGGCCATTTCCCAATAATACTCATAAAATACCCTGTCCCTCCATGGAATTTCTTTTTGCTCCAATAAGGGCAGAAACGATCTTCCCTGAATCTGTTCAGGCGTTTGGTCCAATCCTGCCACTTCTAATAAAGTAGGGGCAATATCAATATTCATGACCATGGAATTTACCTTTACACCCGGCTGAACTTTTGATGGATATTTTACCAGCATGGGCACTTTCATGGATTCTTCATATGCATGCCGCTTATCGATCAGGCCATGCTCGCCAAAAGAAAAACCATTGTCCCCCATATAAATCACGATGGTGTTTTCTTCAAGGCCTTTTTCTTCCAGCCAATCCATCACTCTTCCAATGCTTTCATCCAATGCCATTAGAGTTTCCAGATACCTTTTATAAAATTTATCAAAGGGGATTTGGCCATGGTACATATGATCTACTCCATGCCAGCTATATCGCTGTGCCCTTACCCAATCAGGTATATCTTTAAAATTCACATGGGTTTCTGGGGATTTATTGATGTCCCCATAAAATTCACTGCTATCTGTTGCAGTCAAGTACATAGATGGAGGGGTGACAATGGGAAGGGTGTCATACATTCCTTTATGCCTTTCGGCCGGCATAAATTCGGAATGGACAGCCTTGTGGGAAAGATAAAGCATAAAGGGTTGGTCTTCCTTTAAGCTATTGAGCCAATCCAAAGCATGGTCAGTTAGCCTGTCAGAAGTGTAACTTCCCTCCGGTTGTTGAATCCTTTCACCATTTATATTAAACTCAGGATTATAATAAACCCCTTGTCCCCGGAAACTCACCCAGTGGTCAAAACCTGGCTGGGGCATGTCATCAGTATTTCCCATGTGCCATTTTCCGAAAAATCCGGTTTTGTAATCCATTTCCTGAAGGTATTGAGGAAAGAAGGTCAAGCCTTCGGGCAATGGTGCGCTATTGTCCACAATGGTATGGGTGTGGGCATACTGCCCGGTCAAAATGGAGGCCCTGCTGGGAGAACAAAGTGAAGTGCTGACAAAGGCATTGACCATATGAGCACCCTCATTGGCTAATCGGTCCATATTGGGAGTTTGAAGACCTGGCACCGCCCCGGTAAATCCCATAAAATCATATCTGTGATCGTCGGAAAGGATAAAAACAATATTGGGTTTTTCCTTTTGCCCGAATGCTTGGATATTGAGGCAATAAACTAATAATATTATTATGAATACATTTTTATGCATTTTGAGATTATTTTGGGTTATTCGTGTTTGCTAAGTGAAATTTTAGAATCACCCTGAAGAGGGGGATTGCTTTATTTTGTCCAATTAACTTTTCCTGTGGAGACCTCACTGGAATTTCCCCCTATCATGATCTCAAATTCTCCAGGTTCCCAAACATAATCCAGATTATGGTTATAGAATTTTAGGTCCTCTGGGCTGATTTCAAATTCTATTGTTTTGGTTTCTCCGGCTTTGAGGAAAACCTTTTGAAATCCTTTTAACTCCTTAACTGGGCGGGTCATTGTACCTACCAAATCCCTGATATATAATTGGACCACTTCTGCTCCATCATAATCACCGGTGTTAGCTAATGAGATACTTGCAGTAAGTTTTTGATCCCTTTCCAAGTTGTTGCTGCTTAGATTGATATCACCATATTCAAAGGTGGTATAGCTCAGACCATAGCCAAATGGATATAAGGGCTTATTGGAAACATCCAGGAAATTGGAGCGGAATTTTTGGAACCATTCTCCCTCAGGTAATGGTCTGCCAGTGTTTTTATGGTTATAGTAAATTGGAATTTGTCCTGTGTTTTGGGGAAAGGTGGAAGTGAGTTTTCCAGAAGGATTTACATCTCCAAATAATACATCTGAAATAGCGTCCCCACCTTCACTGCCAGCAAACCAAACATTGAGAATGGAAGGAATATTTTCCTTTTCCCAATTGATGGCTAAAGGTCTGCCAGTAAAAAGCACCATAACCACTGGCTTTCCGGTTTTTACCAAGGCTTTTAATAAATTCCTTTGGGTTTCAGGTAATTCTATATTGCTACGGCTGGATGATTCACCACTCATTTCAGCAGATTCTCCCATAGCTGCCACAATTACATCTGCTCCACTTGCTACTTCTAGGGCTTCCTGGATCAAAGCCTCTTCGGACCGGTCATCCCTATAGGTTGGTTTTCCAAAAACACTGATCCTGGATTCCAGTTCAGGGTTTTCCACAAAATTGGCTCCTTTTGCCGTTACAATGCGAGCCTTATCCCCAATAGCCTTTTCAATACCTTCTTTAAGCGATATGGATTCATCAAATCTTGCTGCCACACTCCAGGTTCCCGGCATATTTTGCTTATTATCAGCCATGGGACCGATCAATGCAATAGTGCCTTCCTTTTTGAGGGGAAGGATCTGGTCCTGATTTTTGAGGAGGACAAATGTTTGAGCGGCTATTTCCCGTGCGATTTGCCTGTTTTCATTTGAAAAAACTTCTTTTTTGGACCTTTCAAGATCGCAGTAACGATAAGGATCATCAAATAGGCCCAGTTTAATCTTGGCCTTTAAAATCAATCTGCAGGCATCATCAATTTGTTTTTCTGTAATGATTCCTTCTTCAAGGGATTTTTGAAGAGTAGTTAAAAATCCTTCCCCGACCATATCCATATGGATACCGGCATTAAGCGCCAGGGCTGAAACCGTCTGCAAATCACCCATGCCATGGGCAATCATTTCATTAATGGCGGTATAATCTGTCACCACAAATCCATCAAAGCCCCATTGGTTTCTTAAAACTTCAGTAAAAAGCCATTTATTGCCACTAGCAGGGATTCCCTCCACTTCATTGAAGGCGGTCATCACGGTTTCTACCCCGGCCTCTACAGCTGCTTTATAAGGGGGGAAATATTCATTGTACATCCTTTGGCGGCTCATGTCAACGGTGTTGTAATCCCTTCCTGCTTCGGGTGCTCCATATAACGCAAAATGTTTGACGCAGGCCAAGATGGTGTTAGGCTGGCTCAGGTCTTCTCCCTGATAGCCCCTTACCATGGCTTTGGCAATTTGAGCTCCCAGATAAGGATCCTCTCCACTGCCTTCAGAAACCCTGCCCCATCTAGGATCCCTTGAAATGTCCGTCATCGGAGAAAAGGTCCAATGTATCCCGTCAGCACTTGCCTCCCTGGCTGCCACCCTGGCTGATTTTTCTATCAGATCCAAGTCCCAACTGCAGGATAAACCTAAGGGAATTGGGAAAACGGTTTCGTATCCGTGTATGACATCCATTGCAAATAATAACGGGATTCCCAAGCGGCTTTCCTCAACTGCCACTTGCTGCACATCCCTGATTTTTTCAACGGTTTTGATATTGAAAAGACCACCAACCTTTCCAGCTTTGATCTTCTCGGCAATATTTGAACTGGCAGCCTGGCCGGTGGTGAAATCACCTGCTGCAGGTAAATTCAACTGGCCAATTTTTTCTTCTAGGGTCATTAAAGCCAAAACAGAATCCGCCTTTTGAGTCCATTGATCCTCCACGCTTTCTTTGCTTGCAGGCGGTGAACAAGATCCAAGGCCTACAATGGAGAATATGACGCCTATCAAAAGTTTTTTTGGATTTAAACATTTGAGCATATAAGAAATAGGTTTTTTGGGTAAAAGCTTCATTTTTAATATTGATTAGGTTTAATAGGTATGATCTTAATAGCTAAAGTCGAGCCGCCCCAATCCGGAACGAATGTCTTGGTCTTCCATAAATAGATCCCACAACAAACCGGTACGGTGATTTTCTATCATGATAATGATTGGACCCTGATCGATGGCCAGATAACTGTCGGCATACCATCCTTCAGTTATATTGAAAGCATCATAAAATCCATAATCTCCCCATAATCGGTCCCCAAGCAAATAGTAATAGTGATTTAATGCTTTCATGGATCCCTCCGGGGTGTAGGGAAATGAAGAAAGCGCAGCTGTTGGAGTAATGACTCCAAGGTCATTGGTAGGGGAATGGGCGGAGTATCCCAAATGATTATCACTTGCAGTGAGCCCCCAACTATTTTCCGAATAACCCACAAAACCTTTTGGGTTCCTTGCACAATATGCCTGATTGATGAGGGAGTGATTTACATTTTGCTCCCAATAGTTGGCATATTGATCAGATAAATTTCTAGGGTCCAGGCCCAGAAAACTATAATGGGCAAAAAACAAAGGGCCTCCATATTCATTTCCCAGTGGTAGGTTATATTGGTAGTAAGTTTGCCCATTGATGATTCCTCCTTGTCTGGCCCAGCCCTGATCATAAACTGCCTTTTCAATAGGGTAAGTAGGGGAGGATGCTGCCAGTACGTATACAATCAAAGATTCATTATAACCTCTTATGGGAAGGTTTATTTCCCACTGGTATTCAGGAGACCAATGCCAATACAAAACATCTTGCCCCCCTTGTGTGTACCAATCCCATTCCACTTCATGCCAAAGTTGGGTGATGGTATCTATGATTGCTTTCTCCTCCGGAATGTTTTGATTCAGGTAAGCTTTAACGGAAAGCAGTCCCTGAATCATGAAGGCTGTTTCAACCAAATCACCACCATTATCTCTTTGGCTAAATGGAATGGTTTCCCCTGTATTACCATTCATCCAATGGGGCCATACACCATGGAATCGATCGGCTTGAGCAAGGAAATTGACAATTTTGGTCCACCTTTCCACCGCTTGATTCCTGGTGATAAAGCCTCTTTCTACCCCCACAATCAAAGCCATTACCCCAAAGCCTGATCCTCCAATGGTGACCAAATTGCCTGAAGTATTCCTTTCCCTTGCGAGTCCACTATTTTCATGGGCAAAATCCCAGAAATAACGGAATGTTTGAGCCTGAACTTTGGTCATCAGTTCCTCTTCTGATATCATTGGGAACTTTGGGGATTCGTCAATTTCAGCATAAAATGATTCCGTAAACCCTTCAAAAGTTTCGCCATTGATACCTTTTAAAGATTCATCAATTTCAAGGGTGTATTGGGAAAGAAATTGGAGAGCGGTATTACCGGTAATGGTGACCTCCCGGCCGTCATTGGAAAAGGAATATTGCAAATTTGGTGCATTGGGTCCGTTAAGACTTATTGCATTTTGCAGGGATTCCTGATCGATGGGGATTGAAAATTGGACCTTTATGGAAAAGGAAACAGGAACATCAACAATGGTTCCGGTTGGAGTTGAATTACTGTTTTCGATGGTGAATGATCCAACTTGAATTTCCTCAAGGATGGTCTTGAAAAACACCTCTTTTCTTGGAAAGTTAACTCCATTGGCACTTTTTAGAGAATTTGATATTTCTATCCGGTATTGGGTTCCCCTTTTCAAAACTCCCTGGGAATTGATCACGACAGATCGATTTCCGGATAGGAGGTTGGTGGTAATGTTGACCGGAGTGTTTCCTTCATGCAAGGTGATCGCCCCCGCCACATGAGAAGGTGAAACCGGACTTGAAAATGTTAGGGTAATAGATCGGTCTACAGGAATGTTTTCAGTTATAGGAGCATTCAAATTGATTGTCAAATCCCCTGCAGAAACCTCCAACAACCCAAAAGATGGATCCCCGTTTTCATCATCATTACATCTGAAAAAAAGGGCAAGGCAGACTAAAAGAAGCAGAGAATACCGCATTTTTTACGAGTAAAGTTAAATGAGGACCCGGAAATTTTCCGGGTCCTTTTGGTTATCAACAATAGGCTTAAGGTTGTTCGTTTGCCATGATTTCCTGAATCTCACTTGCTGTAAGGGCTTTATTAAAGATTCGTAATTCATCAATAAAGCTCAAATCAGATAAGTGGTTGAATCCAGTAAACCTCGGAGCACCTGATGCAATGGAAATAATATCACATTCCGCCCAGCTAATTCCAGGAAAGCTGCCCTGGCTGACCACTTCTCCATTGATGTAAACTGCACATGCTGCTTCAGAAATGGTAAAAGCCATATGGACCCATCCAGTGTTAGTAGTGGGGTCAATAGATGCTGCAGCACCACCGTCAAACCAATTTTCTCCATCACCATTCCCGACATTTAATTTAAAGATCTGATTGGTGGGGCCCCCTTCCCTAAAGAACCTGAATCCTTCAGTTCTATCGTTTTGGGAATTGGGGTTGTCCGGATCTGGAGGTCCAATTACTAAAATCCCTGCCCTTGTAGGGTCAGCATTTATTTTATACCAGAATGAAGCACTGATTTCATTATTCAATAACCCTGTAGTGGGAAGGGTTAGGTAAGATCCAGTTGCACCCGCATAGGCATTTAAGCCTTCGACACTCTCTCCAGCAAACCCTGGGTTACCCACTGTGGTTGCTTCTGTGATGCTTACCAATTCCATATAGTCTCCATCAAATGGCATGTAAAATATTTCACCGTCATATTCAGGATTATATGGAGGGACTTTTTCAAAATTAACACTGCTTGTTGTGGACTTTCCATTGATGTCTGTGGCAACAATGGTAAGTGTGTGTTGACCATTGGTGAGGTTTTCATAAGTAAATTCCTCAATTGCCCTTCTGTAATCTATAAAACTATCAAATGTGGCAATTTCACTTCCATCCAAGCTCACGGTTATAGATTGGATTTCTATATCATCTGTTACTTCGAATTGGATGTTGATTGGGGTCACATCTTCCGTCACCCGTATCATTGTTCCCTCTAATGGGTAGTCGATCATTACTTCCGGGCTTTCTTCATCGGAACCCGGATCAACATGTTGGATATCATCAATATATTCATCATCACAGCCAAAGCTTAAAAGGAGCAATGCTGCTATTATCATATTAAAGGTTTTCATCTGCATAGTATTTTTTTGAATGGTAAAATCCCTGAGTCATTAGCCTTGGTCGGCTGCTTCTTTTAACTGAGGTAGAATTCCCTGTTGCCCCAAAGGATAAGGGAGAAACCGGTCTTCCGTTGGTTCGTATTCTCTACCGCCGTAGTTCAATTCTGAAGTCCTACCATAGCGGACAAGGTCATAGAAACGAATACCCCATTCCATGCCAAACTCAGCGAATTTTTCATCCAGTACCTGATCTAATGTTACTCCGGTAATATTTCCCAACCCCACCCTGGATCTTACCGCATTGACTGCGTCATCTGCAGACATTGCAGAACTGGTTGCTCCATTGACCAATGCTTCTGCGTGCATAAGCAGTACTTCTGAATACCTAATGCAAGTGAAATTTTTATTTTCTCCATAGTTAAACCTTCCTTCGGTTAATTGCACGGAGGGTAAGTAATGCTTACCGCTCAGGAAATTATACCTGGGATGGTTGTTGAAAATATCCCCGTCGGGTGATTCATTGGAAATCCAATTTGGAAGGTCAGAATAATTAGGATCGGATTGGATCTCTGAAATTCCATCAGGGGTAAACAATACTGTTGTTTGGAGCCTTTCCCGTTCTCCCCGGTCAAGCATAAACTTGATATATTTTACACTGGGTTCCCAGAAGCCCCATCCGGAACTGGCACCTGCTACTGCAGGAGTCCAACTTGATGGGCCGAAAAAGTTCCATAAATACCTGTTTACAGTACCTGTAGATGTTCCATAATCTGAATATTGAAGCTCCAAGAGGTTCTCGTCGCTTAATTTTCCTGGAATTTTAAATAATTGGTAATAATCAGGTTGCAAGGTGAACAAACCACTGCTAATAATTTGTCCAGTAGCATCAGCCACCTGTTGGTAATTTTGCAGTTCCAGCTGAGCCATTGCTTTTACTGCCAATGCAGTGGAACGGGTTACGCCTCCGCGTATATCCGAACGCTGATTGGGATGGACACTAGGAAGGGTAGGGATTGCCTCATCCATTTGGTCGGAAATGTGTTGCATGACCTCTTCAAAGGTGGATAATTCCACATTAAATAAATGGCTGGGCTCTGAGCTTTCCGGTATAAGAATGCTTCCCCACAATCTGGCAAGCTGTAAAAGTTCAAACCCCCTCAATACTTTAATTTCAGCAATATATTGTTGGGAATTGGTGGAATTGGCACCTGCTTCCTCGTATTTTTGGATTTCTTCCATGGCGCCATGCCAATACAAAATATCGGAATAAAGGTTCAGCCAGGTAGAATTATACATCCAGAAATTTCTGTCATAGCGGAATTCATCAGTTTCAATTAAAGGAAACTGGTCCCCAGCTGCATTGACGTCATCCCCCCTTACGGAGATAATGGGGAAAGTTTCCCATTGCAGATTATAAAACTGGCCATATGCTCCATAAAGCATTAGGACCATATCTTCTGACTGGGAATAATCAGTTTCTTGGGCAATGAGTTCATTTTCTAACGGCTCATCCAGCAGGTCATTACAAGACGTGGTGAAGGTCAGCGCCAATATCATTGCCAAGGCATATATTTTATATATTATATTTTTCATGGTTTGCTTGGTTTATTAATTAAAATTTGACGTTTAATCCTACAGTGTACACAGCCGGGATTGGGTAAACCTGTCGGTCTATTCCATTAGCTACTTCTGGATTAAACCCGTTGTAATTAAAAACCGTCAGCGGCCTTTCCGCTGTTAGGGTGATGCTGGTTGCCGGCATCATCATTCCCATCAATTCTTTGTCAAGCAGGGAGTAAGTCAACCGGACATTTTGTACTCTGAAGTAAGAACCATCTTCTACGAAATAATCGCTCATATTTTGGTTCCACCCTTTTCTTATTCCAGCAGCAGAAGGGTAACGATTGGAAGTGCCTTCACCTCTCCAGAGGTTTTTGACCAGTTCAGCATCAATGTTGGTGTCATTGGTAAAGATGACTTCCCCTCTTTTTCTGTTGAGGATATCATGACCTGATTGGCCTTGAATCAGTGCAGAGAAATCCAGGTTTTTGTAAGTAATTCCCAGGTTGACCCCATAGGTGAGGTCAGGTAGGAAAGATCCAAGGATTACCCTGTCTTCATCATTGACCACCATGTCTCCATTTTGGTCCCTGAAAATGAAATCTCCTGGAACCAGATTGTTGTCATTAATAAATTCCTGGGTATAACCACTGTTATTTATTTGTTCTTCACTTTGGAACACACCTACCACCTCGTAGCCAAAAAATGCTTGATAGGGTTCGCCGATGCGAGAAATTTGTCGGAATTCTGCAGATCCTGCACCTAAACCATCCGCACCCCCTAGGCCTTGAACGGTATTTTTAAGTGTTGCAAAATTTCCTCCGATATAATAGGAGAATTCGTTGGAAACAGCATTTTTCCAGTTTATGGAAACTTCCAATCCTTGGTTTCTGATTTCCCCGACACTTCTACGTTCCGTAGAACGGAAAACAGGGGGGATGATGCTGACGGAAAGGTTTTCAGTATCTCTGATAAAATAATCAGCTTCCAGGGATAAACGGTCTCCGAAAAATCTAGCGTTCAATCCAAAGTTTTTCTCGACGGTTGTTTCCCATTGTTCGATCAGGTCAAATGTTGGGTTTAATCTTCTACCAATCACCCGGACATCATTGATCGCTGCACTGGTTTCTTCCAGGGTGGGAACTCCCACTGAAGGGCTGATACCGTCATTACCCAGCTGTCCCCATGAGGCCCTTAATTTTAAAAAGTCTATGCCATCCACTTGGAAGAAATCTTCTTCTGTAATAGCCCACCCAGCAGCAACTGTGGCGAAATTACCCCATTTTTTCTGGAATTTATTATTACCATCCCTACGGAAGGTTCCGTACAATAAGTACCTTTCATCAAAATTATATGCGACTCTTCCAAAGAATGATTGATAAAAAAGGCGAGAATTAATGGTAGAGCCATTTGAATCTCCAATGGAATTAAGGTCAAAATTTTGGGCATTGGATAGGTACCAGTACTGTTCGTTTTCCCAAGTTGGATTGGGAGTAATTCCTTCCCCTCTGGCAAATAAAACCTCACTGTATTCACTTCTAAAGGAATGGCCAAGTGTTACTGTTAAGTTATGATCTCCAAAGAAATTCGAATAAGTGAAGAAGTTGTCCCAAATTTGATCATAGGCACTGAAACTTTGCCTTCTGATAGAAGATTGGGATTCGGTAACCCCATCATTAAAAGCAAAATTCAAATTTCGGTCATTGATCGTTTCCAATTTGTAGTTGTATGCTGTTCGGAACCGGAGAATATTTGGAATGATTTGAATTTCAGAATGGAAGTTACCATTGATTTTGGCAATGTTTTTCCTGTTGTCATTATATAAAAGTGGATAAAAGGGGTTTTGACTACCCCTGTAACCAATTTGTTGGGCATTGGACAATTGGAAAGGATTAGCAGCCGTATTCGTTTCGTCATAAACAGGAATGATTGGAACGGCAAAATAGCTTCTAAACCAAGCCGCATTTTCTCCCACATATTGTCTGGCTACAGAGAAATTAAAATTGCCCCCTACGGTGATCCAATCCCTAATCTCAGTATCCATTTTGGCCCTGATGTTAACCCTTTTATAATTGTTTCGGGTCTCATTAAGTAAACCTTCTTGGTCGAAATAACTTCCTCCAATAGAGTATTTAGTTTTTTCCGACCCTCCATTAAAGGATAAACTGTGGTTTTGGATGGAGGCCGGGCTCATAATTTCTGAATACCAATCGGTATTGACGGCTGGAATATTGGGATCTATCCGGCTACGGCCATAACGTTGCATGGCATTGTTGACAAAAGCAATGTCTGCGGCTGAACCAGTTTCGTTCACATATTGAACAAATTGTTGGGTGTTGGCCATTTGCAAAACATTTTGAGGTACCTGGGTACCATAATAACCATCATAAACTATTTCTGGTTTCTGCTCGTAATTTCCGGTTTTGGTTTCGATCAGAATCACTCCGTTAGAGGCCCTAACACCATAAATGGCAGCTGCAGAGGCATCTTTCAATACTGAAATGGTTTCAATGTCATTGGGGTTTAGGAAGTCGATGTTTTCAAAAAACATCCCATCCACTACATACAATGGGGCGGCACCTCCTTCAAATGATCCCACACCCCTAACCCGTACTGTTGGGGAGGAGCCTGGAGCACCGCTGCTTACAATTTGCACACCGGCAACTCTACCTTGCAGGGATTGCATGGCATTGGAAGTTGGAGTTCGGACAATTTCATCCGATTTTATTGTTGTAATAGCAGAAGTCAAATCTTTTTCCCTTTGCGTACCATAACCAATGATTACCACTTCCTCCAGTGAACTGATACTTTCCGTTAAGATTACGTTCAGGTTGGTCTGGCCATTTAAAGTTATTTCCTGGCTTTGAAATCCGATAAATGAAAAAGTCAAACTTGCATCAGGTGAACTCACTGTAAAGGAGAACTCACCATCCAGATTGGTTACCGTACCATTATTGGTTCCTTTTTCCAAAATGTTTACACCGGGGATCGGTTCCCCATTTGGGTCTGATACCGTTCCCGAGACATTTGTTTGTTGAGCAATTGTGGAGAAGGTAATGGTCAAAAATGCCATTACCATTAACATCCATAGCTTTCCTAAATAAGGGATTTTGGGTTTCCATGATTCCTTACTGTTTCGTAAAGAGTTAATCATAAGAGTTTGGGTTTTGGGTTTTACTAATTTAATTCCAAATAAATTTTCAATCGTTTGCAAGAGCGCCCTTTGCGAAATAAAAGGTAGGTTAAAGATTGATAAGCCGGATAAAAATCAAAAAAAATAAGGGGGGGTTGGCTTGAAATTATAGAGAATTAGCAACAATAAATATCGGATTAATATCGGTAAAAAACAGCTTTTATGAGGGTTTATAGGAGGTTTATTGTTTTGTTATCTCCTTTAAATACTAATTAAGAGGAGATGCATAAATTAATGGAAATGAAAATTTGGTAAAAAAAATATTATTTGGTTTTCACCTTATTGTCTTCAAGCCAAAGGATGTCCTGCCAATGGGGATTTATCAAGCCTTTTTCCTGAATTAGCTGTTGGATTTTCTTTTTAAAGGTCCAAACGGTATTTCTGCGTAAATCCAACTGTTCAGAAAGTTGGTCCAGGGTTTGTTTTTCCGAATTGGAAATGGTGGAATAGGCGATATAAAATGCTTTTTCGATGGGGAATTTGATGCCATGGAAAACCGTTCCTGCAGTTACTGAATCTATATGGCCACACTTGGAGCATCTTTTTGTAAATAACTTGGGGCCTTTGGAAAATTTGGTGTTGCCGCAGTGACGACATACAAATCCTTGTCCCCATTTGAATTCCTCCAGGTACCTGAAACAGGCTGCTTGATCCGGAAAAATCTTTTGGATTTCCTCATAGGACAATAACTTATTTGTAAGCCTTGCTTGGAAGGATGCTTTGATGCTGCTTTTTAGTTTCCAATTGTCTTTGTCCAGGATGGCGTTGAAGCGTTTGATTTCTTCATCTTTTTCCATCAACTGCTCGTTATATTTTTCTAAAAGCTGGTTTTTATCTTTCAATTCCCGGGTTCTTTCTTCCACTTTGAGCTCCAGTTCCTGAGTTACCTTTTCTTTAAGGGCATAGTTAATTTCTATTTGTTTGATGGCTCTTTTCATGGCCCTGTCCCGGTTGTTTTTAAGGATCCTGATCCGGTCACCCAATGCAAAAGTTAATAGTAACATTTCCAACAAAAAAGCAATATGAAGACTATAATAAATCAGGGTCATATGGGGGATAATGGCAGTATTTACCAAAACCTTGATTACTACACCAAAAAACAAAACACCGTAAGCAATTACGAAAAATCGGGCTACCTTATAGCCTCTTGACCATATATAGATACTGGCAAAAAAGATAAAGGAAAAAGGAATGATGTCATAATACCTAATTTCAAATAACTTTGGATCCCAGATTAAGCCTACCAGAAACAGCACTGATTTGATGCCTAAAATGGCTAAAAGAAATTGATGGATCTTTGGGGAGCGGTGCTTGATATTTAAAAATCTTATAGAGAACAATATGGCCCAAAGAACAATGGAATAACTGAATATTCCATTGGCAATTTGGTTCCAGGAAGGGTGGTTAGGCCATAGGTATTGGAAAGCTATGCCATCCACACACATGGCATAAATCCCCACACTGGCAAGGTAAAAAGTGTAATATAGGTATTTGATTTCCCTTACCGCTGTATAAACCAGGAGGTTGTATAATCCGATAATTGCTATCATGCCATAAAAAATACCGTAAACAAAATACTCATTGAGGGCATAATAGATGAACCGGTTTAAAGAGCGGATGGCAATCCGGATGTCTGCTTTTTGATTTGATCTGATTTTGATGTAATAGTTGTCAATTCCCTCTTCGTTATTGTTAAGGATCAGTTCAAAGTTTTTATGGGAAAATAACCTGGTTTGGAAAGAATGAGCATCACCAAATTTATACTTTTCATACCCACCAGTTCCATCGGGGGCAAATACCTCTATGGAATCTATGGTTTGGTCATAAAATTCCATCAACCATTTTTTATTGCTTTCGGGAGTTTTTTCGATAGATAGCTTAACCCAATAAGTGTTATGGATATCAAATTTATTCTTTGAAAAGGAAGGCCGTATTTTAAAATTGTCCTGAAAATCAGGGGCTACAACATCCTTAAATTCAAGTGTGTTTTCCTTGTCCTCAAAAAACTCTAATTGGGAAATTGAAAAAATCCGCTCGTTGAGGTTATCATCGATTTTTAATGTGGAACTTCCGGAAATCCTTTGGCCAAAAACCGAAATGGGTAGGGTTAGAACCAAAAGGATTAAAGCTTTTAGGAATTTTGGATTCATTAGTTTAGGGCTTATCTAAAGGTAAATTAAACAAAAATGCCAAAGCATTCAAATGCTACTTTTTGTTCTAATCCTGAACTTATTGGCTTATGATTAGCAGAATTGCTGGATAATTATGATATTTTGTCTTTGGGATTGAAATAAATGGAAATTTTTACCCATAATCTATGAAAATCATTGACCCCAAGGATGTTTCAGTTGCTGAATTTCATGGTTTGATGTTAGGTGCCATAGCCCCTAGGCCAATTGCTTTTGCAAGTACCATGGACCAGGAGGGTTTGGTAAACCTCAGCCCCTTTAGCTTTTTTAATGCTTTTGGATCCAATCCACCCCTTTTGATTTTTTCTCCTGCAAGAAGAGTTAGAAATAATACAACGAAGCATAGCCTGGAAAATGTAAAAGAAGTACCCGAAGTGGTGATTAATATTGTTAGTTATTCCATGGTTCAACAGATGTCTTTGTCCAGCACAGAATATCCAAAAGGGGTTAATGAATTTGTAAAAGCGGGATTTTCTGAAATGCCATCTCAAATAGTGAAACCGCCCCGGGTAAAGGAATCCCCTGCTGCTTTTGAATGCAGAGTGAGGGATATAATTTCTTTTGGGAAGGAAGGAGGAGCTGCCAATTTGGTGATTTGTGAAATTCTGTTGGCTCATTTTAAAGATGAGCTATTTGATGATCAGGGAAAAATTGATCCCCATAAATTGGATGCTGTAGCTAGAATGGGAGGAAATTGGTATTGCCATGCGCAAGGGCAAGCATTGTTTGAAGTGGAAAAGCCTGTAAAAAATATTGGGATCGGAGTGGACCAAATCCCAGAGCCCATACGCTTTAGCATGGTGTTGACAGGAAATGATTTGGGGAAACTTGGGAATGTGCCCCAATTACCTTTGAAAGAAGATATTGAAGAATTTGGGAATAGGGATGAAATCAGGGAAATGAAAGTAAGGTTTCAAAATGATAAGGAGGGGTTGGTAATACATTTGCATCAATATGCACAGGAGTTGCTTCATGAGGGGAAAACCATGGATGCCTGGAAAGCATTATTACAGACTACCCTTGAAATGGGGTAGTCCCCCGCAGTGTATTTGGATATAATATCCAGTTGCCTATTAGAGCCAGGGAAAAAAAGAATAAAGAACGCCGTATCATATTTTTGATTTCCTATTTTCCTTCTGGCCTTAAACATTCGGCATTACACAATTAGCCTATCCCTTGGAAAAAGAGAGGGACAACCAGTAAAGATTAAGTTTGGAGTTTTGCAGAATTTTCATTCCTTTTTGGCTTCCAATATTTCCGTTTCATTGGAATCCAATACTCTTCCTTTTTCACATTTCAGAATTCTATAGGGATATTTTCTAAGTAATTCATGGTTATGTGTGGCCATTAAAACAGCTGTTCCCTGTTTGTTGATTTCCTGAAAGAGCTTAAAAATCCCATCAGCTACTTCCGGATCAAGGTTTCCGGTGGGCTCATCAGCCAATAAAATAGAAGGCTCATTAAGCAATGCCCGGGCAATAACCACCCTTTGCTGCTCTCCTCCGGAAAGTTGATGGGGCATTTTGGTAGCTGCTCCCCCTAAACCAACCCGCATTAGCACTTCCACCATTCGGGTTTTCATTTTGGACCTGTCTTTCCAGCCTGTGGCTTTCATCACAAAATATAGATTTTCAGCTACTGTTCGGTCCGTAAATAGTTGAAAATCCTGAAAGACAATCCCCAATTTTCTTCTTAAATAGGGGACTTCCTTAGATTTAATTTCATTAAGGTTATAATTCACCACGGAACCCTGTCCCATTTTAAGGGGTAAATCTGCGTAAAGAGTTTTCAGCAAAGAGCTTTTACCACTTCCTGTCCGCCCAATAAGAAAAACAAATTCATCCTTGTCAATTTGAAAAGTAACATCTTGAAGGATGGCCGTTATCCCCTGGAAAATACAGGCTTTATTTAGGCGGACAACAGGTTCATTGGAAAATTGCATATTCGATTAAAGTTCAAGCTTTTGTAATTTGCCAAATGGCAGTGATTTAATCAGGTCTTCCATGGCTTCTTCCTTGCCTTCAAGGCCAAATTTTTCCAGGTTTTTAAGCGGCCTGTCAGCACGGAAATAAGCCACCAGGACAAAATTCTCATCCCGGATTTGGATATAATCTGGGATTTTAGCCTTGCCTTTTACCTTGATGATGTACATATAATTGGAGCAATGTGAATGCGAAATTTAAAAGATAAGGAAATGGGAAAAAAGTTTTCTATAAAATAAAACTATTGAGATTTTAGATGGTAGCAATAAGTTATTATTTCGAAATGAAAAAAATAGTAATAACTGATCTCAGAATTGGGGAATTGAATTCCACTTTTTTCTAAAGTTCCAGAATGCCTTCCTTAATTAACTAAAAAAATCCACTGACCAATATTCCTAAGGATTAAGTCAGTGGATCAAAATGCAAGTTAAATTACAATTATTTTGCTGCTGCACTTGCATGGTCAGCCAAGAATTTAGCCAATCCTGCATCAGTCAATGGGTGATTTAACAAGCCGGTAATTACTTTTAGAGGACAGGTTACCACATCAGCACCCATTTCGGCACATTTAACCAAGTGCATGGTGTGTCTCAAAGAGGCAGCCAGGACCTGGGTGTCAAATCCGTAAGTTTGGTAAATATGAACGATTTGTTCAATCAGGTCCAATCCATCAAAGGAGATGTCGTCTAATCTTCCAATGAATGGAGAAAGATAGGTCGCACCTGCTTTTGCTGCCAAAATAGCTTGGCCTGCAGAAAATACCAGAGTACAGTTGGTACGGATACCTTCACTGCTCAGGTATTTGATTGCTTTCACACCCTCCTTGATCATAGGAACTTTGACCACAATTTTATCATCTATTTTGGCAAGTTCTTTACCTTCTTTGATCATTTCATCAAAGTTGGTAGAAATCACTTCGGCACTTACTTTGTCATCCACAATGTCGCAAATGGTCTTGTAATGCGCCCTTATATTATCCTCACCAGTGATCCCTTCTTTTGCCATTAGGGAAGGATTGGTGGTTACTCCATCCAATACGCCTAAATCATGGGCTTCCTTGATTTCATCAAGATTGGCTGTGTCAATAAAGAATTTCATCGTAAAACGGTTTTTGGTTTGTTAGAATCTTGTTCGTAAAGGTAGTTGATTATTTTTATAATCAGGTAATAAAATAAATGTAATTTTGACAATTAATGAAAAAGTAAAAAAAGAAGCGGCATCGCACCGCTACAACCACTTACCCTTGCTTCCTTCCGGACCTGGGGGATTCAGCGGGAGCTGGTCGTGCCGCTCGGATACAAAGGTAAGCTAAAAACTTTCCTTTCCAAAAGCCCATTACAAAATAAATGAGTTGAATTTATAACCTGTTAGGAGTCAGGATGAAAAAATGGCAATGTTTTTGTATATTTTCTTAAGTTGATTAAAAACAACCTTTATTATGAAAAATCTACTGTTAATATTAAGTGTTACCTTGGTTTTGGGGAGTTGTGCGGTTTTCCAATCCAAACCTAAATATGAAATTGGAATGGAGGAAAGGGCCTTTCTTCGTCAAAATAAAAATGCAGTGATCAGTAGTCTTGAGGGAAATTTAAAGACTTACCGGGTTGTCAGGGATGACCGGTTTTACCTATTGGCAACCTTTGAGGATGAGGAATTGATCAAATTGGAGGAAAAAGAATTGCCCCATCATTGGCATCAAGGGGAAGAGGATAATGATCAATAATTCTGATAGGGGTTATTTTACCCCTTTTAGGAATAAGTTGAACTCCAATGGACTGCAGGGTTCAAATTCATCAACCTTAAGATCATCATAGATTTCTTCATCATAATCCATAATCGTTTTTTCGATTTTCCCTGATGGATGTATGATTAATTCGATGCCAGAATAATCTTCAGGGTTGACCTGAACGAGCACCTGATAATCATCAAAGGTTCTTTTATAGTATTTTGAAATGCCTTTCTTCATATCTAAAACTTTTAAGAAAACAAAGATATAGCAATTTTAACGACTGTCCAGACTCTTTTTCATTTCTTATCTTACACTCCTAAAAAATACAAACTACTGGTGTTTAATATATTCAGTTGATAATGAGCGGGTTTTTATAAGGAGGAAATGAAATGATCAGGATAATTGATATTAAAAGTATTATTTTTTGCAATTAATTATTTTGTAAAATAAAATGGCTTTTTAACTTTGCGGGAAATCAAGTTATGGAAAAGGTAAATACTCAATATTGGTGGTGGCAAAGTGAACTTCTTCAGCGGGAAGATAAGCTAGCTATTGCCTAAAATTGAGACCAAAATATATTAAATAAAAGGCTTGCTGGATTTTCCCGGTAAGCCTTTTTTATTTCCAATTTCACCTTAAATCATGGACACAGTGCAAAATTTTAAAATTAAAACCAGGTATAAAAAGCTTTTGGCTGATACCATTACACCGGTGAGTATCTACCTTCAGATTAGGGACAAATTTAAGAATCCCATTTTGTTGGAAAGTTCTGATTACCACGGGCAGGATAATAGCTTTTCCTATATTTGTTTTAATCCTTTGGCCACTTTTTCTTTTAATTCTGGCAAGATAAAGGAGAACCTGCCCCTTGACCAGTCACAATCCTACACGCTTTCTCCAAATGACAAGTTAGTTGATGCTTTAAGGGGATTTTCAGGCCGATTCAAAGAGGAGAAAAATGATTTTAAGTTTATTACCAATGGTCTTTTCGGTTACATGCAATATGATGCAGTGGCCTATTTTGAGGATATCAAATTGGAAAACACCAAGGAATCTGATGTTCCCCAGGTGCTGTATTCTGTATATAAAAATGTAATAGTGGTGGACCATTTCAAAAATGAACTTTACATTTTTGAGCACCATGTGGATGGTCAGGAAGAGGGGAGCAGTATTGATCAAATTGAAACCCTCCTAAACAATAAAAATATCCCTAGTTACCAATTCAAATTGGTAGGAGAGGAAACTTCCAATTATACGGATAATGAGTTTTTGGATATTATTCGCCAAGGAAGGGAACATTGCTTTAGAGGGGATGTTTTCCAAATTGTGCTTTCCCGCTGTTATACCACTGGATTTAAAGGGGATGAATTCAATGTTTATAGGGCATTGCGTTCAGTCAATCCTTCGCCTTATTTGTTTTATTTTGACTATGGGTCTTACAAGGTGTTTGGAAGCTCCCCTGAAGCACAAATTGTTGTGAAAAACAAAAAGGCCACCATATATCCCATAGCTGGGACCTTTAAAAGAACTGGAAATGATCAAGCGGATGCAGATCTCGCCCGGAAATTATATGATGACCCCAAGGAAAATTCAGAGCATGTAATGTTGGTGGATTTGGCCAGAAATGATCTGAGCCGATCATCAGAAAAGGTAGAAGTAGAAGTGTTTAAGGAAATCCAGTATTATTCCCACGTCATCCACCTGGTGTCCAAGGTGACAGGAATATTACCGGAATCTGCCAACCCATTACAATTGGTGGCTGACACCTTCCCTGCAGGAACGCTTTCCGGTGCACCCAAATACAGTGCCATGGAGATTATTGATAAACTGGAAAATACTAGCAGAAAGTTCTATGGAGGAGCCATTGGATTCTTGGGATTTGACGGGGATTTCAACCATGCCATATTGATCCGTTCTTTTGTGTCTGAAAATAACCATCTCAGGCTTCAAGCTGGAGCAGGGGTGGTAGCCAAGTCCTCCATCGAAAGCGAACTCCAGGAAGTCACCAATAAACTTGAAGCCCTCAGGGTAGCCCTCAAGGCCGCGGAGAACGTTTAAGGAGTTTTGAAAGGGGGTATATTGAAAGTGTTGGCAAAATTTACTGTTTTGAGGATTTAAGGTTTTAGCAAGAAACAACTGGTTTTGGGTTGAAATTATATGATTTGTCCAATTTTTACCCTTTAGGTAGAAATTAAAGAACAAGGGATCAGTTAATAAGGGGAGCAGTTTTAGTTTCCAATAATATTCTAGAAGAGATTGAGTATAACAGTAACAAATATTTTAGGAAATTCTTCCTATATGCAAGGCTCTGCAGGATATGTACGAAGCCAATTTGCTTAATTTGAAAGGAATGGTGGGTATAATATCCAGAAAATAAAATTCTCAAAGGTGAATTGCCTTACTATCAGAAAGATTTAAAGCTTTATCAATTACCTGGATAAACTTGAAAATAAAAATAATTGGAGGGGATAATGGGAAAAAGGAAGTTTTATAACATTAAAACATTTCAACATTTGAACCTTTAAACATCCAAAGGAAAAAAATGAAAATATTAGTTCTAGATAATTACGATTCTTTTACATACAACCTGGTTTACTTGATCAGGGACCTGGGGTATGGAGATCAAATGGACGTTTTCCGAAATGATAAAATTTCGGTGGAGGCTGTGGCTGAATATGATAAAATTTTGCTTTCTCCAGGGCCGGGAGTTCCTGCAGAAGCTGGGATCATGCCAGACCTAATCAAAAAATACGCCAAAGAAAAAGATATTTTGGGGGTTTGTTTGGGACATCAGGCCATAGGAGAGGCTTTCGGGAGTGGTCTGAATAACCTTACAGAAGTTGTTCATGGGGTTGCGTCTGAGGTTAAAGTTCAGGATGACTTATTATTTGAAGGTGTTCCCAAAAAATTCAAAATTGGCCGTTATCATAGTTGGGTAATAGATGAAAGTACACTTTCTAAGGAGTTGGTGATTACTGGAAAAACACCGGATGGTCAAATAATGGCCGTTAGACATGAATCCTTTAAAGTGAGAGGGGTTCAGTTTCACCCAGAAAGTATCCTGACTGAGCATGGGAAACAAATTATGTCAAATTGGATAAAGGGCTAAACCCTTTTATATTGTAGGGGATTTCAACCAAAAATTCAGGAAAAACACCTGATTTCAAATAATCACAGGGATCGAGGATTCCAGCCAAAAGGAAAATATCATGAAAGATATATTAAATCATCTTATCGAACACCGGACCTTGAGCAAGTCACAAGCCAAGGAGGTACTCAAAAAAATTGCCACCAACCAATACAACCAAAGTCAAATTGCTGCTTTTATGACTGTCTATATGATGAGGTGCATTACTGTGGAGGAGTTGGCGGGCTTTAGAGAGGCCATGTTAGAATTATGCATACCGGTAGAAATCGCCGAATATGATGCTATTGATCTTTGTGGAACCGGAGGAGATGGTAAAGATACTTTCAATATTTCGACACTATCTTCCTTTATTGTAGCAGGAGCAGGCCAAAACGTAGCCAAACATGGTAATAATGGGGTTTCATCTATTTGTGGGTCTTCTAATTTGTTAGCGCATTTTGGGTACCAGTTTTCCAATGACATGGATGAGATAAAGCGGGGATTGGATGAGGCTGGCATCTGTTTTTTGCATGCACCTTTGTTCCATCCAGCCATGAAAAATGTGGGGCCAATCCGGAAGGAATTGGGGGTAAAAACTTTTTTTAATATGTTAGGGCCCATGGTAAACCCCAGTTTCCCCAAAAAGCAATTGGTGGGGGTGTTTAGTTTGGAATTGGCCAGATTGTACAGTTACCTTTACCAGAATAACAATGTGAAATTCAGTATCTTGCACTCCCTTGATGGGTATGATGAAATATCTCTTACAGGAGAATTCAAATTGATTTCCAATCAAGGGGAAAGGTTGGTATCTCCAGAATCTATTGGACTTAAAGAGGTAAAACCTGATGCCATCCAAGGAGGTGCTACTATTGAAGAGTCGGCTAAAGTTTTCCAGAATATCCTCAAAGGAAAAGGTACAGAGGCCCAGAATTCAGTAGTTATTGCTAATTCTGCTGCGGCACTATATACAGCCAATCAAAAATTAAGTTTCCCAGAGGCCATTGACAAGGCAGAAGAGTCCCTAAAAAGTGGTAAAGCACTGAAAGTATTTAATAAGCTTGTCAATCCCAAAACATCAATTTCGATAGCATAATATTGAGTCATGAATATATTAGACAAAATCATTGCCCATAAAAAAGAGGAAGTAGCTGAGAGGAAATCCCTAGTACCTGTGAAGTTACTTGAAAAGAGTATTTTCTATGAAAACAGGGTGGTGTCCATGAAAAAGTATGTGACCCGGCCTGATAAGACAGGGATCATTGCGGAATTTAAAAGAAAATCTCCTTCCAAAGGATTAATCAATGGAACAGCTTCTGTTGAAAAAACCAGCATTGGTTATATGCAAGCAGGAGCTTCTGCATTGTCGATTTTGACAGACAAGGAATTTTTCGGTGGATCCAATGATGATTTGACTACTGCCAGAAAATTTAATTTTTGTCCCATCCTGAGAAAGGATTTTGTGATTGATGAATATCAGATCATTGAAGCCAAATCCATCGGTGCAGATTGTATTCTATTGATTGCTGCGGCCTTGGACCCAAATAGGTTGGAAGAACTTGCCAAATTTGCGCATACTTTAGGCTTGGAAGTGCTGATGGAAGTTCATGATGAAGAAGAATTGGAACGATCTCTTAACTCCCATTTGGATTTGGTAGGAGTAAATAATAGGAGTTTAAAATCTTTTGAAGTTTCATTAGAGACTTCTTTGGATTTGGTGAATAAGATCCCTTCAGAATTTGTTAAAATTTCAGAAAGTGGCATTTCAGATCCCCAGACTTTAGTGGATTTGAAAAGGTCAGGTTTTGATGGATTCTTGATTGGAGAAAATTTCATGAAGTCCATCCGACCACACCAGGCGGCTTATAATTTTATGAGCAAATACAAGGAGTTAAGCCCTGATTTTGAAAACCTCAACCAATAATATGCAGGTAAAAGTCTGTGGCATGCGGGAACCTGAAAATATTCAAACATTGATCCGGGAAGTGGGGCCGGATTTAATGGGGATGATATTTTATCCAAAATCTTCCCGTTATGCCGGAGAAAAAGAAGGGCAGGAATTTTCTTCCTTTCCGGTTTCCAAAGTGGGAGTATTTGTCAATGCCAGTTTGGAAGAAGTATTGGGTACGGTTAATGATTATGGGCTTTCCTTTGTCCAGTTACATGGGGATGAGGATTTGAAATTTGTAAAAAAACTTCATCAGCAATCCGCAGTTAAAATCATCAAAGTATTTAGGGTCGAGGATCAAGTGAACTGGAAATCATTGGAACCATTCGAGCCATATATAGAATACTTTCTTTTTGATACCCAAACTAAAATGTATGGGGGATCAGGGAGGAAATTTGATTGGGCCCTGTTGGAGCAATACCCTCTTAAAAAGCAGTTTCTGCTCAGTGGCGGGATTGATGAAGATAGCGCTTCCATGATACATGCTTTGGCCAATAAGGTTCCCCAATTGGTGGGAGTAGATATCAATTCAAAATTTGAAGAATCTCCAGGTTTAAAGGATATCGGAAAAATCAGGCGGTTTGTAGAAGCATTAAGAGAAAATTGAAAGATAATAAAATGAAAATTGAAGTTGATAAAAAAGGGTTTTATGGCAAATTTGGAGGGGCGTATATCCCGGAAATGCTACAACCCAATATAGAGGAACTCCGGGACAATTATGAAAAAATCATGGAGTCCGAGGAGTTCAAAAAAGAATTTCATTCCCTTTTACAGGATTATGTAGGCAGGCCTACTCCCTTGTATTATGCCAAGAGGATGTCTGAAAAGTATGGGGCAAAGATTTACCTGAAAAGAGAAGATTTATGCCACACGGGAGCCCATAAGATCAACAATACAATTGGTCAGATAATCCTAGCCAAAAAGCTGGGCAAAAAGCGCATCATTGCTGAAACGGGTGCAGGTCAACACGGGGTGGCTACAGCAACTGTTTGTGCATTAATGGGGATGGATTGCACCGTATATATGGGAGCCGTTGACATGGAACGGCAAAAACCCAATGTGGAGCGTATGCGCATTTTGGGTGCAGAGGTTGTTCCTGCCAATTCTGGTAGCAAAACCCTGAAGGATGCTACAAATGAAGCATTGAGACAGTGGATCAGCAACCCTGTAGATACTCATTATATAATCGGGTCGGTAGTTGGCCCTCATCCTTATCCTGAAATGGTTGCCCGTTTTCAATCGGTGATCAGTGAAGAGATCAAAAAGCAATTAAAAGAAAAAGAAGGGAAAGAAAATCCTGACTTGGTCATTGCCTGTGTAGGTGGAGGAAGTAATGCCGCAGGAGCGTTTTACCACTACTATAATGAGGAAAGTGTAAGGCTGATAGCTGTAGAAGCTGCTGGTTTGGGGATTTCTTCAGGGAAATCAGCTGCCACCACCATTTTGGGTAAACCGGGAGTACTTCATGGCAGCAAAACACTTTTGATGCAAACTGAGGATGGGCAGGTAGTAGAACCTCATTCCATTTCAGCAGGGCTTGATTATCCAGGCATTGGTCCGGTACATGCACATTTGTTTGATGTGGGAAGAGGAGAATTTTTTGCAGTGAAAGATGAAGATGCCATGAAAGCAGGGATAGAACTCAGCCGTTTGGAAGGGATAATTCCCGCCATAGAATCTGCCCATGCCTTGGCAGCAGTGAAGGAGGTGAAATTCAAATCATCGGATATAATTGTACTGAATCTTTCAGGTAGAGGAGACAAGGATTTGGAAACATATATCAAATGGGGAGGCTATTAAGCCAGAGGTGAAAAAAAAGTTGGTTATCAGTCCAAATGGACTTTAAACTAAAATCAGAATGCTTAAACGTATGAACCGAATCGATCAATTATTTGAAAATAAATCAAAAGACATTCTTTCCATCTATTTTACTGCTGGTTTTCCCGAATTAGAAGATACCTTGCCTGTTATGCAATCTATTGAAGAAGCAGGTGCCGATATTATTGAAATTGGGGTACCCTATTCAGACCCAGTTGCTGATGGCCCCACCATCCAGGAGAGCAATATGGTTGCCCTGAAAAATGGAATGAGCCTAAAAAAGCTGTTTGACCAATTGGAGGGGTTTAGGGATAAAATTTCCATCCCTGTGGTATTGATGGGGTACTTAAATCCTATCATGCAATATGGGATAGAGGAATTTTGTAAAAAATGCCAGGAGGTGGGTGTGGATGGATTGATCTTACCCGATCTTCCCATGCAGCAGTATTTGGATGAGTACAAATCCATATTTGACCATTATAATTTGAGAAATACTTTCCTGATTTCACCGCAGACCAGCGAAAAAAGGGTGAAGGAAATAGACCAGTATTCGGATGGATTTATCTATATGGTGTCCTCCCACAGTATCACAGGTGCAAAATCTGGTATTTCTCCGGAACAGGTAGCATATTTTGAAAGGGTGAAAGCCTTGAATTTGTCCAACCCCCGTCTGATTGGGTTTGGGATTTCTGACAACTCTACTTTTGCTAAAGCATCTTCTTATAGCAATGGAGCCATCATTGGAAGTGCTTTTATCAAGGTGCTTCATAATTCCAATGATTTGCAAAAAGACATTAAAAACTTTATACAAAGCGTAAAACAAGGTTAAGCTATGATCATACAAGTAAAGCCTGATATAACAGAATCCCAAAAAGAAAGTTTGATCAAGGAGATCAATCAAGTGGGATATAAAATCACCGAAGTTATTACCCAGGAGGGAACTTACTTGGTAGGCACAGGAAAGGCGATTTTTGATATTCGCCGTTTTGGGCACCATGAGGGTATTCAAGATATTCATATCGTTTCCGATGATTATAAATTGGTATCCAAAAAATGGAAAGTAAAACATACCTCTATTGACCTTGGCGATGGTGTTTTTATCAAGGAAGGTGATATGGCGATCATGGCTGGACCCTGCTCCATAGAGTCAGAGGATCAGATTTCCAAAGTGATTGACCATTTGAAGGAAAATGACATTAAAATCATGAGGGGAGGGGCTTATAAACCGAGAAGTAGCCCATATTCTTTCAGGGGATTGGGGATAGATGGCCTAAAATTATGGCATAGTCTTGCCGAAAAAGCAGGCATTAAAATCATTACAGAAGTAATGCAGGTTTCCCAGATTGAGGAGATGTATGACTATGTGGATGTTTTCCAGGTAGGGGCAAGGAATACCCAAAACTTTAACCTCCTGGATGAATTGGGTAAGGTGGATAAGCCTGTCATGATTAAAAGAGGGATTTCAGGAACCATAGAGGAATTGCTTCAGTCTGCTGAATATGTTTTCTCCGGAGGAAATGAAAAATTGATCTTTTGTGAAAGAGGAATCAGGACCTATGAGAAAGCTACCCGAAATACTTTGGATTTGAATGCAGTTCCTGTATTGAAGGATAAATCCCACTTACCTGTGGTAGTTGATCCTTCACATGGTATTGGGATTAGAAAATTTGTACATCAAATGGCTCTCGCTGGAGTAATGGCCGGAGCAGATGGGATCATCTATGAAACTCATGAGGTGCCAGAAAAAGCTTATTCCGATGGTCAGCAAACCCTGGATTTTGCCCAAAGCTCTCAGTTGGCAAGGCAAATCCGGGAAACTTTTGCTCTGAGAAAATCATTTGAATTGCTTTAAAAGAAAATCTTTTGGAAAGGATTTGAATAATTTCCTTATCAAAGGCTTTTAATATTAATCCTTGGAGTTAAAGAAAAATCCAAACCTGGTTCATTTTTGAGTCAGGTTTTTTTATTGGCCTGAACCAGAAATTGGTTTTGCCGTAAATGATATTGAAAGCTAACTCCTAAAAAGCCATGAAATATAAGGCAGCAGATTGGGTTTTTAAGGACCCCAGGCTCAAAAAAATGAAGCAGGATTACAGTGCCTATACTAAGGAGGACTTTCAGGTGTGGAAGATCCTTTTTGAAAGGCAAATTGTCAATCTTCCAGGAGCCGCTTCCAAAGCTTATTTGGATGGGATGAAAAAGATTAATTTTTCGTCTGACAGGATTGCCAACTTTGAAGAGGTCAATAAGATTTTGGGGGAAACCACCGGATGGGGAATTCAGGTGGTGCCCGGCCTGATTGATGATGATTTGTTTTTTGGTTTATTGAGAAACAGAAGATTTCCATCTTCCACATGGCTCAGAAAAATGGAACAACTGGATTACCTGGAAGAACCGGACATGTTCCATGATTCCTTTGCCCATATGCCCCTTTTGACCAACCAGCATTATGTCGACTTTTTGGAGGATTTGGGGGGTATTGCCCTGAAACATATTGAAGACAAATGGGCTGTTGAAATGTTATCCAGGATTTATTGGTTTACCATTGAATTTGGTTTGATCAGGGAAAATGGTGAACTGAGGATTTATGGGGCAGGTATTTTAAGTTCTGCAGGGGAATCGAAATTTTGCCTTACCGATGAACCGGCACATATCGACTATGACGTCAGAAAGATTATGCGCATGCCCTATTGGAAGGATAAATTCCAGGATAAATATTATGTCATAGAAAGCTATGAGCAGTTATACCATTCCATACCAGAAATCGAAAGGGTATTGGAGGAGGAACTGGCAAATTCATCTATGGGAAAAGGGAAGGAAAAATAACAGGATAAAGTGTTTTTACCTCAACAAAGAAAAAATCCTTCCATGCTATTTACCCAAATCCATGCAAGATTACCTTCATAAATAGGGAATATTGATTAATTTTGATGAGCAGAATTTTAGACCGTCTGCATAACACGATTTTATGTCAAATTCCCAGGACCATGAACCAGGACCCCAAAAGGGGAATTTCAAAGGCATGGATTCCTTCGTAAAAAAAATAAATGGAAGTAGCGGTTATCAAATACAATGCTGGAAACGTCCAATCGGTATTGTATGCAATGGAAAGGTTAGGAGTCAATGCTACCCTGACAGATGATGTGGAGCAAATAAAAAAAGCCGATAAAGTAATTTTTCCAGGACAAGGAGAGGCCAAATCGGCCATGAAATATTTAAGGGAAAGAAAGTTGGACCAACTTATCAAAGAGTTAAAACAGCCATTTTTTGGAATTTGTCTGGGGCAACAATTGCTTTGTGAATATTCTGAAGAAAATGATACCGAATGTCTGGGTATTTTCCCCATTCAGGTCAAAAAATTCCCTCCTTTGGATAAGGTGCCCCATGTAGGCTGGAACAACCTGGAAAACCTCAGGTCGCCGCTACTGGAGGGGCTGGATGACAGTGCTTATGTTTACTATGTTCATAGTTATTATGCAGAAGTCGATCCAAAATATACCATAGCCAGTACTCATTATTTGGAGGATTTCAGTGCCTTATTGCACAAAGATAATTATTACGCCATGCAGGCTCACCCGGAAAAAAGCAGTGTTTCGGGAGAAAAAATATTGACCAACTTCTTGAATTTATAATCCATGGAAATCATTCCTGCAATTGACATCATTGGTGGAAAATGTGTACGCCTCACCCAAGGCGATTACGACCAGAAAAAAGAATATGCAGACAATCCCCTGGAAATTGCCAAGCAATTTGAACAGGCTGGGATCCGTCGTTTGCATTTGGTAGACCTGGATGGGGCAAAAGCAAAGACCATCGTCAATAAGGCTGTTTTGGAAAACATTACCTCTAATACCAGGTTGAAAGTGGACTTTGGGGGAGGAGTCCAGTCTGATGAAACCATCCAAATGGCATTTGAAGCAGGAGCTTCCCAGGTGACCGGGGGAAGTATTGCGGTCAAAAATCCCAGGCTCTTTGAAAGTTGGATCAAGGACCATGGTCCGGAAAAAATTATCCTTGGCGCAGATGCTAAAAACCGTAAAATCGCAATTAGTGGATGGGAAGAAACCACAGAAGCAGATGTAATCGATTTTATTAAAAATTATCATGCAAAAGGCATTCGCTATGTAATATGCACTGATGTGGCTAAGGATGGGTTACTGCAGGGGCCTTCCATCGAACTTTATAAAGAGATTCTCCAAGAAATTCCGGGGATCAAATTGATTGCGAGCGGTGGAGTTTCACAAGTAAAAGATTTAGAAGATCTGGAAAAAGCAGGGGTTTATGGAACGATTTTGGGTAAGGCGTTTTATGAAGGTAGAGTGACCTTGGAGCAAATGGCTGCTTTTGTATAAAAGATCAATGATTTAAAAAGAGCCAGGGTTATACCTGGTAAATGATAAGAATATGCTGACCAAAAGAATTATCCCTTGTTTGGATATCAAGGAAGGTAGAACAGTAAAAGGTGTTAACTTTGTGGATCTAAGAGATGCCGGGGATCCCGTTGAACTGGCAAAGATTTATTCTGATGAAGGGGCAGATGAATTGGTTTTTCTGGATATCACAGCTACGGTTGATAAAAGAAAAACCCTGGTGGACCTGGTCACAAGGGTGGCCAAAACCATCAATATCCCTTTTACAGTTGGAGGGGGAATTTCCACGGTTGAGGATGTCAAAGTTTTGCTCAATGCGGGTGCTGACAAAATCAGTATCAACTCTGCAGCGGTTAAAAGGCCGGAGGTTATCAATGAGATGGCCGCAGAATTTGGTAGTCAATGTATCGTGGTAGCAATAGATACCCGGAGCGTGGATGGGGTAGATTTTGTCCATACCCATGGTGGCCGTATGCCTACCCTGATCAAAACCCAGGGATGGGCCAAGGAGGTTGCTGAAAGAGGAGCAGGGGAAATTCTATTGACTTCCATGGACCATGATGGTACTAAAGCAGGTTTTGCCAATGATCTTACCAGCGAAATTTCTTCTGAACTCAGTATTCCGGTAATTGCTTCTGGCGGAGCAGGAAATATGATCCATTTCAAGGATGTATTTACAGCCGGAAAGGCGGATGCAGCCTTGGCAGCAAGTATTTTTCACTTCAAGGAAATAGCGATTCCGGATTTAAAAGGTTATTTGGATAAAGAAGGGGTAAGCACACGAGTTTAAAATTTTAATAAATAGTAATCCCCGTGATGAAGGGAATTGGATGAAATTAAGGAATGAAAAATTTGAATATTGATTTTGAAAAAGTAAATGGCCTTGTCCCAGCCATCATTCAAGATGCCAACACCAATAAAGTATTGATGCTTGGGTATATGAATGAGGAAGCCCTTGAAAAAACCCGAAAAACTGGCAAGGTGACTTTTTATAGCAGAACCAAACAAAGACTTTGGACAAAGGGAGAGACCTCTGAAAACTTTTTGATGTTAAAAGATATTAAGGTAGACTGTGACCAGGATACACTTTTGGTTTATGTAGAGCCAGTTGGCCCGGTTTGTCACAAGGGGACTGACACCTGTTTTGCTGAGGAAAATAAATCCAAAACGGCCTTCATTGACCATTTGCGTGGAATCATCAAGGACAGAAAAAATAATCCATCGGACAAATCCTACACTACCTCTCTTTTTGCCAAAGGGATCAATAAGATAGCTCAAAAGGTAGGGGAGGAAGCCGTAGAAATTGTCATTGAGGCAAAAGATGAAAATAAAGACCTCTTCATGGGTGAGGCTGCTGATTTACTTTTCCATTACTTGGTATTGCTTGAAGCAAAGGGCTATGAATTGGATGAGGTAATGGGTGTGTTGATCAAAAGACATAATAAATAATCGAATTAAGTTGCAAGATGGTTTCAATTAACTAGAAATTCCTGTTTCCATCATTCAACAATAAAAAGGCCTGTGTCCAAACAGGCCTTTTTATTGTTTTTAAAGAAAAACTATTGTGTCTTACCTTCCTATTGGGTTCTAATTATTTTTCAATAAACAGGAAACTCTTTTTTTAGCCCTTCAAAGTCATCAATCATATTCCAGGAAGGGGTAACCACCTTTCTTCTTTCTTCGGCAGGGAAGCTTCCTTGGAGAATATAGTTCAAAGCAGCCTCCAGTCTAGGCTCTCCTTGCTCTCCCCAGTTTTTGGAAAAGTCATCCCCAATAGAGAAGTCCACTGGGAAACCCTCATAATATTCTGCATTTCCATTGGCATTGGCAGTAGCGAAGGTAATAGGAACCAGTTCCAAATCGTTTTCTGCTAGGGTCCGGTAATAGGTAGAAAGCGGAAATGCCCCAACAGGTTTCCCGTAGGTGTTTTCCCCAATTAGAATTACATCCAGATATGGGGTGAGGCAATTAATCACAAGTTCACTGGAGGAGGCAGACCCTCTGGAAGTGATAAAAATGATTCTTTCCAGTTCCAGGTTTCCTTTTTTATCAAACGTTTTGGATTCATTGAATTTGGCTTTGTCCACGTTCAACTGATTGGTGTACATGATTTTTCCATCCCCATGTGAAGGTACCAGGTAATTTAATATTTGTTCGGCAACAGCTACCGAACCTCCTCCGTTATACCGAAGATCGATTATCAGTTCATCAATGGATTGAGATTCAAAATATTGGAGGGAATTATCTACTTCGAGGCTTTTAGTAGGGGAAATTCCTGCTGTTGCTTTAAAGCTGTTGTACGCCCAGTACCCCACTTTATTACCGGATAAATCGATGATGTCCTGGTAAAGCACTGAATTGGACTGGTAGGGTGCTTTTGTGTTATTTCTGGTTGTGGTGCTGCCATCCGGTAATAAAAAGGTGAAGGAATTACTGATTCCACTTTCCGAAGGGCCCAATTCAAAATTATAGCCTTGTTCGGTTTTGTAGTTGGAAATGGGTTGACCATTGATTTTCAGAATTTCCCATCCCCGCTGCCAACCATCTTGACCAGCCGGAGAATCTTCGTATACAAAAGTCAAAAATAAATTTTCATTCTCATCCAAGCTCCAACCAAATCCATGCCCTATATTTTGGCCGGTAAAAGCCCGGGCAAAGGCCTCTTGAGTAGTTATATAAGACCATCTATCCAGAGGTTCATAACGCAACTGGTCCAGGAGTCCTTCATAATCATCATATAATTCGGGGTTTACAGAAGCAGGTAATCGTTCGTTCCAATAATACCATTCCTTCATGGATTGGTAAATGGTGGATTTGACCTTTTTTTCTATATGAACAGGGTCTTCTATATCCTCTTGGCAGCCTAAATAAAAAAACAGGGAAGGCAAAAAGACCACTAGGCTTAGAAGTCTGGGAAAATTAATCTTTATGTCCATTAAATTTTCTTGTTTGAAGTAAAGTTAAATATTTTCTAACTGAATTTTTTCAGATAATACTCTTTCTGATCAAACCTCATGGCCTGGTTACTTGTTATAGAAAGAGTAAAACAAAATGACTATGGAAAAAACAGCAGTCAAAAAAACAACAAAGATAGACAAAAGGAAAAAAATTCTTGATGGGTATAAGCATCATGTATTGGAACATGGGAGAGAACCTGTTTCAGTATTTAAGTTCTCGAAGGATATAAGCATTAAAGAAACAGATTTTTATGCCCATTTTGCTTCCTTTGGAGCCATTAAAAGTGCCGTATGGCAACAAATTTTTTCGGATACGGTGCATGGAATTGAATCCGACAATGTATACCAGGAATACAATAGCAGGGAAAAACTATTGGCTTTTTTCTTTACCTGGATCGAGGAACTGAAAAAAAATCGAAGTTATTTGTTAGCCTTATATGAGGATAAAATCGATTTGAAAAACCTTATGCCAAAAGAGATGCAGGGGTTCAAAAAGGATTTTAAGGAATTTGTCAATGACATTTTGGATGAAGGTAAGGATCGGGAGGAAATAGTAAAAAGACCCTATATCAGTGAAAGGTACGATGAGGCCCTTTGGCTGGAAGTGATGTTTATTTTCAGATATTGGATTCAGGATGAATCTGAAAGCTTTGAGAAAACCGATGAAGCCATAGAAAAATCCGTAAACCTTGCCTTTGACCTAATGGGGAAAAGTGCCCTGGATACTTTTGTGGATTTTGCCAAATTCCTTTACCAATCTAAATAGAATCCATGAGCGAAGAGAAAAATGAGCAGGGAAAAATTCCTGTAGGAAAGGTCCGAAGGGCTGCCAAATTTATTGGTACCGGTGCAAAGGTGGGTACTAATTATGTTCGGTACTATGCAAAAAGAATGACCGATCCGGAGTTGGACAGGGAGGAGTTGGACAATGAAAATGCTTCTGATATTTATGCTTCATTAAGCGAGCTGAAAGGTAGTGCCCTCAAAGTAGCCCAAATGATGTCCATGGACAAAAATATGCTACCCAGAGCTTATCAGGAAAAGTTTGCCATGGCACAATACAGTGCTCCACCTCTTTCCTATCCTTTGGTAGTAAAAACCTTCCAAAAATATTTTGAAAAAAGGCCAGAGGAAATTTATGATACTTTCACCAGATCCGCAGTCAATGCTGCTTCAATTGGACAAGTTCATCAGGGTACTTTGGAAGAAAAGTTGTTGGCCATTAAGATCCAATACCCCGGTGTTGCTAATAGTATAGGTTCTGACCTGCGTTTGGTAAGACCGTTTGCCCTTCGCCTGCTAAATATAAGTGAAAAGGAGCTCAACCATTATATGGAGGAAGTGGAGGAAAGGCTTTTAGAAGAAACTGACTATAATTTGGAGGTGGAAAGGTCCAGGGAAATTTCTATAGCTTGCCAGCACATTCCCAATCTGGTTTTCCCTAAATATTATGATGAGCTAAGTTGTGAGAGGGTGATTACCATGGATTGGTTACAGGGAAAGCATATAAAGGAATGGTTAAAGACCTCACCCAATCAGGAGGACAGAAACAGAATAGGACAGGCTTTATGGGAGTTTTACCATCATCAGGTTCATAATCTAAAGCAGGTCCATGCAGATCCTCATCCTGGCAATTTTATTATTCAGGAGGATGGGAAGTTGGGCATCATTGATTTTGGCTGTGTAAAGGTAATTCCAGAGGATTTCTACTTAGGTTATTTTTCCCTAATCAAGCGGGAACTGATGATCAATGAGGCTGAGTTGAATCAGATTTTTTATGATCTGGAATTTATTTCGGACAGAGATTCGGATTCGGAGAAAGCTTATTTTAAAAGTTTATTTAGGGAAATGATTTCCCTATTGGGAAGGCCATTTCATCAGGAAACCTTTGATTTTGCTGATGATGGGTATTTTGACCAAATATTTGCTTTAAGTGAACGGGTAAGCAATGATAAGATGTTTAAAAAATCCCGGCAGGCCAGGGGCTCCAAACATGGTTTGTATGTCAATAGGACTTATTTTGGCCTTTATAGCCTTTTGAACCAATTACAGGCAAGGGTGGAGACAACCAAACCAGATTGGTTAAAGTAAAAAAATAATCCCTTCAAGGTTTAAATAATCTTGAAGGGGTTATTTTTATTTCTCATAAGTAATCCGGTAGATACAATTTGCATAATCATCAGAAACCAACAAACTCCCATCTGTTAGTTCCTGCACGTCAACAGGCCTTCCCCAAACCTCTTGTGTGGCATCATTCAGCCAACCTGTTGCAAAAACCGTTTCGGATTCAACATTTCCCTGGTTTAAATTTACCTGGGTTACTTCATAGCCGATTTTTGTACTTCTGTTCCAGGATCCATGTTTTGCAATCATAATGGAATTGAGGAAATCTTCCGGAAACATTTTCCCTTCATAAAACCGCATTCCCAAAGGCGCAACATGGGGGCCGAGTTTGGCCTTGGGAGCGACATAAGCATCTTGCCCTTGGCCCTTATCTCCAAATTCAGGATCTTTTACATCGCCTGAATGCCAATAAGGGTAGCCAAAATGTTGACCTGTTGAAGTGACTTCATTCAGTTCACAATCAGGTTGGTTGTCACCCAAATGATCTCTGCCATTATCGGTGAACCACAAATTTTGATTGGAAGGGTTCCAGTCAAATCCTACTGAATTCCTCACGCCATGAGCTACAATTTCTGGTTGGATGTTGTTAGTCCCTACATCAATCCTGGTGATGGAGGCAAAGATATCATTTTCCGGATCACAGATGTTACAAGGCGCTCCAACGGGTACATATAATTTGCCATCCGGTCCAAAAGCAATAAATTTCCAGCCATGATGGCCCTCCGTAGGATATTGGTCATAAACCACCTCAAAAATAGGATTGGCCAGGTTGGCTTTAATATCTTCAAATTTTAATATTCGGCTAATTTCGGCGACATAAAGATCTCCATCTTTGAGGGCAACCCCATTGGGCATTCTAAGGTCACTGGCAAGTGTGTAGCGAAAATCTGCTTTTCCATCACCCTCAGTATCAATGAGGGCATAAACTTTTCCCTCTTGCCGTGTGCCCACATAAACGATTCCTTCTTCTGAAATCGTCATGGACCTTGCATTCGGGACATCAGCAGCCCAAACGCTAATTTTGAAATTAGGAGGCAATTGGATGTTTTCCAGCTTTACCTCTGCATTAGCGTTGGAAATGTCCACTCTGTTGTTTCCTTCTACTGATTCAATGGTGGGTAGCCCACGATTTTTTTGAGATTGCCTATCCTCATTTTGGTCAGGGGAGCAGGCCATGATAACCAAAGTCAAGCAAAAGGAACTAAATAGGGATTGATAGGAGTTCATAAGTCAAGTTTCATTTAATTCAATAATCAAAAATAAGAAATAGAGGAATTTTTCCTGCATTTATATTGATAAACGGGAGATTCCTTATTTTTGCAGCATGTTATCCATCAATAATTTATCCTATCATATTGGAGGAAGGGCATTGTATGAAAATGCTTCCCTTCACATTAAACCAAAAGATAAAATTGGCCTGGTTGGGCAAAATGGGACAGGTAAGTCCACCCTGCTCAAATTGATCCATGGTGATTACCAGCCCAGCCAAGGAGAAATCCAAAAATCCAAGGATTGCACTCTGGGTTTTTTGAACCAGGATTTGCTTTCCTACCAATCTGAGGATAGTATCCTGGATGTTGCCTTGGAAGCATTTAAGGAAACCTTGCAACTCCAGGAGCAAATTGACAAGGTGCTCAAACAGATGGAGACCGATCATTCAGAAGAAATTATCAACCGCCTTGCCCACCTACAGGAAAGATTTGAAGCTAATGAGGGTTATACCATTAAATCAAAAGCTGAAGAAGTCCTGGAAGGAATTGGTTTTTCAACCGAAGATCTCAGCAGGCCATTAAAAACATTTTCCGGAGGTTGGAGGATGCGGGTGATGCTTGCCAAGTTGCTTTTGGAGAAGCCCTCCTTATTGATGTTGGATGAGCCTACCAACCACCTGGACCTACCCTCTATTCAATGGGTGGAAAATTACCTAAAAAATTATGAAGGTGCAGTAATTGTTGTATCCCACGATCAGATCTTTTTGGATAATTGCATCAGCACAACCGTAGAGGTCTCCAGAAAAACATTGACTGCCTATCCGGGAAATTACTCATTCTATAAAAAGGAAAAAGAAGAACGGGAAGAAATCCAACAAAATGCATACGAGAACCAGCAAAAAATGATTAAGGATACGGAACGCTTTATTGAGCGGTTCCGGGCCAAGGCAACCAAATCCAATCAGGTCCAATCCAGAGTGAAAGCATTGGAGCGAATGGATAGAGTGGATGAGGTGGTAAGTGATGAAGTGGCGGTCAATTTCAGGTTTAAATTTTCCCGAAAATCTGGTCGGGAAGTAGTTGGACTTGAAGAGGTTTCCAAATCTTACGGAGATATCAAAATTCTTGAAAACACTTCTGTAAGGATTGAAAGGGGAGATAAAATTGCCCTGATCGGTGCCAATGGTAAAGGGAAATCTACTCTATTGAGGATTATTGATGGTTCAGAAAATATTCAGGGAGAGAGACATGAAGGATTTAATGTAATTAAGTCCTTTTTTGCCCAGCACCAATTGGAGGCCTTGAATGTAAATAATGAAATCCTCCAGGAAATGACCCAGGCAGGAAGTGCAAAAACTGAGACAGAATTAAGAAATGTTTTGGGTTGCTTTTTGTTTTCCAATGATGATGTGTTTAAAAAAATCAAGGTCCTTTCCGGAGGTGAAAAGTCCAGGGTGGCTTTGGCCAAAACCTTGATATCAGAGGCCAATTTCCTACTTCTGGATGAGCCTACCAACCACCTGGATATGCAATCGGTGAATATTTTGATACAAGCTTTGCAGCAATATGAGGGGACATTTATTACTGTTTCCCACGACAGACATTTTATCAAAGGAGTTGCTAACAAAATTTGGTACATCGAAGATCATCAAATTAAAGAGTATTTGGGATCTTATGAGGAGTATGCTGATTGGAAAACCAGACAGGAAGAAAAGGAAATTAACTCTAGAGCCACCTCCTCTCCTGCAAAAAAAGTAAAGGAAAAGAAATCTCAGGTTTCCAGAAATGATACTGAAGTCCAACAGGCCAAAAAAGAGTTGAAAAAACTGCAGAGGGAAATGGAATTGCTGGAACAAAAAATCATGGACCTTGAAATAGAAAAGGAAGAGCTGGAAGGGAAACTGGCTGATCCAAGCATTTATGAAAATGAGCAGGAAAGTGCCGGTCTCAATGAAAAATATGCCAAATTGAAAAAAGAAGAAGACTCACTTACCAAATCCTGGGAATCCCTTGGTGAAAAAATTGATGGATTACAGGAAATGGTTTAATTGGCAAGTGACACAACAAAGGGAATGTTCTCAATTCCCGGAAATCTTTTGGTCCTGATTGCAAATCAGGACCAGCTTTTTTTATTTAGAGTTTATACATCCTAGCAAGTTTCCACTGCCAGGCCCTTATTTTTTAAATCACAATTGTATTTTTATGGAATGAGAAAATTGTTAACCCTTGCCTTTCTTGTTTTTTATCAATTTGTCGTCAATGGACAAACGGTGATGCAAAACAAAGTTTTTGAAGAAAACATCCAATCGGTTCAGCTTTATCCTAATACCGGGGATTTTTCAGACCAATTTAATCCTCCTCTGATACCCTTGGGGGCCACCAATCTTGTTTTAGAATTTGATGACCTGGCATATGAACCTGACCGATATGCTGCTAAAATGATCCATTGTAATGCAGACTGGACACCTTCAGGATTAAAGCCTGCCGATTATTTGAGTAGATACAATGAGTTTAACCTTAATACTTATGATTATTCTATTGATACACGGGTTCCATACATTCATTTCACTTTTCCTGTTCCAAGGGTAAGCCGGTCGGGTAACTATATTCTCCAAGTTTATAGGAAACAAGATCAGGAAGATATCATAATTACCCGGAAGTTTATGGTTTATGATCTACAAGTCCAAGTGGGAGCAAAGGTGGTACCTCCCAATCAGACGGAAGATAGAAGGGAAGGGCAACAAATAGATGTCCAGGTAAATTATTCCAATAAAGCCCTTCAGGACCCCATGAACAATGTGAAGTTGGTGATAAGACAAAACCAATGTTGGGATAATGCCAAAGTGGGTATCCAGCCAACTTTTATCAGGGAAAATCAGAAGTTGTTGGAATACCGGTTATTTGATGGGAGCAATGTGTTTTTGGCAGGAAATGAATTTCGTTTTGTGGATTTAAGATTTGTGAGGACCACAGGAAGGAATGTGGTAAATATTAAAATGGAGGATGATATTGTTTTTGCTGAAGCAGGCTTGGACAGGGACAGGTCTGGGAATGGTTATGTGGAATATTTGGACCTGAATGGCCAATATGCCATTGAAAACCGTGACAGGGCCAATAATGATTTGACCGGGGAATATGTATTGATCACTTTTAATTTAGATGCCCCGGAATTGTCCGTTGCTCCTTATGTTTTTGGCGCTTTATCCTATTGGGGGGAAGGAAGCAGGGCTGAAATGGAGTTTAACCCAAATACGGCTACCTATCAGGCGACACTATTATTAAAGCAGGGATGGTATGATTATCAATTTGCCCTGAAAACTTCCGAGGGTTGGAACACAAAGGAACTGGAGGGTAGCCATTTTCAAACCGAAAATGAATATGATGTCCTGGTTTATTACCGGGAACTCGGCTCCCGATATGATGAATTGATCGGTTATGCTGCATTGAATGCTAACAAACGAAGATTCTAAAAAAAATCCCGGCTGTATTTTCAGCCGGGATTTTTTCAATCTTTTTTTTCATCTTCACTACCACTACTTTCCGTGTCAGGACCTTCCCCAGGGCCTTCCCCAGAACCTTCCTCAGGGCTTTGTTCTTGTTGTTTGGGTTTGTAAGGTACAAAACCTTCCCTTTTAAACTTGTAAGGTTCAGTTCGCTGGCTTGGGCTGTTATTGGCTAAATCCAGCATACCAAATCCTTTGTGGGTAAAGGCACCTAATCCACATTTAAAAACAAATTCCTGAACTTCTGGAGCAGCATAAAGGGTAAAGGGAAGTGTATAACCCCTGACCTCATACTTTACATCCATGTCATACACAGAGTAAATTCTTGCGAATTTCTTTTGCTGTTCCTTGAGCTTATTTACGTAATTCATGTCCGGAACCACCTGGAACTTGTAGAAAGATTCCATTTGCTCCTGTGAGTACCAACCAGACTTTTCCATTCGGGTTAATGTTGACTCATACAAAAGATCCGAAAATTCATCCGTGTCCGGATTAATAAACCTTTTGCCTGAATCATCATTAAATGATGGGGTCAGTAATACCAGGGGAGAGATACAAACAAATTTGTTGGAAGTCTCCAGTTCTGGCTCAGTCTCCATCTCAGTGTACTCGGGAGAGATAATCAAGTTTCCTAACTCAATTTTAGGCGTTTTAAACACTTGCTCTAGCAAATAATCCAGAAACTCTTCATTGGGTGATGAAAGCACTAGGGTAACTAAGCTTGAGTAATAATGTAAGCCACTTCTACTTACTTTTGTTTGGCCTTTCAGGCCAGAGAAGTTGAAGTAATTGTAGTTGAAAAACTCTTCATTTCCTCCCTTTACAATGAGGCCTTTTAGGAACTGGGCCAAAATGTACTGGTGGTGAAAGGGTAAATAAGCGCCTTTGTTCTTTAACGAAAATATTAATCTTATTCTCACGGCATTAAAAATAAATGTTAAACAATAAATTAATCGGGCTTTTTCCTATCCTAGGAAAAGACCTTCAGCTTAAGTGCAAAACTACAATAAATTCTGGAAATATGTTAAACATTAAACCTAAAATGCATTATATCACCATCTTCCACCACATAATCTTTGCCCTCAATGGCTATTTTTCCGTTTTCCCTGCATGCAGATTCGGTTTTAAATTTCTCATAATCAGATAGTTTTATGACTTCTGATTTGATGAAACCTCTCTCGAAATCAGTATGAATAACCCCAGCTGCGGCAGGTGCTTTCCAGCCTTTTTTGATGGTCCAAGCCCGTACTTCCTGGGGACCTGCTGTAAAGTAAGTTATCAAATTAAGCAGTTCATACCCAGCTCTGATCATTTTGTTTAGACCACTTTCTTCCAGTCCGTATTCGGAAAGGAACATTTCCTTTTCTTCTGGATCTTCAAATTCTGCAATTTGGGATTCTATGGCAGCGCATAAAGTGATGACTTCAGCATTTTCACTTTTTACATTTTCCCTTAATTGCTCTACATATTCATTACCGGAAATAATGCTGGACTCATCCACGTTGGCCACATATAATACCGGTTTAATGGTCAGCAGGTGAATATCTCTTATTGCCTCAAGCTCTTCTTCTTCTACATCAATAGCTCTGGCATTTTTTCCTTCTTCCAGACCTGTTTTAAACTTATTCAGAATTTCCAATTCTTTTTTGGCTTTGCCATCCCCTGACTTGGCAATTTTCTCGATCCGGATAATTTTTTTGTTCACTGACTCCAGGTCCTTCAATTGGAGTTCTGTATCAATGACTTCCTTGTCAAAGAGTGGATCCACATTACCTGCAACATGGACGACATTATCATCCTCAAAACAACGAATTACATGGACAATAGCATCCACTTCCCTGATATTGGCAAGGAACTTATTGCCCAGGCCTTCCCCTTTACTGGCCCCTTTTACCAAACCTGCAATATCCACAAATTCTATGACGGTAGGCAGTACCTTTTGAGGTTTCACGAGTTCTTCCAGGGTTTTTAGCCTATGGTCCGGAACGGTTACTACCCCTACATTGGGCTCAATGGTACAGAAGGGAAAATTAGCCGCCTCTGCTTTTGCGTTGGATAATGCGTTAAATAAAGTTGATTTTCCTACGTTGGGAAGCCCAACAATGCCACACTGTAATGCCATTTATTATTATGTCTGATTGATTTTAAATATGCGGTATTCTTTATACCCTTTGTAAAATTCCTTTACAGAGACCCTACAAATAGTATATACGGGTATTGCTAAAATCATACCCAGTATCCCGCCCACTTTTGCACCTGCAAAGATAATAACAAAAATTTCAAGTGGATGTGCTTTTACAGATTTAGAAAAAATTAATGGCTGTAAAACAATATTATCGGTTAATTGGACGACCGAAAAAACACCCAAAATCTTTAAAATTAAAAATGTGATTTCCTGACTGCCTGCAAAATCCTCCGTGGACAGCCCCACCAAAACGCCAAAAGTTGCTCCCAGGATAGGGCCTGCATAAGGGATAAGGTTAGCTACTGCAGCAAATACTGCAATGGTAAGTGCGTAATCCACTCCCACAATTTTTAATCCAAGTGAAGCAATGGTGAAGATGGAAGTCATTTGGATTAGCAAGCCGACCAGGTAATTGGATAAAAGTCTTTCCACTTTGTGAAAGGTGGCCACTGAAAGTTCAAAATATTTATTGGGGACCAAATTGATGAAGTTTCTCCTCAATAGGCCGTTTTCTAGCAAAAGAAAAAAGGTGATAAAAACTACTGCCAATATGGTAATCAAAAAGGAACTGGTAGTATTGATTAGACCATTTACCAATCCTTGAACATTGATCTCATTCAGACTGAAAAACAAGGCTTCCCTAGCTTGAGTAAAGAGAAATCCAGGTTCATTTTTAATCAAATTCAAATCAATCAAAATGGATTCTATCTTACTGATAGGCTTTTGGATTTGGTCATAGAGAAACTGGATGTCCAAGCCCTGCAGAACTTCGATTTGGGTAATTACCAAGGGGACAAACAATAAGGCTATTAGGAAAAAGATGGCTCCGATAGTGGCAAATGACGCCAAAATGGCCATCCACCTAGGGATATGCTGGCCAAAGACATGAATGCTGGTTAATTTATTGGTCAAGGGCCTCAAGGCCGCAGACAAAACTAGTGAAATAATGAAATAAAAAGCAATATTGGAAAAATACCATCCTATAAATAAGATGGCTGCAACAAATAAAATGACATAAGTAATTAATTTCTGCATAATGTAAAAATAAGAAAGAGACTGTTCCATTACCACCATGCCCGGGAAAAATGTGCCGGAATCATAAGTTTACGGGATAATTTTCCCGAGGTGGTGAATGGTACAGTCTCTTTTGTAGAATGCTTGGGATATTAATCCCACTTCAAATCTTCCCCAAATTTATTGTCAGAATTGCTGGTTTCAGGTTCTGCTTCATATTGGGAAAAATCAAAGTCTGGCATCAATTCATTTTTGACATGGTCTACAGTATCCTGCAGGGCGTCAACGAATTTAGCAAAATCCTCTTTGTACAGGAAAATCTTATGTTTTTCATATACAAAATTGTCATCTCTAATTTTACGTTTACTCTCTGTGATGGTAAGGTAGTAATCGTTTGATCTTGTTGACTTGACATCAAAAAAGTAAGTTCTTTTTCCTGCTTTTACTTTTCTAGAGAAAATCTCCTCTCTGTCGTTTCCTTTATTCTCTTCCACTGTCCTAATTTTTTATTACTTAATCAAGGATTTAAATACGATTGACAAGTTAAATCAATTCGGGAATTAAATTCAAGGGCTTTGAGAGATTTTTTTTTAAAAGCCCCTATTTTTTTTGGGGAAATAATTGATAACCCGTTGAATTTCTGAAAAAAATGAAATGAAAAAAGAGTGGCGGCCGGCCACTCTTTTTATTTATTCAGCGTGCAAATATTCTTTCTTTGCCAATAATTCTTCTTCCGATTCCCTATGGTCTGGATCATCAACACAGCAATCAACTGGGCAAACTGCCGCACATTGTGGTTCCTCATGGAAACCGGTACATTCGGTACATTTCCCTGGAACAATATAATAAAACTCATCTGAAATAGGCTCCTGGGGCTCATCTGCGTCTACAACGGAACCATCTTCCAGTTTTGCTTCTTTCAAATTTGTTCCACCGCCCCAGGTCCACTCAATACCGCCTTCATATATAGCAGTGTTAGGGCACTCGGGTTCACATGCACCGCAATTAATGCATTCGTCGGTTATTATTATAGCCATTTTTTCTCCTTTTTTAATTTGAAATGCAATATTAACATCCTTAAATCAATATACCAATACTCTGCTTGTAGTGCTAATTAATTTATAATGAATCTAGGTTAAACGTCCAAATTTCTCTTTTTGTTTACATTTTGGGTATCTTAGCGCTTTGAATTTAAAATTGGTATTATGACCCTTCACGATAGAATCAATTCATTCATTGCTTTAGGAAAACGAATCAAACAATTGACTCCTGAGGAGTTTGACGAATTGGCAAGAAAGGTGGAAAACCATAATAATTGGTTCACCCCAGACCAAACCCGATTTGCTCTTAATCATCTTGAGGAAATTTTGCAGGAAAGATCTTTGGTGCAATGGTTAAAGCGGTATCCACTTTCTGATGATATTGACCCAAAAAAAGTGGGGATTATGATGGCTGGAAATATCCCTGCAGTGGGCTTTCATGACCTTATGACTGTCTTGCTAAGTGGACATGATGCCCATGTCAAACTTAGTTCTTCTGATAGGGTGTTGATCAAATGGTTGGTCAGGGAATTGATTACTATGAATCCTGCTTTTGCCAATAAGGTGTTTTTTGAGGATTTTCTGAAAAATAAAGACGCCTATATTGCCACTGGATCCGATAATTCTGCACGATATTTTGATTACTATTTTGGCAAATACCCAAGCATAATCCGGAAAAACAGGACTTCAGTGGCTGTATTGGATGGATCGGAAACTAAAAGGGATTTTCAGGATTTAGCAAGGGATGTGTTTCAATATTTTGGGTTGGGCTGTCGTAATGTATCTAAATTTTATGTCAAAGATCCTGACCAGATCAAAGAGTTTTTGGATGCAATAGAGGGGGTTCAACCTCTGTTAAGCCATCACAAATACCTTAATAATTACGAATATAACAAATCCATTTACCTAGTCAATAGGGAAAAACATCTGGACAATGGGTTTTTATTATGCAAGGAAAGTAAAGAGCTTGTTTCACCCATTGCAGTGCTTTATTATGAAGTTTACCAGGATGAAGCTTCCTTGAAATCCAAATTGGAAGATAATCGCGATAAGATCCAATGTATGGTGAGCAACGGGGCTTGGCTGAAAGGAAGTGTTGCCTTTGGACAAGCTCAAAAACCAGGTGTGGAAGATTATGCAGACCATGTTGATACCATGGAATTCTTATTGTCCTTATAAAAGGGGCTTACTCAACCGCGATTTGTCTATTACTCATTTTGGGCATTATTTGAACATGTTGGAAAGTTCAATTGGGTTTTTGGGTGGCTAACCTTTAAAATCGAATATGAATTTGATGAAAGGCTATTAGGTCATAAATCGTGGATTTATTATGTTTTTCTCTTATTATCACAGTATTGGATCCCTTCAAGGTAAAAAAAGCCAAGCTTAGATTATCTGCTTTTGTCATTTATCATAATGAGAAAATCATCCCCAAACCTGCTTGAGGGCCTCCAGCCACAACGGTACATTCTTTCAGCATTATTTTTTTGCATACTTACCTGAGCTACAGGCCATTTTTTGAATAATTGCCATTTGCATTTTAATTTAGTCCACTAAAACAAGAGAGGGTAGTCCAAAAAAGGATGAAGGGAAAGTTCTTTGTGAACTAGGCATTTTTGAAAATCCATGTAAATTGGAAAAAGAAACTTTTGATTCATTTTAGATCCAATAAAAACTTTTGCCTCAACAAAAGAAAAACATATCCTTTCCATCACCATTCGAGATAGCCATAGGTTTGACGGTTATCAGTATTATTTGGGCTTCTTTTGCAACTCTTGATACTGGGGAAAAGGTATTGGGAAGAACCTGGGAGGTCCTTGGGTTTTGGAAAGATGGTTTTTGGGGACTTTTGGAATTTACCATGCAAATGGTATTGATCCTGGTTTTAGGCCATGCTATCGCCATTTCCAAACCTGTTAACCGGATGTTGAACAAAATAGCAAACTTGGCCAAAACAAATACCCAAGCCGTAATGATTACCGGTATTTCAACAATGGTGGCTGGTTTTCTAAATTGGGGATTTGGTTTGATCCTGGGAGCCATTTTGGCAAGAAAAATAGGGGAGGAGGCTCACGCAAACCGTAAACCAGTAAATTACTCCCTGGTAGCTGCTTCTGGATATTTGGGAATGTTAATTTGGCATGGAGGGTTTTCAGGTTCAGCCCCACTAAAAGTTGCCGAACCCCAACATTTTTTGATGGACAAAATTGGAATTATTCCAATAGAGGCCACTTTGCTTAGTGGTTTTAATTTAAAGATAAATCTGATCCTTTTTCTTGCAATAGGAGTAACTCTATTTGCTCTTTCCAAAGTGCATTTTAAAACAAATTTCCCTCCCGAACTTTCAAAGAAAAATAAAAAAGTTTTCCAAAAGTCAAGTTCCGGGTTTTCGGGAATTATCGTGGGAGGGATAATGGTGGTTTTGGCTTTATCGGAAATATGGTTCCAAACGGGCCAAGGTTTGGGCTTTGTTCATTTAAACTATATCAATTTTTTACTTTTTGGATTGGCATTAGTATTTCACATTAATTTAAGTTCATTTGTTAAGGCTATTAAAAATGCCATTGCAGGAGCAAGTGGAATAATCCTTCAATTCCCATTTTATGCAGCCATTTTAGGAGTATTAAAAGAATCAGGCTTGTTGGTCCTGGTTGCCGATTTTTTTGTAAAAATCAGCTCCCCAGTCAGTTTTCCCTTATATGCTTTATTTAGTGCAGGTTTGATCAATTTGTTTGTTCCCTCCGGTGGAGGTCAATGGGCAGTACAAGGGCCTGTGATAATTGAAGCTGCCCAAAAAATGAATTTATCCATTCCCCAAATGATTATGATAATGGCCTACGGTGATCAATTGACCAATATGCTTCAACCCTTTTGGGCTTTACCCCTGTTGGCGATTACAGGTGTGGCGCCAAAAGAATTGTTGAAATATACCTTTTATTTTTTTATGGTGGGGGGAATTGTTTTGGGGATTGGGGTGTATTTGGCCTTTTAAAAAGAGGTGATTTAGAAAAAACAAGTTGAAAAAGCAGCAATAAGTTATTTTAAACCCTTATAAATAAGTAATAATACTTAGTGCGGGCTTCTATTTTTCGGCTAAAACCGTATCTTTGCCAACGATTTAAATGAAATCAAGTTATCACTAAAATAATTCATTTCAAATGGCATTTGATATAGAAATGATCAAGGCAGTGTATGCGAAGTATCCTGAGCGTATCGCGGCTGCCAGGAAGGTAGTGGGAAAACCGCTTACTTTAGCAGAGAAAATACTTTACGCTCACTTGTGGGATGGAGATGCTTCACAAAGCTTTGATAGAGGAAAATCATATGTGGATTTTGCTCCTGATAGAGTTGCCATGCAAGATGCAACAGCTCAAATGGCCCTTTTGCAGTTCATGCAAGCTGGCAAGGAAAAAGTAGCAGTACCTTCAACTGCCCACTGTGACCACCTTATCTTGGCACAAAACGGGGCAAAAGAAGATTTGAAAAGCTCTCTTTCTGCCAGTGGTGAAGTATTTAACTTTTTGGAGTCTGTATCTAATAAATATGGAATAGGATTCTGGAAACCAGGTGCAGGGATTATCCACCAAGTGGTTTTGGAAAACTATGCATTCCCAGGTGGAATGATGATCGGTACTGACTCCCATACTGTAAATGCCGGAGGTCTTGGTATGGTTGCTATTGGTGTTGGGGGTGCAGATGCCGTTGACGTGATGGCAGGAATGCCTTGGGAACTTAAATTTCCTAAATTAATTGGAGTGAAGTTGACCGGTAAAATGAACGGTTGGACTTCAGCAAAAGATGTGATTTTGAAAGTGGCCGGTATCCTTACCGTAAAAGGAGGAACTGGTTGCATTGTTGAATATTTCGGAGAGGGTGCCAAGTCCCTTTCTGCTACCGGTAAAGGTACCATTTGTAATATGGGTGCTGAAATCGGGGCTACCACTTCTACATTTGGTTATGATGAGTCCATGGAGCGTTACCTGAGATCAACCGACCGTTCTGATGTAGCTGACTTGGCTAATGAAGTGAAAGAACACTTGACCGGAGATGAGGAAGTTTATTCCAACCCTGAAAAATACTTTGACCAGGTAATTGAAATTGACCTTTCTACCCTAGAGCCACATATCAATGGACCTTTCACCCCAGATAGAGCTACTCCTGTTTCTCAGATCAGAGAAGAAGCTGAGAAAAATGGTTGGCCTACTAAAGTAGAATGGGGATTGATTGGTTCTTGTACCAACTCTTCTTATGAAGATTTATCTAGAGCTTCCTCCATTGCTCAACAAGCAGTTGATAAGAATTTGAAGACCAAGGCAGAATTTGGCATCAACCCAGGATCAGAACAAGTAAGGTTTACCGCGGAAAGAGATGGATTGCTGAAGATATTTGAAGATTTGGATGCCACTATCTTTACCAATGCTTGTGGACCTTGTATTGGTCAATGGGCAAGAACCGGCGCTGACAAACAAGAGAAAAATACCATTGTTCACTCTTTCAACAGAAACTTCTCTAAGCGTGCAGATGGCAACCCTAATACGCATGCTTTTGTAACTTCTCCGGAGATGGTTGCTGCAATTGCTATTTCCGGTGATTTAGGGTTCAATCCGCTTACTGATACCCTTAAAAATGCTGATGGGGAAGAAGTAAAGCTTGATCCACCAAAAGGGAAAGAACTTCCAGAAAAAGGTTTTGCAGTTGAAGATAATGGATACCAGGCACCTGCAGAAGACGGAAGCGGGGTAGAAGTAGTAGTAAAATCTGATTCCAAGCGTTTGCAATTACTTGAGCCTTTCCAACCTTGGGATGGTCAAAATATTACCGGTGCTAAGCTATTGATTAAAGCTTATGGTAAATGTACCACTGACCACATCTCTATGGCAGGCCCATGGTTGAGGTTTAGAGGTCACTTGGATAATATTTCCGATAACTGCTTGATTGGTGCGGTGAATGCATTTAACGAAGCCACCAATTCTGTGAAAAGTCAATTGACCGGTGAATATGGTCCCGTACCTGCTACTCAAAGGGAATATAAAGAAGCAGGTATCCCAACTATAGTAGTAGGTGACCATAACTATGGTGAGGGTTCTTCCAGAGAACATGCAGCCATGGAGCCAAGACATTTGGGAGTGAAAGCTGTTTTGGTGAAATCTTTTGCCAGGATTCACGAAACCAATTTGAAGAAGCAGGGTATGCTTGCCTTGACTTTTGAAAATGAAACTGATTATGACAAAATCCAGGAGGACGATACCATCAACTTCCTTGATTTGGATCAATTTGCTCCTGAGAAACCATTGACCTTGGAATTTGTCCATGCTGATGGTTCAAAAGATGTGATTATAGCCAACCATAGTTATAATGAAGCTCAAATTAATTGGTTTAAAGCGGGATCTGCTTTAAACTTGATTAAAGCTCAGGAGAAATAAAATAAAAATAAAATAATTAATTTTAAGCCTCTTGGACTTCCCAAGGGGCTTTTTTAATTTCTTGGTTTTTATGTTTTCGTCTTTAATTCTCCCTAATTATAATTTATCAGGGTTTATTGGGGTGTTTTTTACCCTGTCCCATTTTTATTTTTTGAAAATGAATAGGTTTTAAGTGGTTTTAAAATAAAATATCACATATTTAATGATAATAAACAAGAATTTGGTAATTGACGCAACTTTGAGTTATTTTTAGAGGTACGGAATGAACTTATGAAAAAAGGGGGAATCAATAATACTTTTAAGAAAATAATCCATCAATCTCCGGAAATGGTGTTTTTGGTGGATAACAGTTCCCCATATTGGATTTTTTATTCGAACAGGGCTTTTGAAAAACAAATAGGAGAATCATTAAAAGAAAAAAATCTTGCAGGTTTGGGTCTGGATGTTAGTTCTTATCTTTTTAAGGAAGAGTTGATCATACCATTTAATGAAAAATATTATCTTTTTAAAGTAGAGTTTCCAAATGAAAATTCCGATTACTTTTTATTTTATAATGGTAAGGAAATCGGTACAAAAGGGGGGGCCGATTATAATGAATCCCAAAAATTCAATAATTCACCAAATGACATTCTAGCCATCGCTACTGATAATTTTTTTACCTGGGTCAATGGTAGTGTAAAGAATGTTTTGGGTTATTCCCCGGATGAATTAATAAATGTTGAGTTGGACCACTTTCTCCATCCTGATGAAAGGGAGGCCTTTAAGGAAAGATTAAAGGAAATTAATTCTTCCGGGCAAGATCAAATTAAAATTGTCCATCGATTTTTGACCAAAAATGGAGATTATTCCTGGGTAGAGTGGCATGTCCAAGTGGATGAAGAAAAGTACTATTTAATCGGAAGGGATATTAACGAGTTTCAAGAATTGTCCCAGGATTTAAATTTTCAGAATTCCCTGTTTGATAAAATACCTGAAATGGTGGTTTTGGCAGGGCCAACAGGTGATATAATAAAAGCAAATTTGGAAGCGGCTTCTTTTTTTGGGGTAGAGGAGAGTCGATTAGGAGATTCTCTTCATGCGGGGTTAACCTCCTTTTTTATGGACAAAAAAGTTTGGCAGGATGCCTTAATAAATTTGGAGGGGACCCCTGATTATAAAATTGAAAAAGTTCGGCTTCAAAACGAAGGAATTGAAAAATCCTTTGACATTAGCCTAAGGAAAATCCCTATTGAAGATTCTTTCAATATTTTATTGGCTTTTAATGAAATTAAGGAAGAAGGAAAAGAGGATGTCCTTCAAAAAAATGTTCAATTTTTGAAGCATCTTACCGACCAGGTTCCCGGACTTTTATTCCAATTGGTGCTTGATCAAGAAGGGAAAATGAATTTTCCCTATTTAAACACTGGTTCCTTAAATGTATTTGGAAGTGAAAAAGCTTTTAACGAAAAGGATAACGACTTCAACTATTTTATTAGCAAAGTGCATCCCAAAGACATTGGGAAAATAGTTTCCTCAACGGTAAATTCTGCCAAAAACCTTGTTCCGTGGAAAAGTCAATTTCGCATTAAGCTGGGTGAGGGAAAGGGATATCGATGGATGCTGGGCTCTGCAATGCCCACTGAGTTGGACAATGGGGAGGTTCACTGGTATGGATATTTATCTGATATTGATGAAGTAAAACAGTTTGAAAAGAAACTTAAAAAATCCAAAGAATCAGCAGAGAAGGCAAGTAAGCTTAAGTCCGAATTTATTTCCATGATCAGCCATGAGATTAGGACTCCCTTGAATGCTATTTCGGGATCTGTGTACTCCCTGTTGAATGAACCGCATTCTCACCCCCAAGAGATGGCTCTGAATACCATCAATTTTGCAGTGGATAACCTCATCATTATGATCAATGATCTCCTGGATTTCCAGAAAATGGAGGCCAATAAAATGGAACTGGAAAAGCAACCCTTTAATTTGAAATTGTTGTTGAATCAGGTGATTAATGGACTGCAATATCAAGCCCAGGAGTCAAAAAACAATTTGCATCTGGTAGTTTCTGACCGATTGGATGTGGAAGTTTTAGGGGATAAGATCAGGTTGATCCAAGTGATTAATAACTTGGTGACCAATGCCTTGAAATTTACCAATGAGGGTAAAGTGGATGTAACAGCTACCCTGGTTCAGGAAAATGAGGAGCAAGTAGAAGTTTTCATTGAGGTCAAAGATACAGGAATTGGCATTGCAAAGGAGAATTTTGAAAAGGTATTCAATGATTTTGACCAGGTTAATCAAACTTTCAGTAAAAAATACGGTGGAACAGGATTAGGGATGTCCATTACCAAAAAAATCCTGGAAAGAATGGGTAGTGAAATAAAATTGGAATCCGAGCTTGGAGTGGGGTCCACATTTTATTTTGAGTTGATCCTGGGAAAAGCCCCAGGGAAAGGTCAATTGGTGGACGAAGCGTTGATGCCAGCTCCTGAAGAAATCCAAACATCCTCTGAAAATGTCCAAGTTTTATTTGCCGAGGATAACGATGTTAATGCTTTGGTTGTAGGAAAAATCATGAAAAGGTGGGGGTATGATTGTGATCGGGTAAACAATGGCCAGGAAGCAGTAGAAGCGGTGGACAAGAAGAAATATGACCTGATCCTAATGGATATTCAAATGCCCGTAATGGATGGGTTTACCGCTTCCGAAATTATTAAGAAAAAACAAGATATTCCTATAATTGCCCTAACGGCTGCTTCAAAAGCAGAGGTGTTGAATAAAATAGAAAAAAGCGGAATGGAAAGATTTTTATCCAAACCCATTGATGCCGTGGAACTACACCAAAACATCAAAGAATTGGTCAATGGTAAAAGTTATATGTCTTGAGCTCTATCCAAGTAATCTTTGGTTAAATTGATTGAGCTATCCTTTTGGTAGACCTCCTCCAAATATTCTAATGCCAACTTTTTATCCCCTTTTAGAACATAATAAATCCCTTTATTCCTCAAAGCAAAAAGGTTTCTACTGTTTTGTTTTAGGCTTAGATTGATGTCCTCCAGGCCTTTTTCAAGGTTGCCCAAGTACAAATGATAAAGACCTCTGTTATTGTAAAAATAGGGATGCCCTGGATCGATTTGAAGGGCCTTTTCTACAAATGCCAATGCCTTTTTATATTCCGCCATTTTAAATGCTATCAAAGACCTTAAATTATAAATATTAGCCTCCATAGAGTTGAGCTGTTCAGCCTTTTCAAGGTCTTTTTGGGCAAGGGAAAATTGGTCCAAATAATAATGAATGGTAGCCCTATTTACGTATAAATCTACATTTTCAGAATCACGAGAAAGGGCTTCCCCAAATGCATCCAAAGCTTCCGGGTATTTTTTGAGCTTTTCCAAAGCCAGACCCTGGACAAAATATCCTCTAAAATCCTGGGGCTGTAATTGGATCAATTTTTCGGAATCTCGAATTGCTTTGTAAAATTCTCCATTATCTAAATAAGCAAGGCTTCTTTGATAAAATGCCTCCTCATAATTTTCTTTTGATTGGATGGCTTTGGTGAAATCCTGAATTGCCTTGTAATAATCAGTTTGCCTGTAGTGGGAAATTCCCCGGTTGTAAAATGCAACTGAATATTCCGGGTCTATTTGAAGGGCTTCAGTGTAATATTCGATGGCGCTTTGATAGTCATTTTCCTTCATCTTATTATTCCCTTTCAATAAAAACCGTCCTTTTTTATCCTCTGGAGAATCGCAAGCAAATAAACCCAGAATCAGAGAGATTAATAAGAAGATTGATTTTATATGAATTTTTGCCATCATCATTTTTTGTGTGGGAAGGGAAGTGTTTTTTCCTCCTCCTGTTTCTAGAGGGAATTAATTTGGCTACAAATTTACGGAAAGATTTTTGTAATATCTTTTTTTGAAACCTATCGAAAAAAAATAGGGTTGAAAGGTCAAAGGCATTGAGTTAATAATATTTTCCTAAAAAGGAAGAGCCTCAGGAAAATTGGTGACTTTTTCTTTGGATTCCTTATCTTGGGATAAATGAAATCAATTTTATTTTCATTTTCCATTTTATACTTTTGCATTCCTTTAAAAATATAGAAACATGAGCGATATCAAAATCTTTCACAATCCCCGTTGCAAAAAAAGCAGGGAAACCCTGAAATTGGTAGAAGAAAATGTGAGTAAAGACCATATTGAAATCGTTAAATATTTGGAGACCCCTCCCAGCGAAGCAGAGTTGAAAAGCATTTTATCGATGCTGGGAATTTCCCCGAATGAATTGGTAAGAAAGGGAGAAAAAGCGTGGAAGGAGGAATTCAAAGGAAAAGATCTATCAGATGAAGAACTAATTAAGGTGATGGTGAAAAATCCCAAATTAATAGAAAGACCAATAGTTATCGCCCATGGGAAGGCTGTTTTGGGACGGCCCCCGGAAAATGTTTTGGTTTTGCTATAAATAAAGTACCATTAAAAAAATACCCTCAATACAGTGAACAAAGCCAAAAGGCATTGGATAATCGTTTCTTTTGTGGTCAGTATCATATTGCTGATTATTAAGTTTTATTCTTTTCATATTACCGGATCAAAGGCCATTTTAACCGATGCCTTGGAAAGCATTGTTAATGTGGTGGCATCGGGTTTTGCCTTTTATAGTATATACCTGAGTGCTCAGCCAAGGGACCAGAACCATCCATATGGCCATGGGAAAATAGAGTTTTTCAGTGCCGGCATCGAAGGTGTTTTGATAATTTTGGCTGGTATTTTTATTATTTACCAGTCTATTATAGCCTTGGTTTATCCAGTTGAATTGCAGATGCTTCCATTTGGGATGGTATTAGTTGGAGCATCGGGTTTGGCCAATGGAGTGCTGGGGAAATTACTTGCCCAAAAGGGGAAAGAATACCACAGCCTTACCCTGGAAGCTGATGGTAAGCACCTGATGACTGATGCAATCAGCAGTTTTGTATTGATATTAGGGGTCGGGGTAATTTACCTTACAGGATATTATATATTAGACAGTGTTTTTTCCATGATTTTTTCCATGTATATCATTTATAATGGGTATATATTGGTAAGGAGATCGGTTGCTGGACTAATGGATGAACGCAACCCAGCATCCATGGAATGGGCTGTAAAAGTATTAAACCAGAATAGAAAGAATAACTGGATAGATATCCATAATATGAGGGTGCAACAATATGGAGGAGATAAGCATGTAGATCTCCACCTAACCCTTCCGTATTATTTCGAATTGAACCAAGTCCATGATGAAGTTGAAAATGTGGAAGATGTCCTTGAAGAAAACATGCCGGGCAATGTGGAAGTTTTTGTCCATGCAGATCCTTGTTTACCCGAAAAGTGCTGTCATTATTGCCAAGTCAAAAACTGCGCAGTGAGGAAGTATCCGAAAAGCAAAAAGATAATTTGGAATGCCAGCAATATGTCCAAAAATCAAAAGCATTATCATGAACTGAGTGATGCTCTGTAAAAGGGTAATATTTAATTTTTATTATTCTCAGTGGTTGAACCATTATTTTAATATTGAAAGTAGTTTATTTTTTTTCTGGTCAAGGACTTACTGAATCTACGCCAACATTTAGTTAAATATTCAATATTTAAAATAATCTTGATTCGAACATTTTGCTATTGAACTTTCAGAAAATCTGATAGGCTTAAAATATTATCGGATTACCCGCAATCTGGTAATTTCAATTTATTTCAACTCCTGGCAAGTTTGGCAAGACATCACAATTCAAAGTTCCCAGGGATTCCACCTCGGACCATTTTAGTTGAAACCTTAACAGGCTTCCAACTGTAAATCTTTGAAACACATTAGAATAGGAGATTTAAATCAAATGCTTACTCATTAGTCTTCCGAATGTAGGTACGAGTTACCCCCGGCCTATTATTGAATTTTTGGTTCCTGGCAAAATTGGGTATACACTTTAAATATTAAATTTTATTTTTTTAAGATTTTTTTTAAACTAAATAACTTTATTCCCGCTGTCAAGGTACTGGGTGTTAAAAAATATAGTTTCCAATAATTTGTTTTTTATATACAAAATTATTGGTTTTGATTTATGAAAATGCTTATAATGTGTTGTTTTTCAGTTGTTTGTAGCCTGGGTTGGATTGGTTTTGTCTTAATTAATATGTAAATTAAACCAAAACAACAATATGATGAGCGACGAGAGGAGATTTAAAATGTTCCTGGCTGCGTCAGCCGTTGTTTGGTTAGCGATAATTGTGTTAATTATCGTTTTGTAGTCAGGGTGATTGAAAGTTGTTATTGTTTCTGTTCACCATACAGGGCTTTTTTTTAAATGGGCTTATTTTTTTGGAAAAAAAGGGAAGCGAATTAAATCGCTTCCCTTTTTATTTTTTTGAACATAACCATGAAAAATTGGTTTAAATTTTTCATGGCCTATAGGGCCTTTCCCAAAATTTGTAGTTTTGGTAAACTATTCTGGTAATATGTTAATTATGAAGTTTTGTTTTGATAATAATGGTACCCCTTATTGGTTAAGGAAACTCCTTTTAAGTTTATTTTTTCTTTTTTTCATAATGATAAGTTTTTCACCTACAGCTCAATCCAAATTTACCATCAGCGGTACAATTGAAGATGCCACTAACGGTGAAGGGTTAATTGGGGCAAGCGTTTTTATTCAGGAATTACAAAAAGGGACAACCAGTAATGTCTATGGATTTTATTCCCTTACAGTCCCTCCTGGAAAATATACAGTTCAGGTAAGTTATATTGGTTATGAGCCATTTACTAAAAAGATAGACTTAAATCAGCCACAAACCATGGATGTTTCCCTCCAGCCTGGGGAGGCCACTCTGGATGAAGTAGTAGTCAGTGCCGATCCAGATGATCAAAATGTCCGTTCCACACAAATGAGTGTCAATAAACTGGATATGGAGGAAGTGGAGGTAATACCAGTTATTTTTGGTGAAAAAGACATCATCAAAACCATTCAGTTGCTTCCTGGTATAAAATCCAGCGAGGGAGGAGGAGGATTTTTTGTTAGGGGTGGAAGTGCAGGGCAAAACCTAATTTTGTTGGATGAGGCGCCGGTTTACAATGCCTCACATCTTTTGGGATTCTTTTCTGTTTTCAATGCAGATGCTATTAAAGATTTGTCTATATATAAGGGACACATTCCTGCAGAATATGGAGGGAGGGCCTCTTCGGTATTGGATATCAAGATGAAGGAAGGGAACAGTAAAAACTGGGGAGCTCAAGGTGGAATTGGCCTGATTTCCTCCAGACTGACCGTGGAGGCACCTATTGTAAAGGATAAGGGTTCATTTGTAGTTTCAGGCAGGAGGACCTATGTGGATGTCTTTTTAAAAGCTTCCAGTAATGAGGATGTCAAAAATTCCATTTTATACTTTTATGATTTGAATGCAAAGGCCAATTACAGATTGGGAGAAAACGACCGCTTGTTTGTTTCCGGTTATTTTGGAAGGGATAATTTTGGCTATAGTGATGTGTTTGGGTTTGATTGGGGAAATTCCACTGCCACTGCCCGCTGGAATCACCTATTCAATGACCGTTTGTTTTTAAACACCACAGCACTTTTCAGTGACTATAATTATAATGTGGATATTGGTGGAGATGAGGGAGAAAATAATGGCTTTTTGATTACCTCCGCCATTCAGGACATCAGCCTCAAGGAAGATTTCGAGTATTATATCAACCCTTCCAATACATTGAAATTTGGGGCAAGTGGGGTTTACCATATTTTTGTCCCTGGGGAAATAAGGACGGATGAAAATGCAACAGTCAACCCTTTAGAATTGCAGCAAAAATATGCATGGGAGGCTGCTGCCTATGTTTCGGATGATTGGGAAGTTTCCAAAAGTTTTAAAGTCAATGCAGGCCTTAGGTATTCCTGGTTTGGGCAAGTAGGCCCAGGGGAAGTTTATACTTATGATGAAGTAGGGGATGTTGTCCAAAACGAAAATTTCGGAAAAGGGGAATTGGTTAAAGCTTACTCAGGCTTTGAGCCAAGGCTGGGTTTAACTTATTTATTGAATGAAAATACTTCCATCAAGGGGTCATTTGGGAGAAACCGGCAATACCTTCACTTGGTTTCCAATTCCAATTCAGGGACTCCTATTGATCTTTGGATTCCCAGCAGCAATAATGTTCGGCCACAAATTGCTGACCAATTGGCAATAGGGTATTTTAAGAATTTTAATGACAATGCCATTGAGGGGTCCTTAGAGGTTTATTATAAGGATATGAAAAACCAGGTTGATTATAGAACTGGGGCGGATTTGATTTTCAATGAAAATGTTGAGTCCCAATTTTTATATGGAAAAGGCTGGAGCTATGGAACAGAGTTTTATTTGAAAAAAAATAAAGGGCCATTAACTGGTTGGGTAAGTTATACCTGGTCGAGAAGTAAAAGAAAATTTGATGGAGTGGATCGTGGGGAAATTTATCCTGCAAGTTGGGATAGGCCCCATGATCTTTCCCTAGTAGGAATTTACAAACTGAGCAAAAAATTAACCCTTTCTGGAACTTTTGTGTACAGAACTGGTGATGCTGTGACTTTTCCGATAGGTAAGTATCAGGTGGATGGCGAGGTTATCAATCGCTATGGCAAAAGAAACAATGACCGTTTGCCTGATTATCACCGATTGGACCTGGGTGCTACTCTTCAACTGAAAAACACCCAAAAATTTGAATCAGACCTTAATATCTCCATTTACAATGTGTACGCCAGGAAAAATGCCTTTACAGTCAATTTCAGGGAAAACAGAACGGACCCATCCAAAACAGAAGCAGTAAAGCTTTCCTTGTTCAGTATTTTGCCCTCCATTACTTATAACTTTAGATTTAAATAATCATGTATAGCAAATTTTGGCATATTGGCGCTTTGATCTTATCCTTAGCTTTCTTTTCTGCTTGTGAGGAAGTTATTGAATTGGATTTAGATGATGGTGGCCCCATGTTGAACATTGAAGGGGTTGTGGCAGATCAAACAGGGCCTTACTTGGTGAAAATTTCCAGGTCTGTAGGTTTTTATGAGGATAATGAATTCCCTCCGGTATCCGGGGCATTGGTGACCATAAGTGACAATGAGGGCCATAAAGAAACCTTGGAAGAAATAAGCCCCGGGATTTATCAAACCAATACTTTACGGGGAAAACGGGGAAATTCGTATGATCTGGAAGTGGAATTGGAAGGCAAATCATATCAAGCCTCCAGTCAAATTCCCCCTGAACGAATTCCAATTAAAAATTTAGAATATGGATACCGGAAAGGGTCATTTTTTAGTGATGATGGTTACTATGTTACTGCATTTTTTGAAGATCCGGAAGGGTTGGGCAACTATTACCGTTTGGTTTTATTGGTGAACGGGGAGGAATACTTTTTTGAGGTGGATGGAGACATGGTACGGGACAATAATCTATGGCTGTCAGATGATAAATATACCGATGGAAATATTCAGGATTTTGAATTTCCTCATACCCTGGAAGAGGGAGATACAGTGGATGTAGCATTATATCATTTGGATCAAACCACCTATGACTATTACAGGACTTTAGAAGAAGTCATAGATGGGGGAGGAGTTGCTCCTTCCAATCCGCTTTCCAATTTTGGAGATGAAGCTTTGGGGTATTTTGGGGCCTATTCAGTAACTTCCTTAAGGGTAATTATTATTGATCCCGAAAAGGAGGAGGAATGACAGGTTTGTAAAAGTGATTTCGTGGCACAAATAAAATAAGTTGCAAGAAAATAGATAAAAGCGCAAAAAGGGCTGTTTGAGTAATTTACTTCCAAACAGCCCTTTTCAATTTTATTTGAAATGGATCATTTGTTTTTTTTTATAACTATATCAAACCAGCTCTTTTGAGAAGTGCTTCAGGTTTGGGTTCTCTTCCTCTGAATCTTTTATATAAGATGGATGGGTGCACTCTACCGCCTGCAGAAAGGATATTTTCTTTAAAGGATTGGGCAGTTTCGGGGTCAAAAATGCCGTTTTCCTGGAAAAGCTCAAAAGCATCTGCATCCAAAACTTCTGCCCACTTGTAACTGTAATATCCAGCCGCATAGCCTCCCTGGAAAATATGAGAGAAGGAGGTAGTCATCATGGTTCCTTCCACATTCGGAAGCAAGTCTGCCTCCTTCATTGCTTTCCTTTCAAAATCAAATAAAGAATTTACTTCAGCAGGGTCAGTGTTGTAATAAGCCATATCCAAAAGTCCAAAGCTAACTTGTCTCAAAGTTTGATAACCTTGGTGGAAATTTGCAGCTTTTTTTATTCTTAAGATAAGGTCAGCAGGAATTTTTTCCCCGGTTTCATAATGCTGGGCAAAAAGGTCCAAACATTCCTTTTCGTAGCACCAGTTTTCGAAAATTTGGGAAGGCAATTCCACAAAATCCCAATATACATTGGCACCGGATAGAGATTCATAAGTTCCGTTAGCGAGCATTCCATGCAATGCATGTCCAAATTCATGGAAAAGGGTGGTAACCTCACTGAAAGTCAATAAGGAAGGTTTTGTTTTGGTGGGCTTGGTAAAGTTGCATACAATGGATACATGAGGCCTTTTGTCCTGGCCACCTACTTTTTTCTGTCCTTGGTATATGGTCATCCAGGCGCCATTCCTTTTGCCCGCTCTGGGAAAGAAGTCAGCATAAAAGACGGCGAGGTGTTGGCCGGAAAGGTCTTTGACCTCATAAGCAGTGACCTCTGGATGGTAAACTGGGATGTCCGTATTTTTGATAAATTCCAGGCCGTAAAGTTTAGAGGCTGTTTTGAATACCCCCTGAATGGTGTTTTCCAATTCAAAATAGGGCTTGAGTAGTTCATCATCCACTTCAAATTTGGCTTTTTTTAGTTTTTCCCCATAAAAGCTAAAGTCCCATTTTGCCAGCTTTTCCGGGCCACCCTGTTTTTTGGCAAATTCTGTCAATTCAGACAATTCCTCCTCAGCTTTTGGCTTGGCTTTGATCAATAATTCCTGTAGGAAGTTTAGTACTTTATCGGCACTTTCAGCCATTCTTTCCTCCAAAACAAAATCAGCAAATTTTTTGTACCCCAATAGGTTGGCCCTTTTGTGCTTGAGTTCCAGTATCTTTTTGACAATTTCCTGATTGTCCAGGTCGTCACCCTTACAGGACTTGGTGTTAAAGGCTTTGAAAAGTTTTTTCCTTAATTCCCTGTTTTCCGCATAAGTCATAAATGGAAGGTAGCTGGGGAAGGCAAGGGTAAATACCCAATTCCCATCTTTCCCCTTTTCTGAGGCAGTTTGAGCAGCTGCTTCAATAACCGCTTCTGGAAGCCCTTTTAGATCTTCTTCATTGTCCACCACCATTTCATATTTATTGGTTTCTGCCAATACATTTTCCCCAAATTGAAGGCTGTATTGTGCCAGCTCCTTGTCAATTTCCCGCAATTGGAGTTTATCCTCATCAGATAAATTCGCACCATTTCGGACAAAAGCCTTATAAGTTTTTTCCAATAGGGTTTGCTGTTCCTCATCTAGAGAAAGGCTGTCCCGCTTTTGAAAAACCGAATTAACTAATTCGAAAAGCTCTTTATCTAACAAAATATCATTGCTGTGTGCGGTCATCAAGGGTGAAATATCCCTTGCCAGTTTTTGGATTTCATCATTGGTTTCTGCAGAATTGAGGTTGAAAAATATGCTGGCTACTATATTTAACCTTTCTCCAGAACGGTCCAGGGCTTCTATAATATTGCTGAAATCTGGTTCCTGAACTTCCTTAATATTTTCAATTTCAGCCCTAGCTTCTGAAATGGCAGCCTGAACTGCAGGTAAAAAATGTTCGTTTTTTATCTTGTCAAAAGGGGCTGTATGAAAAGGAGTCTCAAATTTTTCCAATAAAGGATTCATAAATATTTTTTTTTCTATGGTTTATCTAAATTATTGGCCTTTATGGCATCAGATAGACAAAGTTAATGATTTGGTGAAAGTGGCAAGCTTCTCAGGAGGATTAAGGTGATTACCCTTTTGAAATCCACGATTTTAATGGAGGCAGGAAAGAAAAATCGGGATAAAGAAATCCCGAAGAAAATTCCAACTAAAACTATACTTTGAGATTCAATAAATGCTGAAAAAAAAGGAATTTTTTGGTTTTTGACTGTATTAATGGTGGTTAATCAATTAAATTTATTAATAAGCAGATCAAAATATATTTGATATGAATGAAAAGTTGATGCCGGAAAGCAATGAATATGGTTCATTTTATGAAACCTATATTTCCTACGTCCGGGGAAAAGATCCGTTGGATTTGATGCTTTCCCAAATAGGGGTATTGAGAGAATATTTTGTCGGGGTTACAGAGGAAGTGGCCCAGTCAAATTATGATGATGGGAAGTGGAGTTACAAGGAAGTCATTGGGCATATTAATGACACAGAGAAGATCATGCTTTATCGGGCCTTGTGTATAGCAAGGAATGAAAAAATAAAGCTTCCAGGTTATGAGCAGGAAGAATATGTCAAGGCAGCCAATTTTAATCAAATTCCTCTTGCCATATTGTTGGATGATTTTGAACAAAGCAGAAAATTGATGGTTCCTTTTTTTAAAAATCTACCTGATGAGGCTTTGACCAGAATTGGAAATGCCAATGGTTATGATCTTAGTGTCAGGGCTTTGCTGAATATCATCCCAGGGCATTTTGAACATCATATGCGTATTCTGCACGAAAGGTATGGCAGGTAATAAAAGATTCTAAATGACTTTCTATATGCCAGTAAAATAAAAATAATGTTCACCGTGGACTGTTCAAAATGTCCTCTGAGCTTTCCTCAATTTGAAACAGAAAGAAACTAAGCTTATTGGTGAACCAAATAACATCAACAACTATGTTTGAATATAATCCCGAAAAGCATTATCCACAGGAAACAGAAAGCAGGGTGGTGGTAAGGTTTCAAGATTGCGACCCTCTTCAGCACCTGAATAATGCCAAATATTTTGACTATTATTTTAATGCACGGGAAGATCAGGTCCCCAAGTTATATGGAATTGAAATGATTGACATGATCCGGAAATATCAAGCGGCTTGGGTAGTTTTTAATCACAATATTTCCTATGTCAGGCCTGCCATGGTAGGAGAGTGGGTAAGAATAATGAGTAGGGTACTCTGGCACAATAACAATACGGTTGTGGTGGAATATTATATGACCGATGATTCAAAGAAGGAACTAAAAAATGTACTTTGGACTACTTTGCGTTATGTTACCTTAAAGAGTGGAAAGTCTACTGATCACAAAGGGGCCGTGGTGGAGTTTTTGAAAGCCACCTCCGGGGATTTTGATATTAAAGGGTGTACCATATCGGAAAGAGTTAAGCAGTTGAAATCTGAATTGTTTAACTGAATGTAGATTTGGAATAAAAAAAGGGCCGCCAAATTTTTTGACTGCCCTTTTTTGGGGAGGACTAATATACCTTATACATTTTATTGGCTGAATTAATGTATTCCAAGGGCTTAAAGGCCTTGTCAAAGGAGTTTTGAAGACTGATTAACTTGGATTCCAATTCAATGATTCTTGGGCCGATATGTTTGCTTTCCTTATACTTTTTGATCAGTTCATTGTATTTATTGATATTTTCACTGATTCGGAAAGTGATTCCACCAAATCTAATCTTAAGAGATTGGATTTCCGCCATTTCATTATGAAAGGTGTTTTTCCAGTTTTTGGGATTTTGGTCCCTTTCTGCCCGTACTTTATTTGATATGGTTTTGGTCAGATCATTGAGGTATTCGTACCGGAGGTTGGCATCATTTTCATCACTGTACCTCTTTTCAAATTCCTTTTTGGAGATGCCCAAAATGTCCAGGTTTTTTTTCAAGTTTTGCTCATAGATTCTTTTTAATTCCTCCAGTTCTGTATCTATAGCTTCCCATTCAGTTTCAATAAGGTTTTTGTCATGGGTGTATTGGCCTAATACGGTCACCAATTCAAACATTTCCTGACTTTGATTCCTCAATTCCCTATGTCTTCTTCCATTTCCAATATCTTCTATGTAATTGGACATGCCCATAAACAAAGCCTGACTAAAGGTCCCAAAGATCGGTGTTCCTGCAGAAAGATCGCCAGTTAAGTTAATTAAGTTGGAAACCACACTCAATGCGGGACTGTCCTCCTTGTTTTCTTTTACATAGCTTTGGAAACCTTTGTACCAATCATTAAACCCGGGGTATTGAGTAGGGTTGCCCACCGAATTAAGGGTTTGGAAAAAATCCCTTGTGGCCCCAAAAAGAATTAATGGCCTCAATTCCCTTTCCATTGATACCAAGTTGATCATTGCAGATTGGTAATTACCCTGGTATATATTAAGTTCGGCCTCTTTCTCAGCATGTTGAAAGTCCTCGATCAATTTGACACGCTCAATCAATTTTTCGATTTTTTGGGTTTCACTACTGGTCTGGTTGAGCGACTTGTCCAGCATTTGGATTTTTTGGTCCAGGTCGTGGAGTTTGGTCCCCAACTGGTTGTCCAGGGAGTCCGTTTTTAGTTTAATGCTTTTTAAAAGGCTGTTTTTTAAGGCTTGTTCCAGGGAAATGGTCATCGAATCCGTTTGGGCTTGGGCAGACCATAGGGCTAAAAAGAAGATTAAAATGGATATTGGGTATATTTTCAGTTTCATACAATTTAATTTTTCTTGCTCTATACGAAATTTGTGCCATAAATGTAATTCCAAAATTTCAGCTATGAAATAAGAGCGATTTCAAAAATTGTAATAGGTGAATTTAAATTCAATGAATAAATGTTTTAATCAATTAGTTATTTGCTTGAAATAGGTTTGAAAAGCATAAAAATATATATAAAAAGCAAAATAATGCATTGAAATGTGGATTTTTACTATTATATTATTGGAGGTAATAATCCGGTCCCGGATAAAAATGAATGTTTATTTGGTGCCGGATAGCTTGATCACCCTAAATTAATCCCCATGTTTTTCACCCCCAGGATTATTTTTGACGAGGAGCACCTTTTGTTTCGTCAGTCGGTAAAAGAGTTTGTAAAAAGGGAAATTACGCCCAATAATGCACAATGGGAGCAGCAAAAGATGGTGTCCAGGGAATCCTGGAAAAAGTTAGGGGAAAACGGTTTTTTGTGTATGCAGGCACCCGAAAGATACGGTGGGTTGGCATTGGAAGATTTCAGGTTCAATGCCCTATTTATTGAGGAGTTAGGTCTAAGTGGTTGTTCAGGACCGGCGATTGGGTATCCATTGCATAATGATATTGTATTACCCTATATTCTGCATTATGGTTCCGAGGAGGCAAAAATAAAATATATCCCCAAAATGGTATCAGGAGATTATATTTCTGCGATTGCAATGACGGAGCCAGGAGCAGGAAGTGATTTGCAAAATATTAAATCCAGAGCTATTGACCAGGGAGGATATTATACCCTTAGTGGAACAAAAACTTTTATTACCAATGGCTACCTAAGTGATGTCGTTGTAGTTGCTGCAAAAACTGACCCTAGTAAAGGAGCTAGGGGGATTAGCTTATTTGTGGTGGATAAGGAAATGCAAGGGTTTACCAAAGGAGTTCCATTTAAAAAAGTCGGCCTGCATGCACAGGATACTTGTGAATTGTTTTTCGAGGAAGTCAAAGTTCCCAAAAAAAACTTATTGGGGGAGCCTGGAAGAGGTTTTACCTACCTGATGACTGAGTTGGCTCAGGAAAGATTGGTAGTAGCCTTGGCCGCTTTGGCATTGGCAGAATTTATGATTAATGAAACCATAAAATATGTGAAACGCCGCCCCGCTTTTGGAAAAACCGTGGCCGATTTTCAAAACACCAGGTTCAAATTGGCTGAATTGGCTGCTAAAATCGAGCAAGCCAGAATATATTGTGATCAACTGGTAATGCTGCATAATGAGAAAAAAGTGGACAGTGCCATGGCTTCCGCTGCAAAATATTTAATGACTGAATTACAATGCGAAGTTGCCGATGAATGCGTTCAACTTCATGGGGGCTATGGATATATGTGGGATTATCCGGTGGCAAGAGCTTATGCAGATGCCCGGGTGCAAAGGATATATGCAGGAACCAATGAAATTATGAAGGAGCTAATTGCCAGAAAGATTTTAAAGTAACTGCTGTTTTATGGTAAAGCAAGACCCAAGTCGTTGGACGGCTGAAATCAGGATTTGAAGGTTTTATTTTTACCCAAAATTTATTTGAATCAATGCCATATCACCTGTTCAGGGACCGTCCATTTAATGGTTATTATTTCCTTTTAATAAAGCTAAAACTGGGTGGGCCAGGGGCCTAAATAAAGAGTTGATTTTATTTTGTTAATTCTTCTTTACTGGTATAAGGTTTTTATAATCAATAATTAAGCAGAATTTCTTCTTTCAGGTAAATTTTTTTCTTTTTTTTAAAATCATAAATAAGCTATATTGATAAGTAAATCAGCGGTTAATATTAACTAATCACCTCATTCAAATTTCATATTTCATGCAAGATTTCCCATGGTTCAAGCATTATCCCAAATCCGTTCCCAAAGAAGTGGATGTCCACGCATATGGCAATATCGTGGACCTATTTGAAGAGTGCATCATTAAATATAAGGATGCCGTGGCCTATGAATGTATGGGTAAAAAAATGAGTTTTAACCAACTCGATCAATTATCTCAAAATTTTGCAGCCTTTTTACAGGAAGATTTAGGGTTGAAAAAGGGTGACCGGATAGCAATCCAAATGCCTAATTTACTTCAATATCCAGTGGTGATGTTTGGGGCTTTGAGGGCAGGTTTGATCATCGTCAATACCAACCCCCTTTATACTTCCAAAGAGATGTTGCATCAGTTTAAGGATGCCAAGATTGAAGCCATTGTAATTTTGGCCAATTTTGCCAGTAAACTAGAGGAAATCCTACCGGAACTTGGAGTGAAACATATCATCATTACAGAGATTGGGGATATGTTGGGAGGAATGAAAGGAAGCATTGTGAATTTTGTAGTGAAATACATCAAACAAATGGTGCCTACATATCATATTAAAAATAAAATGGCCCTGATGGATTGTCTGAAAAAGGGAGTTTCTTCTATTTTTAAACCTGTAGAAATATCTTCTGAGGATACTGCCTTTTTACAATATACTGGAGGAACCACTGGGATTTCCAAAGGTGCCGAGCTTACCCATGCCAATATTGTGGCCAATATGCAGCAAATTTCTGCCTGGATGCTTCCCAAACTGAAGGAACGGGAGGAAATGGTTATAACCGCCCTTCCCCTGTATCATATATTTGCTCTTACTGTCAACTGTCTTGCTATGTTGAAAATTGGGGCGCATAATGTACTTGTTACCAATCCTAGGGATATGAAGGCTTTTTGTAAGGACTTGCGTACCCATCCATTTAGTATTCTTACTGGAGTAAATACTTTATTCAATGGTTTATTAAACCAAGAATCATTTAGGAATCTTGATTTTAGTGCTTTAAAGATATCTGTGGGAGGAGGAATGGCTGTTCAAAAATATGTGGCCGAAAAGTGGAAAGAAGTAACAGGAACTCCACTGGCAGAAGGATATGGCTTGACGGAGACTTCACCTGTTGTTTCCTGTAACCCTATTGATGGAAATGAGCGGCTGGGAACTATCGGCTTGCCGCTACCCAATACCGAAATTAAAATTATTGATGATGATGGCAATGCTTTGTCTTTTGGAGAAAAAGGGGAACTATGCATCAAAGGGCCCCAAGTGATGAAAGGTTATTGGAAAATGCCGGAAGAAACCGCCAAAGTATTGTCTGAAGATGGTTGGTTAAAAACCGGAGATATTGCTGTTTTAAATGAAGATGGCTATTTGAAAATTGTGGATAGGAAAAAAGAGATGATTTTGGTTTCTGGCTTTAATGTATATCCCAATGAAGTGGAGGATGCTATTGCCTCTCATGAAAAAGTGGTAGAGGTGGGCGTCATAGGCATACCTGATGAACAAAGCACAGAAAGGGTAATTGCCTATGTAGTTCCAAATGATACCTCTCTTTCAGAGGAGGAAGTAATCCAGCACAGCCGTCAATCCCTGACAAGCTATAAAGTTCCTAAAGAAGTCCATTTTGTTGATGAATTGCCCAAGTCCAATGTAGGAAAAATCCTCAGAAGGCTAATCAAGGAAAATCACCAGAAAAAAGTATTACCATAAAAAAAGCGGGTTTATAAACGACCCGCTTTTTTTATTAAAGGCTTACTTCTTTATCTTTAAATGCTTCCCTGGGTTTTAGATTCAGGGTTTGGAAAAGTTGTTTGTCTGAATCTTCTTCCGGATTTGGGGTGGTTAATAATTTGTCCCCTGCAAAAATGGAGTTGGCTCCAGCCATAAAGCAAAGGGCTTGTTCCTCTGTGGTCATTCTTACCCTTCCCGCAGAAAGTCTGACCATGGCTTTCGGCATGATAATTCTAGCAGTGGCGATCATCCTGACCATTTCCCAAACAGATACTTTTTCCTGTTCCTCCAATGGAGTTCCTTCTACTGGAACCAGGGCATTTACAGGTACAGACTCTGGATGACTTGGCAAAGTAGCCAAAGTGTGTAACATGCCTACCCGGTCTTCCAGATTTTCCCCCAATCCGATGATTCCACCCGAGCAAACCGAAATATCAGCTTTCCGGACATTATCCAGGGTGTTTAGCCTATCGTCATAGTTTCGGGTGGTTATGATCTGGTCATAATGTTCCTCACTGGTGTCCAGGTTATGGTTATAGGCATAAAGGCCAGCATCTTTAAGCTTTTTGGCCTGTTCTTCAGAAAGCATACCTAAGGTGCAGCACACTTCCATGCCCATGGTATTTACCCCTTTTACCATTTCCAGAACCTTGTCAAAGTCCCGGTTGTCCCTTACTTCTCTCCAGGCAGCACCCATGCAGAACCTTGTGCTACCGGCAGATTTTGCATCAGCAGCTTTCTGCAAAACTTCTTCCACTTCCAATAGTTTGTGGACCTTTACATCAGTATGGTACCTTGCTGCTTGAGGGCAATAGGCACAATCTTCAGGGCAACCCCCAGTTTTTACTGACAATAGGGTGCAAACTTGTACTTCCTGTGGGTCATTAAACTCCCTATGAACAGTGGCTGCCTTATATATTAATTCTAAAATGGGTTGATCAAAAATAGCTTTGATTTCTTCCCTTGTCCAATCGTTTCTAATCTCAGTCATCAAAATGGCATTTGGATGGTGAATTCAGGGGCTAAAATTATTGATTTTTGTTTAGTATGTAATGATTTTTTCTGCTTTTTCCCTATTCAATTGAGAATGGGTGAGTTAAGCTAACCTGATCCGGGGTTTGGATTGAGGTGATATTATATAAGAGGGTAATTAATCTCACTTATTAAGCCTTAAACCAGGATGGTCTTAAGGACATGGAATTAACTTGTCTGGGGCAACAGGCCAGAATAGGATTTTAGGCTAATAATAATCAGAATTATTTTTTTATTTCTTCCAGGAGATGGAAAGCTTGATTGTAATGTCTTTTTTCATGACTGATAATGATATTGATTGCCAATTCCAAGGGATAGGCAATTAAACGGTTAGCCGGGGAATGAATCACCTGTTTATTTTCTAGAAATGGCTTAAGTTGACCTATCCAACGAGAAAGATTCTTTTGGTGTTTTTCAAACTGGTCTAATAGTTCTTTATTTTCGGGTACTTCATATTTGGATGGGATCCATATGGGAAGGGTTTTGAATTTTTTGTGGTTTTCCGGGGCAACGGATTTGAGGATCATTTTACCCAGCGCTTTTGTAAGAAAACCAAAATTGCCAATGAATGGCTTGGAATAATTTCCCTTTTCCAATTGTCGAAAAATAGGAAAATAGCTTTCGTTTAGGACGATCAAATGTTGGATGTTTTCAGCAATACTCCAGGTTTTTGCATCGGGTTTCATATGCAGGGTTTCCACATCCAAAGATTGAAAGCTGTCTTTAAACGATGCAGTAATTTCTTGAATATCCTGTTGCCAATTCTTAATGGTGGTATCCATGTTCATATTAAGGGAAATGTAGCTTTTTTGAATTTAGTAAAAATGTAAAATACTATGACATTAAGCGTCAAAATTCGCTAATATGATTGAAAAAACATGAATTTTGGTTGGTGAAAAGCTAAATTTGTCAATATAAAAAAATGGGTATGTATGCAATCGTTGATATTGAAACCACTGGAGGGTATGGGAGAAGACATCGAATCACAGAAATTGCCGTGGTTGTTCATGACGGAAAACAGGTTTTGGATACATACCAGACATTGTTAAATCCTGATTGCGAAATTCCAGCTTTTATTACCGGCCTGACAGGAATAGATAATGAGATGGTCCAAGGTGCACCATTTTTTGAAGAAATAGGAGAAGAATTATATGAATTATTGAAGGATAAGGTCTTTGTGGCCCATAATGTAAATTTTGATTTCAATTTTATCAAATCAGAATTTAGCAGAGTGGGTATCAATTTTGAGAGGCCAAAGCTATGCACTATTCGACTAAGCCGAAAATTGATACCTGGGTTGCCCTCCTATAGTTTGGGCAGCATTTGTGAGTACATGGATATCGAAATTCACGATAGGCACAGGGCGTTTGGGGATGCGGAGGCTACCGCCATTCTTTTTGGGATTTTGGTCCATAGGGATGATCAGGGAGTGATCGCCCAAGCTATGAAAAGGAATTCTGGGGAATCCTTTTTGCCACCTCATATTTCCAGGGAGCAATTTTTGGAATTGCCCACATCTGTGGGTGTGTATTATTTTCATGATGAGCATGGAAAAGTCATTTATGTTGGAAAGGCCTTGAATATTAGAAACCGGTTCAAGGGCCATTTTTCAGGTGCAGGAAAGGGCAAACAGGCCATGAAATCAGCCATTCATCATGTTTCATATACATTGACAGGAAGTGAATTTTTGGCTCTTTTGGTGGAGGCATTGGAAATAAAAAAACACTGGCCAAGGTTTAATAGGGCATTAAAAGTGAAAGCTGGGGCCTGGGGGCTTTATCAGTACCAGGATGGAAAGGGTTATATGAGGTTTCAGGTATCGAAAATCAATAAATTCAAAAAGCCTCTTATTACTTTTAGGACCCACCATGATGCCTGGTCGTATCTTTTGAAAAAAGTGGAAGAGTTTAAGCTATGCCCCAAACTTTGTGGGATTCAAAAAACTCCTGGTGCTTGTTATGATTTTGAATCGGGTTTTTGTGATGGAGCTTGCGCGGAAAAAGAAGATTCTTCCTCTTACAATGATAAAGTACTGGATTGGTTGGGGCAGATTCCTCTTGAAAACCAACGGATGTTGATCAAAGAAAAGGGGAGAAACCCTGAGGAAGAAGCTGCCATTTATTTCGATCAAGGGATATTAAAAGCCTACGGTTTTTTGGATCTTAAACAGGAGTTTCAATCCGATGAGGAAGTAATTGCAAGTTTAACTCCGGTGAAACCTGTTTCTGAAACGGCAGTTATTCTAGAACAATATTTGGGTAAAAATTTGTTGAAAAAGGTCAAAGTGATTGAAGGGTTAAGTTTATGAGGTTTCTGAAATAACAAAGGAATATGGCTCATTGCCTCATTTCAGTATTTATTTTTAATCTGGCACATTTTTTAGAATGGTTCATTTTTAAAGATTTTTTCAAGAAAGGGATAAGGGTTATAGACTTGAATTACCACTTCTCGGAATAATATACTTAAAAGGTATTTGTGTCAAATTTTTGGGTATATCTGTGTTTTATTTTATGATAAAATCACGATGAAGTTGTTGTTTAATATGTTCTGTATGGTTTTATAAAAACAGAATAATTGTTTATATTGATTACAGTCATGATTGACAATATTTTATGCAACCCAAAATCACAAGAATATGAAAAAGCTGTTTTATTTAGTCATTATTGTAGCCTTGGTGTGTCCTGCTGCAATAGCACAAGAGGAGCCCCACCCCAAATATTTGGTCATAGAATTTATCAAAGTAGATTCTGATAATATGGTTGACTTTTCAGAGGCAAAAGGATTTTTGGAGGGCATTTATAAGGAAGCTGTAAAGCAAGGAGAAATTGAGGGTTGGGATTTGTGGACTTTGCAATCTGGGCCCGAAAGGGGAGAATTTCAGTATGTAACCATTACTTACTATGATGACCCTGTAAAAATGATGAACGGTATGACGGATGATAACCTTCAAGCTTATGCTGAAAGGGCTCATTCAACTGATATGTCTGAACAACAATTGGAATTGGCGGTAGACAAAAGTGTCAACAACCGGGACTTGGCATTAAGGGCATATATGGTAGAAATCGCCCATACAAAAGATGATTTTGAAATGAAACCCGGGGTCTTGGCTTCTTTTGACCTGATGAAAGCTGCGGAAGGGCGTTTCAATGAATATGAGCAAATGGAAAAACAACTTTACCTTCCCTTTCACCAGAAAAAAATAGAAGCGGATATGATGGGAAGTTGGAGACTGCTAAGGACGGCTGTACCGATGGGAAGCGAAGCCGAATATACCCATATGACCCTCAATTTTTATGATAATTATATGCAGTTTTTTAATGCACAGGAATATGAGGATTTGGAAGCAAGTGAGGAAAGACAAATGGCAATGGAGGAAGGATTGAAATCCAGGGAGCAGAAATGGGTTTATCTTGCAACCCTTTTGAAATCAGTAAGGTAGCTTGTGAATAAGGGTAGTTGGTTATGGTTTGTAATTGCATTTTGCTGCTGATATTTTCAGTTATTTTGTAGCTGGAAGCAAATCAGCGCGAAGGATCAAAAATAAGGAACCATGAATTCATAATTCATGGTTCCTTATTTTTGATAAAACATATTTTTTCCGCCGGGTAAAATAGAACGTACAAAGACAGTAATAAAAGGCAAGATTTCTATTAGCTTTTAGGATACCAGAATGGATGCTGTCTTTTGTCTAAAATATTTTTCCAGATCAAAAATCAACCCTGCTTCTGCTCTGCTATATCGTTGACTTACTGCGGCTTGCTTGATTCCCAGGCGTCTTGCAATTTGTTCCTGTAATAAGTCCCTTTCCCAACAAAGCATATTTACCAGTTCTGCTGAGCTTACGGACCACTTGTCCATGATCAACAGGGCCAACCTAAATATTAGATTCATGGTTTCGTCCCAGTCTTGAAAATCACTTTGAATGCCCAGGTTTATTTTATGCTTTTTTAAAGCTATTCTTATAGATTCAGCATAATCTTCAGCGGTAAGTTGGCCCGGGGTAATATCTATAATTTCAGATTTTTTCTCACCAATTCCAATGGCCAATCTTACATCCATATTTTTTTTCTTTTTTATGGAAGATTTGATCTGAATTACCCTCAAGAAAGCTTCTTCGGGATTTTGAATTTCCAATCGAAAACCAACTTCCTTACTGATTTTCCACTGATCGGGCGGGGTAATAATTACCCCCAGCTGTTCCTTGAGAAAGGAAAACCAATGGTTCCGGGTAGTATTTACAGGACCGACAACCTCGCCTAAAATTATCGCTACCATAATATTATTAAACGAAAAAAAGCATAGGATTGATTGCTTTATCTAAGCGAGACCTTTGGTTACCCGATTTATAATTCCCCTTTATTCATTAGCAAATTGGTTACAATATCATCGATTTGTTTTTCATTTTCCGATACATAATTCAATCCAGCTTCTTTTAAAGCATTCATATTTTTCCTAGTAGCCTCATCCATTTTTGGGGATGCATGTAATAGTTTGGGCTCCAGGCGAACATATCCTTCTTTATTATTTCCAGCATCAAAAAGCCATTTTAACTGGTGGGAAACTGTTTCTGAATTTCCGGACATCATTATACTGATTAGGGGTTTGATCCATTGGGCCAAACCAAAATTTTTGGCTTGGGAATAACTATAGGTTTCATTTTCAGAACCAGTTCCTAGAGATAAAAGGTACATGTCCTTAGAAGTGGGCTTTTTTACATTTTTAAAATCCAATTTTCGAGTTTCTGCATAGGCACACATAGCCGGATTATTGGCAAATACCCCTCCGTCTATTAAAGGGTAGTTGACCCCAATGGCTGACTTGATCATCGCCACCTGAAAATAAGTGGGGGCTGCCGAAGTAGCCTGGGCCACCTCTTTAACCAAAAAGTCCTCGGAAGGAGAGAGGTTGGCATTGTGTTGGGTGAAAAATTTGGCTTTCCTGTTGTTGATTTCATAAGAAGTGATCAAACAGGGTTTTATCAATTGGCTTAACTTAATTTCTCCAAATTGTTTTTGAAGGGCTTTCCTTAATGCCTTGTTGGGGAATTTTTCATCCAATATTCCCCAAAGTCCCCTTACCTCGTGCCAAAAGGATTTATGGAAAATAGCTTTTCCATGTTTGTGATATAAATTGACCACTTCCTGAACCTTGAATTTAGGTTTTTGTGGATCTTCATCGGAGGGTGTTAATAGTCCACAGCTTAGTATTCCACCGGTACTGGTCCCAGCCACAAAGTCCAAATAATCCACTAATCTGGCCTGATCATCTCCCTTTCTTTGTTGGATTTTTTCTTCAATAACCTGAAGGATAGTGCCAGGAATAATGCCTTTTATTCCTCCACCGTCGATGGATAAAATGTTGATTTTTTTCATAATGATTGGGGTAAAAAGTTTGAATAATAAAGATTAAAGTAAAGTTTTAATGTTTAAATGGCTTGAGGGCTTTTTCTGATGAAAATAGAAATAAGGGCAGCAGTTATACAACCCACGATAAAAGCAAAAAAGGTTGTTTGAAGGATGTAATTCCCAAGGGAGAAATAACTTTCTGCTTCTTGCTGGCTCATTATTTTTCTACTTACTGCGTGGTTTATGGCATTTTCAAAATAATGTGGGGTGACAATTTTATGGCTGATCAACTGGGACAGGGGGCTAAGAATGGCTATAATCGCGGATAAGACCAGGCCGGAGAAAAAAGCATTTTTCCAACTAATATACCCTTTATAATAGTGGTTCCTTTTATCCAAAAGCGCCAAAACATAGAGTAAAATGGCTATAAATGCAAAAAGGTTGGTATAGGTAGAATGGAATCCAATGTATTCATCATGAAGTCCTACAGCTCTTTCCAGCCCAATCCACAACAAACCTATAAATGTAAATATGATCCCCCATTTGATTTCAATCTCATACTTTTTCATAATGAGTGCATTAGAGGTTTATTCTTACTTACAATTTACATATATTTCTTATCGAAAAAATGGAAAATGATTAAGTACCTTTTAACAATAGGGTTGATGGGGTGCTTTTTTTTCGGTTCTTGCCAAACATCCAAAAATTTAAGGCAAGGAACCGGATGGGTGCTCGCTAAAACTGCCACTCGTGGATCTCAACAATATTTGATTGTTGTGGATAATCAATGGTATTATCCTGAGGAATTGCCCGAAAAATTTAAAATGGATAGTGTTAGGGTACAGGTGAAATACAGGGTGTTGGACAGATTGGATACTGTTTTTAAGCCAGCTCCCAATGACCTGTTGGAATTTGATTTTACTGCCCGGGCTATAAAAGTGAAAAAAATCAAACTATTGCCCCAAAGGTAAAATCCAAGGTAGAACAGATTTTAAAAATAAATAGCACGTAAAGTTGTAAATATAATAGGCCTATGGAGGAGAAATCATTTAATTCACGTCGACAATTTTTGATTAATTCAGGAGTGGCTACCCTTGGTTTTATGGGCTTAAACCAATTTCTAAACCCTTTGGCCGAGGCTCATGAGATTAATGGCTGTTTAGGATATGGACCTTTGCAAAATGATGATAAGGGAATATTGAATTTGCCTAAAGGTTTTGAATATAAAATCATTTCGAAGAAAGGAAAAATCATGGATGATGGCTGGTGGACTCCAGGGAGGCCAGATGGTATGGGAGCTTTTGAGGGGGATGATGGAAAAGTGATATTGGTTCGGAATCATGAAAACAGTCCAGATGATTTTGAAAATGGTGCATTTGGACCGGAAAATGAAAACCTTGCCCAAGCTGAACTTGATAAGTTTTATGAAAAAGGAAAGGGAAATTTACCTGCTCTGGGAGGAACAACCACCTTGGTCTACAATGAAAAAACGGGTGAGGTAGAACAAGAGTTTATGAGCCTTGCAGGAACGGTGAGAAACTGTGCGGGAGGGGTTACTCCCTGGAATTCATGGTTGACTTGTGAGGAATCAGTTGTGAAGGCAGGTGATTACAGTGGAAATCTGGAAAAAGATCACGGATTTGTCTTTGAGGTACTGGCCAAAAGAGACGGGAAGTTACAAAATGCGATTCCCATAAAAGAAATGGGAAGGTTTAACCACGAGGCGGTGGCAGTTGATCCCAGAACCGGAATAGTATTTTTGACCGAGGACCGGGGTGATGGCTTGTTTTACCGCTATATTCCCCATGTTCCAGGGAAATTATACCAAGGAGGGAAACTTCAAGCCCTTTGCCTTTCCTGGGGAAAAGGAAGGGATACCCGGAATTGGAAAGGGCAACAAGAGGGTTTTTTTCCAGTTGGAAAACCTCAAAGCATCTATTGGATTGACCTGGAGGATATTGGTTCCCCTCATGATGATTTGAGGTACAGGGGGTATGGAAAAGGGGCTGCAAGGTTTGCTCGTGGTGAGGGGATTTGGTTTGGGGAGAACGAGCTGTATTTTGCTTGTACTAATGGAGGAGAAATAGGGGCAGGACAGGTTTTTAAGTATATTCCAGGGGAAAATGAAGGAAAAGAGAATGAATATAAAACGCCCGGTTCATTAGAGCTTTTTGCAGAACCCAATGATAGGGATTTATTAAAGAATTGTGATAATGTGGCCATTGCACCTTGGGGAGATTTATTGCTTTGCGAGGACCATCCCCACCCATTTGTGGTTGGGATTACACCGGAGGGTAGGTTTTATAAACTGGCCGAGAATATTGGGTTTGAATCAGAATTTGCTGGAGGGGTGTTTTCCCCTTCCGGGCAAACATATTTTGTCAATATCCAAGATGCAGGCATCACCCTGGCAATAACAGGACCCTGGAGGAATTTGAGATGAGGTTTTGGTGAGAATTTAAAAAAAAGGGTCCATCAATTCCCCTAATTATCACTAATTATTCTTGAGTGAACTGATTGGATTAATTTTATTTTACGCTGAATACTAAAATGAATATCTGCTTTTCCAGAAGGAATTTAGGAAGTAGGAAATCATTTAAATTAATTCCAGGTAACCCATTTTGATCCATGGAATGGATACCTTTGGAAAAGGGAGTTTATGATCTGCGGTGAAAAATTCAAATTTGATGCTTTTTTTGGAATTACAAATGCTGGGCTTTCAAATTCCTCAATGCAAATGAGGAATTTTTGGGTTGCTTTCAGCATCCGGCCTTAAGCTTTTGGCAAAAGAAATAAACCATTTTTCCATCATGAAGATTTTCAATCCAGCTTTCAATATGGAGAAGTTTAATGATCAATAGGGGTGGGCTTTTTATTTTCATCAATTGCTACCAGGGTGAAAGTGCCGCTAATGGCTTTTTCTCTACCCTCCTCATACATTTTTTCAATAAATATGTCCACTTGGACTTTTAAACTGGTCCGGCCAATATGGATGATATGCCCCACCAATTCGATAATGGTTCCTGCGGGAATGGGGACGGTAAAATCAATTTTATCACTTCGTACGGTAACCATTTTTTGTCTGCTGAACCGGGTGGCTGCGATAAAGGCAACCTCATCCATCAGGTGCATAGCCGTGCCACCAAACAAAGTATCATAATGGTTGATGGTATTGGGGAAAACAGCTTTAAATATTCGGGTTTCTGCGTTTTTAATTTTTTGGTCTAAATCGGTCATATTTCGTTTTCAAGTGCCAGAAAATGGGTGATTTTCCCTTTTGGATCTTCCAATGGAATGATAGTGATTTCGCAAAGGTAAGGTTCTCCATTCTTTTTATAATTAATCAATTGGGAAGAAAATGGTTTTCCTTCATTGATTTTTTTTCTTATTTGGGTTTTTGCTTTATAAGAAGAATCCTTTCCCTGTAAAAAAGAAGGGTTTTTACCAATTGCTTCAAAGACATGATAATCCGTCATTTTTTCAAAGCCTGGACTTGCCCAAAGGATGGTTTCCTGCCTATCGGTAAGTACTAAAGCATCAAACCTTTGATTTAGGAAATTCAAATCTGTTGACCAACTGAATGATTTTTTGAAAAAACTTAAAGTGTGAGATAGGGATTCAAGACTTTGGTTTGCAATGCTTGGGTATAATTGGCAGGCAATGATGTCCCAACAGTGAAGAGGAACGGAGGAGGCTTTTTTGGATGGCTTTGAAAAAATTGTCATTGCAAATAGAAATTATACCGGGCAAGTAATTAACCTGCCCGGTGGGGTAATTGTTTAATTTTCGATACCAGCAACTGTGGTTTTTCTAAGTGCTTTAGCAGCTTGTACCATGCGCTCCAAAGCTGGCTCAGTTTCTTTCCATCCTCTGGTTTTAAGGCCACAGTCAGGGTTGACCCAAAGCTGTTCCTCCGGTAATACGGATTTAGCTTTTTCTAGCAATTCAACCATTTCCTCTTTGGAAGGTATCCTTGGAGAGTGGATGTCATAAACCCCTGGACCAATTTCATTGGGGTATTGGAACTCAGCAAAAGCATCTAATAACTCCATTTGAGACCTGGAACATTCGATGGTAATGACATCAGCATCCATGCCAGCAATATGTTTGATGATATCATTAAACTCTGAATAGCACATGTGTGTATGGATTTGGGTTTTGTCCTCCACCACTGATGCAGAGATTCGGAAACATTCTACAGCCCAGTCCAGATAGGCTTCCCAGTCGGACTGCCTTAAGGGCAAACCTTCCCTTAGGGCAGGTTCATCAATTTGGATGATCTTGATGCCTTCTTTTTCCAAATCAGCCACCTCTTCTCTGATAGCCAGGGCAATTTGCTGACAAGTGGTTGATCTGGGCTGGTCATTTCGGACAAAGGACCATTGCAAAATGGTTACCGGCCCTGTGAGCATTCCTTTTACATTTTTTTCTGTCAGGGATTGGGCAAAAGAAGTCCAACCAACGGTCATAGGCTCAGGACGGGAAACGTCTCCATAAATAATGGGAGGTTTAACGCAGCGGGAACCATAACTTTGGACCCAGCCATTTTGGGTGAAGACAAAGCCTTCCAATTGCTCCCCGAAATATTCAACCATATCATTTCTTTCAAACTCCCCATGAACCAAAACATCCAATCCAATTCCTTCCTGCCAACGTATTGCCATTTCGGTTTCACTTTTGATCAGCTCATCATATTGATTTTGAGTCAATTTCCCCTTTTTCTTTAGAGCTCGCCATTGCCTTACCTCCTTGGTTTGAGGAAAGGAACCAATGGTTGTGGTTGGGAAAAGTGGAAGGTTCAGGTTTGGGGTTTGAAGTTTTCTCCTTTCTCCAAAAGGCTTATTCCTCGTGCTATGGCCTGGTGTAAGGCTGCTTACAGCCTGTCCCACCTCTTGTTTATGGATGATGGAAGAGGTTTTTTTAGATTGGATAGCTTTTTGATTTTCCTCCAATAATTGTTGGTTTTCCGGCAAACCGGAATCCAAAGCTAGTTGCTTCAAGCTTGCAATTTCACCGACTTTTTGCTTGGCAAAAGCCAACCATTGTTGGATCTCAGCCGTCAACCCTGAGCCAGATTTTTCCTCCTCCAAGTCACAGGGTGAATGAAGCAAAGAGCAACTGGAAGCTATCAATAGGCGGTTTTCACTTTTCTTGCCTTTGGCCAATTCAAGTAATTCCAAAGAAGCTTTGAAATCATTTTTCCAGATATTCCTTCCATCTACCAATCCTAAAGAAAGGCTTAGGTTTTGCGGAAGTTTATCCAATGTCTTTTCAAGTTGTTTTGGAGCCCGGACCAAATCCAAATGCAGGCCACAAACTGGCAATTCACAAGCCAGGTCCAAATTTTCATCCAGGCCGCCAAAATAAGTGGTCAAAAGGATTTTAAGGTTCGGACAAGCTTTGCGGATGGTTTTGTATGTATATTCAAAAGCTTCCTTTTCTTCCTGATCCAGATCCATGGCAAGAAAAGGTTCATCCAATTGTACCCAGGTAGCGTTTGATTCCTCCAGTTTTTTGAGGATGTCCAAATAAACAGGGACAAGGTTTTTGATCAGCTCAATTCGCTTAAAACCTTTTTCCTTTTCTTTACCCAATAGGAGGTAGGAGACCGGTCCAAGGATGACAGGTTTGGTGATGATACCCTGTCTTTTTGCCTCTTTGAACTCATCCAGGATTTTTGTGGAGAAGAGTTTAAAGGGCTGATTCTTTTTAAATTCAGGAACGATATAATGGTAATTGGTATCGAACCATTTGGTCATTTCCATGGCAATGATATCAAGGCCATTTTTCTGATAGCCCCGGGCCATGGCAAAATAAAGGTCCAGTTCAGGTTTTTTCTGGTCAGTTACAATCTCATGGTATCTTTCAGGAATAGCACCAACGGTAAAGGACATGTCCAAAACCTGATCGTAGAAGGAAAAATCATTGGAAGGGATCAGGTCAATGCCTGCTTCCTGTTGGATTTTCCAATTTTCTTCCCGGATGTTTGCACCGGTTTCCTGGAGTTCACGAAGGGTTGATTTTCCGGCCCAGTAAGCTTCACTGGCCTTTTTGAGTTGTCTTTTGCTACCAATCCGCGGGTAGCCAAGATTGTGCGTTAGCATAATTTTAAACTTTTAACGTGATAAATAGGTCAAAAGCCTTTAGCTAAACTTCACAATGCCCTGCGGATAAGAAGTGGAGGTGAAAAACAGGATATACTTTTTCCTTAGGCACACGAGTCCCATAATTTTTTGGAAAAAGCATCCTACTTGACAGGGCTTCAAATCGCGAAAGCATTGTCATTTCAATATAGGCAGGTCTCCTGGCTTGTAACATTTTTACCGTCCTTCCCACCCCGATGGTTATCGGGACAGTGGACCACTAAGGGTAAAAACTTTTCCATTACTTACAGTTGCGCGACAGCCCGTGATTTTCACACGGTTCCCTATTCACCCTGACCTTGGTCAAGGACCTATATTGGAAGATGAAGAAATCAAGTAAAGAACTTTGGGCTGCAAATATAGGGAATTCGGTTAAAGTAATTGGTTGTTGGGTAAATTAGTTATTGGTTTTTCCTCTATATCAATGCTGATTGCAATAACCCTTTTATTATTTAAGGCCATATTTTAGGACTTGAACTGAAATGTGGGTTTGAATTTCTTACTTTTTGATTTGAAAATCATTAATTTCTAATAGATTTCTAGGTATACATTTGTAATGGAAAATCAAGTTCATACAGAATGGGAAAGCACCAGACAAACCAAGCAAAAGATATTTTTGAAAGGCTGAGGTCAGGGGAAGTGATTTCCATGGATGACCCGGATTACGGGAAGATTAGGAAGGCAGTTAATGAGACCATCAAGCTTTCTGTGAAACTGAATTCAGCTTGTAATATCCAGGAAATTCGGTCATGGCTCTCCGAGATCATAGGAAGCCCAATTGATGAAAGTACCACATTGTTTACGCCATTTTATACCAATGTTGGAAAAAATATAAAGCTGGGGAAAAATGTGTTTATCAACCATGCCTGCAGCTTTTTGGATTTAGGGGTATAACTATTGAAGATGAAGTGATGCTTGGCCCACGGGTGAATATAAGCTCCGAAAACCATCCAGTGGAGATTGCCTCCCGAAAGACCATGGTTCCTGCAGAAGTGATAATAAAAAGGAATGTCTGGGTCGGTGCCATTGCTACCATCCTTCCCAGGGTTACCATTGGTGAAAACTCGGTAGTAGCTGCAGGTGCGGTGGTAACAAAAGATGTGCCCTCAAACTGTTTTGTGGCAGGTGTTCCTGCAAAGGTTATTAAGAAAATAGGTCAATAAATTTCTTATATTATGAAAAATATCAATCTGTTATTAGTATTCTCAGCTTTGGTTCTCCAGGGGTGTCAAGGACAAGATTCATCCGAAACAGAACAAAAAGATTTGGAAGCCATTTTCCCTAAAGGGAAGTTAGGACCTTCTGAGTATTTTACTGGCAAAGCCTACAATTATGGCCTTGTGCCCAATGATTCAACTTATACCACTTTGGTGGGAAATGTTTTTTTTGAACCAGGGGCAAGAAGCAACTGGCATACCCATCCTGGAGGCCAAATCCTTATTATTACTGATGGTGTAGGCTATCACCAAATCGAAGGGGAGCCCATTCAGGTAATGAAAAAAGGGGATATAGTAAAATGCCCTCCCAATACCCGTCATTGGCATGGTGCAAGTCCTGATACCGGTTTACAGCAAATGTATATTGTTCCAAATACTGAGAAAGGCATAGTAGAATGGATGGAGCCGGTGACTGATGAAGAGTACAATGTTGGTGAATAAATGATCCCTTTCCTGGTTTAAATGTAATCGGTAATAGGTTTGGCTTTTTAAAGCTCATTTTTATACGTTGATGGGGATACCCCCATGTATTTTTTAAATAACCTCGAAAAATAAAGTGGATCCTGAAAGTTCAGTTCGTAGCTGATTTCTTTTACAGACATGTTAGTTAGATTGAAAAGCTCACAAGCTTTTTGGACTTTTAATAAATTGAAAAAATGGATCAGTGATTGGCCGGTCTTTTTTTTGAAAAGTGAAAAAATGGTGGAGGAAGACTTATTAAACGTACGTGAAATTTCCTCAATGGTCACCGTGTCGTAAATATGTTGGTTCAAATAGTCAATGATTTCATTGACTAAATCTTCGTTGGAAGACTGAACCTTTTTGTTTGACTTAATAGAATAATAAATAAAGGAACCTAGGGTTTTATGAAGCAACATGCTCGAATACTCGAATATTTCCTCCGAAATACCATTTTTAAAAAGGTCAATCATGTATTCAAACTCTGCAATCCGGTTTTTCTCAAAAGGGATAATGATGGGTTGGTTATTATTCTGTTTTCTGAACCTTTGAAAAATTTCCTTCGCATTTACACCTGTAAAATGAACCCAGAAAATGGACCAAGGATTTTTCTCATCCGAAAAATAGGCGTGATTCTGCTTTGACTCGATGATGTAAAAAGAATTGGGAGTTAGCTGAAAACTGGATTGATTAATTTTGATGGTTCCCTTTCCTTCAATACAATAAATTAAAATGTACTCAGGGCAACCCTGTGGTCTTTTCCGGAAGTGATGAAGCGCTTTTGGAAAATAACCAATATCAGTTAAGTATAAGTTTTTAGTAAGTTCTCTTTTTGAATAATCTGTTAACAGTCTTCTTGGGATTACATTGATTTTTTCTCCTTTAAAACCGGTTTTTAGTGTTGGCTTATTTTTCATATAACAGTATAGGGTGATTGTAGTGCTAATATAATCATATTTTTATTTTTAAAAATTTGTGCTTTTGTCCATGTGTAAAATATCATTGTCCATTTACCTCCTGCCTTATTGGGCTACATTTGAGTCATAATGATTTATTAAATGATTATAAACCTACTGTTTATTCTGTATTAAAAGAATTGTTGGTTTTAATTATTCTGATAGGAGCTCCGTAGAAATACAAACAATAATTAATGAAATACTATAGGAATAAACATGTTTTACTCAGTTGTGGGAAATTTACGACTGACAAAATTAGCTTAAGAATAAATATTAAATAAATGGGAGCGTACAAGTCCATAAAACCAATATGCAAAGGTTTGGATAATCAATTTCGAAACTTAATTTGGAATACTATTGCTTTGGAGTAATAAATAATTTCAAACAATAAGTTTGTTGAAATAAAATATGGTGACGCTATATTAATAGCGCGTTTTGATTACCTAAAGAAAATCTAATTAATATCCAAAATAACATCCTTATGAAACAGTTTTCACAAAAATGGTTAAAAGGGTTTAACTCCTGTAATAGCAGGATAATTGACCCTATAACAATGGCCAAAATGCTTGGGGTTATCATTTTGATGACCTTTACAAAACTAGGTTTGGCACAATCCCAGGAAATTACCGGAAAGGTAATCTCAGGAGAGGACCAATTGCCTATTCCAGGGGCAACCGTCCTTGTAAAAGGATCCAGTACTGGAACAGTTACAGATTTTGAAGGAAATTATTCCCTGAATGTTTCCAATCCAGCAGAGGCAATTTTGTCTTTTTCCTTTGTGGGCTATATTAGTCAGGAAGTTCCTGTAAACAATCAGTCACAAATAAATATCACCTTGGAACCAGATTTTGCCCAACTGGATGAAGTTGTGGTGGTGGGATATGGTGAAACCAAAAGAAGTGATCTTACAGGTGCTGTATCTTCAATAGATGGAGAAGCTGTAAAAGAATTACCTATTACTTCTGTAGATCAGGCCATCCAAGCAAGGGCGCCAGGAGTTCAGGTGACGCAAACATCAGCAGCTCCCGGAGGTGGGGTGTCGGTAAGAATTAGGGGTTCTAATTCAATTAATAGCGGAAGTGAGCCATTATATGTTGTGGACGGTTTTCCTATTTATCCAAACAATGGAGCTTATAGTGCAGGAGGGAATAGGCAATCTGCCAACGTAATGGCGTCTATTAATCCAAATGATATAGAATCTATCGAGGTGTTAAAGGATGCTTCTGCAACTTCGATATATGGTTCCAGAGGGTCCAACGGGGTAGTTTTAATTACTACTAAGCGTGGTAAAGCGGGTAAACCAAAATTTAGTTATGATGGTTCTTACTCAACTCAAACAATGTCTAATCCTATAGAAGTTTTAAATGGTGCTGAATATGCTACTTATTTAAACATTCTTGAGCAAAGCCAGGGAGGATCTCCTATTTATACTCAGGAGGAGATTAACGCATTTGGAGAAGGGACAAACTGGCTGGATGAGGTAACAAGAACAGGTTACATTCAAAATCACCAGATTACATTTTCTGGCGGAAATAAAGACAATAAATATGCATTAACGGGTAATTACCATGATAATGCGGGTATCATAAAGAAAACGAATTTTAAAAGATACGGTATAAGATTAAATCTGGATAATTCTGCATTTGATGACTTTTTAAATGTAAGTTCAAGCTGGTCATACAACCGCACGGCGTCCAACAATGCACCTACAGATCAAGGAGGGCCGGGAGGAACTATTATTACAGCATTAGGTTTAGATCCTACAACCCCGGTTTATAATGAAGATGGAACTTATGCCCTTGCTTCTTATGACGGACGTTTTTTGATTAATCCCCTGCAAGAGCTGGAATATGCTACAGATGAAGATATCACCAACCGTGTTCTTGGAAATACAACATTTACATTGAATATTACAGATCATTTGAAAGTAAAAAGTAGTATTGGAGCAGATATTTTAAATATCAATAGGACCAGTTTCTTCCCTACCGTTACGACTAGAATTGGTAGAGATAATTCAGGTGAATTAACTCTTGCTAACAGGCATTCAGCAAACATTTTGAATGAGAACCTTATAACGTATACCAACGACTTTGGTGGAGATCATTTTGTAGATGCAGTGGTGGGATATACTTATCAAAGAGAAGTGAATAAATTTTTTAGAAGTACCACCCGTGGTATTACCGCATCTTCGGTAGATCAGGCAACCCTTCAGGGAGGTCCGGACATTTTGACTCCATTTTCAAGCCGAAGAGAATGGCTATTAGAATCATTATTAGGACGTTTAAACTATAATTATGATAGTAGATATCTTCTTACTCTTACTTTTAGACGCGATGGTTCCTCCAGATTTGGAGCTCAAAACAAATGGGCTAACTTTCCATCTGTAGCCTTAGGTTGGAACATTGCGAACGAAAGCTTTTTTGATGAAAAAGGGATATCCAACGTAATTAATAATCTTAAGATAAGAGGTAGCTGGGGATTAACGGGTAACTCAGAAATTCCTGTGTATAATTCATTAGCAAATCTGAATGAATACAATTATGTAATTGGTGGTAATTTAGTTTTGGGGTTAGCAGACGGCAGATTAAGTAATTCTGATCTAAAATGGGAAACAACCACAATGAGAAATATCGGTCTGGATGCTTCTTTCTTTAAAAGTCGTCTTAATTTAACCTTGGACTATTTTGATAACAAGACTGAAGACCTGTTATTATTTGTATCTATACCAAGTAGTTTAGGGTTTGAATCCATATTGAAAAATTCCGGTTCATTACAGAATAAAGGTTTTGAAATTGGTTTGGATGGTTATATAATAGATAATGGGGATTTTAAATGGAATCTAGCTGGAAACCTTTCTATCTTAAGAAATAAACTTACGGATTTAGGAAGCAGTACACCCTTCTTTTCAAGTACCACCAGTGGGCATCTTGGGGTAGCAGGTAGCTGGGTAGAAGAAGGAAACCCAATTGGAGTATGGAGAGGTTATGACTATATAGGGATCTTTCAGTCTCAGGAAGAAATCGATAATAACGCATCGCGTTCAGGTGATAAACCAGGATATCCGCGATATAGAGATGTGAATGGAGATGGCCAAATCACACCAGACGATTATACTATTATAGGTGATCCAAATCCAGATTTTACCTGGGGACTAAACTCAACATTTACTTATAAAGATCTCGATTTAGGTATTTTCCTTAGAGGTTCGCAAGGATTTGATGTAAGAAACCTTCAGGCTTCTGAATTAGGTGATGGAGTGCAAAAGATTAACCAGATTGCCGGCATTCTTACCGATTCATGGACCCCAGATAATCCAAATGCTACCAGACCAGTTATCGATGGTAACAGGGATTTTGCAAACTCCTATAGAGATTCCGATTATTTTATTGAAGATGGTTCTTTTATACGTCTACAAAATATTTCTTTAGGATATACAGTTCCATCTTTTTCAGAATTTGTTTCGAGAGCTAGAGTTTACGTAAGCGGTCAAAATTTATTTACTATTACAGATTATACAGGTTTTGATCCTGAAGTAAATAACCGTGGGCAGGATAACCTGAACAGAGGAGATGATTATGATGCGTATCCGCGATCCAGAACATTCACGGTAGGAATCAATTTAGAATTTTAATAAGCAAAACATATTATGGTAAAATTTATAAAAAAGACATGTTTAAAAGGAGTTTTTGTATTACTCCTAATGAATGTTTTCTCAGCATGCTCTGATCTTGAAGAGAATCCGGATTTTACGACGCAAGACAACTTCTTTAATACTGCCGAGCAGCTAGAATTAGGTGTGAATGCAATTTATGATGGGATTGGATATGGCCAGGATTGGGAAAATCATTTTTATAACCGTTTTGTATTCGAATGTTTGGTGGGGTATCAGGTAGGCTGGGAAAAAGGGCCTCTGAATTACCAAAATGGGAATGTTTCTCCAGACGATGTTTATATTTCAATTTACTGGAGAATTTCTTACGAGAATATTAATAGGGCAAACTCTATAATTGCCAAAGCAGACGAGCTTAAAGACGCTGGGGCAACAAATGTGGCGTTGATTGATAGAGTAAAGGCCGAAGCGCAATTTTTAAGAGCATTTTACTATTATAATTTAGTAAGATATTTTAATAATATTCCTGTAACAACAAGTCCAACCCTAAGTGACCAGGATCTACCGTCTAATGAAAATGGAGAACAAAAGGCTTTAGAGCTTATTCAGTCAGATTTGTTAATGGCAAGAGATATTCTACCAGAAAGTTATGGCCCATCAGAAGCTGGTAGAGCAACTCGTTGGGCAGCAGAAGCATTATTGATGAAAGCTTACTTACAGGGAGAAAAATGGTCTGAAGCCTACAATGTTGCTCAGACGATCATTGATGAAAGTGGAATGTCATTATTTGATGATTTTGCAAATACTTTTTCTGTGGAAACAGAGAATATGGGGCCAAGAATTTTTGAGGCTCAGGTTTCTGCTTCAGCGAATGCTGGTGAAAACCAGGTCTATCATGCCCATTTTGTGCCTGCAGATCTACCAAATGATTTAGGCGGTGTTGGATGGCATTGGTTAAATTCAACTAAAGATTTCAGAGAAAAATATGATCCAAACGATAAAAGGATAGCGGGTACATTCATACAAGAATATCCATCAAATCGTGTGGGACGTAATGATGATGGAGAATGGCCAATAGTTCGCTGGAGTCCAGATGCGCCGTACAACTTAAGCCGTTTTGGAGGTTTAGTTCCTGCAGATTCAGATCCGAATAATCCTGAAGAGCTTATCTATTCTGCTGCTTGGTCTGCTAAATATACTGAAGTTGGAATTTCTAATGCGTACATGAATGAAAAGAATATTGTTTATCTAAGATATGCAGATGTACTTTTAGGACATTCTGAAGCTGCTAATGAAAGCAATATGGGCGATCCATATTACGGTATTAACGAGGTAAGAAGAAGAGCTGGTCTAACTCCGCTTTCAGGTTTAAGTCAATCGCAGCTTCGCGACGCAATTGTAAATGAAAGAGTTTTAGAATTTGCAATGGAATCTGAGGTTTATCCTGAACTTAAAAGAAAAAGTACTTATGGTGGATCACCAGATTATTTAGGAGATTATATCGAAGATTTTATCGAAACCTATAATGTGGATAGGTCACTTTCTCCCAGAGATTATGTATTACCATTACCTTTAAATGAAGTTTTGGGTAATCCTAATGTTACTCAAAACCCAGAGTATCAATAGAAGTTATTTTAAAATTAATAGAATTAAACCTGTCTCTTTGGGCAGGTTTAATTTCATTATCTTACCAAACTGCCCAAACTCTCAATATGAATCTTCGATACCTTTTGAAATAATTTATGCTGCTTTATGCTCTGATTTAATTAACCAACTGCGGAAATAAGAGTGCCGATAAAAATAGTGAGTTTACAGAAACTCTTTTTAAAAAGGTGCCTGAAGATTCCACTATGATTTTTTTAATAATAAAATCATAGAAAATGATTCTTTTAATATGGTAGACTTCTTTTATGTCTACAATGGAGGTGGAGTAGCTATTGGAGATTTCCGGCTTTTATATAACAGATGAGAAACGTGACCTGGAAAAACAACTGGTAAAAGGTAGTGTAGTGAGAATACCTTCCAGATCGGTTGTGACCATCGTGGGAGATATGTGACTAAAGGGCTTTTCTTTTGAAAGACTGATTAAGAGGAGAAAAGAATAAAATTTCAAGATTATATCATGAGTAATATAAAATATAATTTGCCCTATTTATTGGCGCTAGCCTTCACCTCGGCAATGGGAGGCCTGTTATTTGGTTATGATTGGGTGGTAATAGGGGGAGCCAAACCATTTTATGAACTGTTTTTTGATATCAATCATTCGCCCAAATTACAAGGATGGGCAATGAGCAGTGCTTTAGTAGGCTGTATTCTGGGTGCAGTGACATCAGGAACCTTTTCCGATAAATATGGCAGGAAGATACCAATGATATGGGCCGCAGCTTTATTCATTATCTCGGCTTTTGGAAGTGGGTATGCAAATGATTTTTATTGGTTCATCATTTTCCGGTTAATAGGTGGCGTGGGTATTGGCTTGGCATCAACGCTATCCCCCATGTATATCGCAGAATTGGCCCCCGCAGAACTTAGAGGAAGGTTTGTTGCCATTAACCAACTGACCATTGTAATCGGTATTTTGGCCGCACAAATCATCAACTTTTTAATTGCAGAACCAGTTCCCTTGGAATTTCCAATCAGGAATTGGCAGCTTCCTGGAATGGTACCATCGGTTGGCGATGGATGTTTTGGGCTGAGATGGTTCCTGCAATAGCCTTTTTTGTTTTAATGTTTGTTGTGCCAAAAAGTCCAAGATTCTTATTGAAAATCGGAGACTTAAAGGCCGCCTCAAGAGTTTTAACCAAGGTCGGTGGAGAGGCCTATGCACTACAGGAAGTGAAAAATATTAAGAGCACTCTCCAGGAAAATAATGACAGGGTGCATTTCAAGGAATTAAATGAACCAAAAATAAAACCCATTGTCTTCTTGGGCGTGGTATTGGCCATTTTCCAACAATGGTGCGGCATAAATGTCATTTTTAACTATGCAGAGGAAATTTTTAGTAGTGCAGGGTATAGTGTTGGAGATATGCTTTTCAATATTGTCATCACCGGAAGCGTCAACTTGGTGTTTACCCTTGTTGCCATGAAAACAGTGGACAAATGGGGCAGGAAGAAGTTGATGCTGTTTGGTTCAGGAGGCTTGTCTATCATCTATTTCGTCTTGGGATTAAGTTATTTTCAGGGTTGGACAGGTTTGCCGATACTTATTTTGGTCGTGGTGTCAATTGCCACCTATGCAATGTCACTTGCCCCTATAACTTGGGTGGTATTGTCTGAAATATTTCCAAACCGGGTGAGGGGATTGGCAATGTCTCTGGCCACTTTCAGCCTTTGGGTAGCTTCATTTACCCTGGCTTTTTCCTTCCCCATTTTAAACAGTGAATTAGGGGCGTATGGTACATTTTGGGTGTACTGTGTGATTAGCATAATGGGCTTTGTTTTTATAAAAATGAAGTTACCTGAAACCAAAGGAAAAACATTGGAAGATATTGAATTGGAGTTCTTAAAATAATAGAATATGAAAAATTTTGAAACCGTAAAAGCATGGGAGGAGAAGGTAATTATTCCGACTTACGAAGTAAGTGAAGCGGAAAAGTACCCCATCTTTTTAGAAAAAAGGGTTTATCAGGGAAGCAGTGGGGCGGTTTACCCTCATCCGGTAATTGAAAAAATTAGCGATGAAAAAATCGATAAAGAATGGGATGTCATTTTCCTGGAAAACCAGTACCTCAAGATCATGGTACTACCTGCTTTGGGTGGTCGTATCCAAATGGCCTATGATAAGGTAAAGGAACGCCATTTTGTTTATTACAATGAGGTCATTAAACCTGCATTGGTAGGACTGACTGGGCCATGGATCTCAGGAGGAATAGAATTTAACTGGCCACAGCACCACAGGCCGAGTACCTATGACCCAGTGGATGCTACCATTGAGGAAAATCAAGATGGAAGTGTGACTGTTTGGGTTAGTGAATTAGAGAGAATGTTTCGGACAAAGGGAATGGCCGGATTTACGCTCCATCCTGACAAAGCTTATTTAGAAATAAAAGGTAAACTTTATAATAGGACACCTCATCCCCAGACTTTCTTATGGTGGGCCAATCCGGCAGTAGCTGTTAATGATCATTACCAATCGGTATTTCCAGAGGACGTGAACGCTGTGTTTGACCATGGAAAAAGAGATGTGTCCAGGTTTCCAATTGCGACGGGAACATACTATAAAATGGATTATTCTGCAGGGGTGGATATTTCTAGGTATAAAAATATTCCTGTACCAACTTCTTATATGGCAGTCAATTCAGATTTTGATTTTGTAGGAGGCTATGAGAATGATACGCAGGCAGGTTTGCTGCATATTGCTGACCACCATGTGTCCCCGGGAAAAAAACAATGGACTTGGGGAAATGGGGACTTTGGTCAGGCATGGGATAGAAATTTGACCGATCGAAATGGACCCTATATCGAACTGATGTGTGGAGTTTATACTGACAATCAACCTGACTTTTCTTGGATACAACCTTACGAGGAACGTAATTTTACGCAATATTTTATGCCGTACCAACAAGTTGGGGTAGTGAAAAATGCTACTAAAGATGCCATGGTCAATGTAACCCTTCAGGATGGAAAATGCAAGGTAGTGGTTTATGCCACAGGAAACTTTGCCAATAGTAGCGTTATTCTTACAGCGGATGGAAAGAAAGTATTGGACGAAAATTTTGATTTCAGCCCTGCAAATGTTTTCAGCCAAACCATTGAACTGGGAAGCCTTCCTGAGGGTTCACAATTGGAGGTTTTGGATGAAAAGGGCCATAGCCTGGTGACTTGGCAACAAAAATCCGATGAATTAAAACCAGTACCTGAGGCAGCAAAGTCGGTCAAAGATCCCGAAGATATCTTGACCAATGAGGAATTGTATCTGACCGGATTGCATATTGAAAAATTGTTTCAATATGCAATCCGGTCAGATACAATTCCTCATTGGTCAAGATATCTTCGGGATCTTTGACCGACTTTGCTGCCTCAGGTACTGGTTTTAATTCATCGGATTTTGTTGCCAAGTCACCAGGCTATGGCCCTTTTCATCCAAAACCTCCAATTGTGAACCCTCAGGAAGGCTTCCCAGTTCAATGGTTTGGCTGAAAACATTTGCAGGGCTGAAATCAAAATTTTCGTCCAATACTTTCTTTCCATCCGCTGTAAGAATAACGCTACTATTGGCAAAGTTTCCTGTGGCATAAACACTACCTGCATTTTCCATCCTGAAGGGTTACATTGACCATGGCATCTTTAGTAGCATTTTTCACTACCCCAACTTGTTGGTACGGCATAAAATATTGCGTAAAATTACGTTCCTCGTAAGGTTGTATCCAAGAAAAGTCAGGTTGATTGTCAGTATAAACTCCACACATCAGTTCGATATAGGGTCCATTTCGATCGGTCAAATTTCTATCCCATGCCTGACCAAAGTCCCATTTCCCAAGTCCATTGTTTTTTTCCCGGGGACACATGGTGGTCAGCAATATGCAGCAAACCTGCCTGCGTATCATTCTCATAGCCTCCTACAAAATCAAAATCTGAATTGACTGCCATATAAGAAGTTGGTACAGGAATATTTTTATACCTAGAAATATCCACCCCTGCAGAATAATCCATTTTATAGTATGTTCCCGTCGCAATTGGAAACCTGGACACATCTCTTTTTCCATGGTCAAACACAGCGTTCACGTCCTCTGGAAATACCGATTGGTAATGATCATTAACAGCTACTGCCGGATTGGCCCACCATAAGAAAGTCTGGGGATGAGGTGTCCTATTATAAGTTTACCTTTTATTTCTAAATAAGCTTTGTCAGGATGGAGCGTAAATCCGGCCATTCCCTTTGTCCGAAACATTCTCTCTAATTCACTAACCCAAACAGTCACACTTCCATCTTGATTTTCCTCAATGGTAGCATCCACTGGGTCATAGGTACTCGGCCTGTGGTGCTGTGGCCAGTTAAATTCTATTCCTCCTGAGATCCATGGCCCAGTCAGTCCTACCAATGCAGGTTTAATGACCTCATTGTAATAAACAAAATGGCGTTCCTTTACCTTATCATAGGCCATTTGGATACGACCACCCAAAGCAGGTAGTACCATGATCTTGAGGTACTGGTTTTCCAGGAAAATGACATCCCATTCTTTATCGATTTTTTCATCGCTAATTTTTTCAATTACCGGATGAGGGTAAACCGCCCCACTGCTTCCCTGATAAACCCTTTTTTCTAAAAAGATGGGGTACTTTTCCGCTTCACTTACTTCGTAAGTCGGAATAATTACCTTCTCCTCCCATGCTTTTACGGTTTCAAAATTTTTCATATTCTATTATTTTAAGAACTCCAATTCAATATCTTCCAATGTTTTTCCTTTGGTTTCAGGTAACTTCATTTTTATAAAAACAAAGCCCATTATGCTAATCACACAGTACACCCAAAATGTACCATACGCCCCTAATTCACTGTTTAAAATGGGGAAGGAAAAAGCCAGGGTAAATGAAGCTACCCAAAGGCTGAAAGTGGCCAGAGACATTGCCAATCCCCTCACCCGGTTTGGAAATATTTCAGACAATACCACCAAGTTATAGGGGCAAGTGACATTGCATAGGTGGCAATTGACACCACGACCAAAATAAGTATCGGCAAACCTGTCCAACCCTGAAAATAACTTAATCCCAAGACGAAATAGATGATAGACAAGCCTCCTGAACCAAACAGCATCAACTTCTTCCTGCCCCATTTGTCCACTGTTTTCATGGCAACAAGGGTAAACACCAAGTTGACGCTTCCGGTGATGACAATATTGAAAAGCATATCTCCAACACTATACCCTGCACTACTAAAAATTTCCTCTGCATAGTTAAAAATGACATTTATGCCGCACCATTGTTGGAAAATGGCCAATACCACGCCCAAGAAGACAATGGGTTTTATTTTTGGTTCATTTAATTCCTTGAAATGCACCCTGTCATTATTTTCCTGGAGAGTGCTCTTAATATTTTTCACTTCCTGTAGTGCATAGGCCTCTCCACCGACCTTGGTTAAAACTCTTGAGGCGGCCTTTAAGTCTCCGATTTTCAATAAGAATCTTGGACTTTTTGGCACAACAAACATTAAAACAAAAAAGGCTATTGCAGGAACCATCTCAGCCCAAAACATCCATCGCCAACCGATGGTACCATTCCAGGAAGCTGCCAATTCCTGATTGGAAATTCCCAGGGAACTGGTTCTGCAATTAAAAAGTTGATGATTTGTGCGGCCAAAATACCGATTACAATGGTCAGTTGGTTAATGGCAACAAACCTTCCTCTAAGTTCTGCGGGGCCAATTCTGCGATATACATGGGGGATAGCGTTGATGCCAAGCCAATACCCACGCCACCTATTAACCGGAAAATGATGAACCAATAAAAATCATTTGCATACCCACTTCCAAAAGCCGAGATAATGAATAAAGCTGCGGCCCATATCATTGGTATCTTCCTGCCATATTTATCGGAAAAGGTTCCTGATGTCACTGCACCCAGAATACAGCCTACTAAAGCACTGCTCATTGCCCATCCTTGTAATTTGGGCGAATGATTGATATCAAAAAACAGTTCATAAAATGGTTTGGCTCCCCCTATTACCACCCAATCATAACCAAATAACAGGCCTCCCATTGCCGAGGTGAAGGCTAGCGCCAATAAATAGGGCAAATTATATTTTATATTACTCATGATATAATCTTGAAATTTTATTCTTTTCTCCTCTTAATCAGTCTTTCAAAAGAAAAGCCCTTTAGTCACATATCTCCCACGATGGTCACAACCGATCTGGAAGGTATTCTCACTACACTACCTTTTACCAGTTGTTTTTCCAGGTCACGTTTCTCATCTGTTATATAAAAGCCGGAAATCTCCAATAGCTACTCCACCTCCATTGTAGACATAAAAGAAGTCTACCATATTAAAAGAATCATTTTCTATGATTTTATTATTAAAAAAATCATAGTGGAATCTTCAGGCACCTTTTTAAAAAGAGTTTCTGTAAACTCACTATTTTTATCGGCACTCTTATTTCCGCAGTTGGTTAATTAAATCAGAGCATAAAGCAGCATAAATTATTTCAAAAGGTATCGAAGATTCATATTGAGAGTTTGGGCAGTTTGGTAAGATAATGAAATTAAACCTGCCCAAAGAGACAGGTTTAATTCTATTAATTTTAAAATAACTTCTATTGATACTCTGGGTTTTGAGTAACATTAGGATTACCCAAAACTTCATTTAAAGGTAATGGTAATACATAATCTCTGGGAGAAAGTGACCTATCCACATTATAGGTTTCGATAAAATCTTCGATATAATCTCCTAAATAATCTGGTGATCCACCATAAGTACTTTTTCTTTTAAGTTCAGGATAAACCTCAGATTCCATTGCAAATTCTAAAACTCTTTCATTTACAATTGCGTCGCGAAGCTGCGATTGACTTAAACCTGAAAGCGGAGTTAGACCAGCTCTTCTTCTTACCTCGTTAATACCGTAATATGGATCGCCCATATTGCTTTCATTAGCAGCTTCAGAATGTCCTAAAAGTACATCTGCATATCTTAGATAAACAATATTCTTTTCATTCATGTACGCATTAGAAATTCCAACTTCAGTATATTTAGCAGACCAAGCAGCAGAATAGATAAGCTCTTCAGGATTATTCGGATCTGAATCTGCAGGAACTAAACCTCCAAAACGGCTTAAGTTGTACGGCGCATCTGGACTCCAGCGAACTATTGGCCATTCTCCATCATCATTACGTCCCACACGATTTGATGGATATTCTTGTATGAATGTACCCGCTATCCTTTTATCGTTTGGATCATATTTTTCTCTGAAATCTTTAGTTGAATTTAACCAATGCCATCCAACACCGCCTAAATCATTTGGTAGATCTGCAGGCACAAAATGGGCATGATAGACCTGGTTTTCACCAGCATTCGCTGAAGCAGAAACCTGAGCCTCAAAAATTCTTGGCCCCATATTCTCTGTTTCCACAGAAAAAGTATTTGCAAAATCATCAAATAATGACATTCCACTTTCATCAATGATCGTCTGAGCAACATTGTAGGCTTCAGACCATTTTTCTCCCTGTAAGTAAGCTTTCATCAATAATGCTTCTGCTGCCCAACGAGTTGCTCTACCAGCTTCTGATGGGCCATAACTTTCTGGTAGAATATCTCTTGCCATTAACAAATCTGACTGAATAAGCTCTAAAGCCTTTTGTTCTCCATTTTCATTAGACGGTAGATCCTGGTCACTTAGGGTTGGACTTGTTGTTACAGGAATATTATTAAAATATCTTACTAAATTATAATAGTAAAATGCTCTTAAAAATTGCGCTTCGGCCTTTACTCTATCAATCAACGCCACATTTGTTGCCCCAGCGTCTTTAAGCTCGTCTGCTTTGGCAATTATAGAGTTTGCCCTATTAATATTCTCGTAAGAAATTCTCCAGTAAATTGAAATATAAACATCGTCTGGAGAAACATTCCCATTTTGGTAATTCAGAGGCCCTTTTTCCCAGCCTACCTGATACCCCACCAAACATTCGAATACAAAACGGTTATAAAAATGATTTTCCCAATCCTGGCCATATCCAATCCCATCATAAATTGCATTCACACCTAATTCTAGCTGCTCGGCAGTATTAAAGAAGTTGTCTTGCGTCGTAAAATCCGGATTCTCTTCAAGATCAGAGCATGCTGAGAAAACATTCATTAGGAGTAATACAAAAACTCCTTTTAAACATGTCTTTTTTATAAATTTTACCATAATATGTTTTGCTTATTAAAATTCTAAATTGATTCCTACCGTGAATGTTCTGGATCGCGGATACGCATCATAATCATCTCCTCTGTTCAGGTTATCCTGCCCACGGTTATTTACTTCAGGATCAAAACCTGTATAATCTGTAATAGTAAATAAATTTTGACCGCTTACGTAAACTCTAGCTCTCGAAACAAATTCTGAAAAAGATGGAACTGTATATCCTAAAGAAATATTTTGTAGACGTATAAAAGAACCATCTTCAATAAAATAATCGGAATCTCTATAGGAGTTTGCAAAATCCCTGTTACCATCGATAACTGGTCTGGTAGCATTTGGATTATCTGGGGTCCATGAATCGGTAAGAATGCCGGCAATCTGGTTAATCTTTTGCACTCCATCACCTAATTCAGAAGCCTGAAGGTTTCTTACATCAAATCCTTGCGAACCTCTAAGGAAAATACCTAAATCGAGATCTTTATAAGTAAATGTTGAGTTTAGTCCCCAGGTAAAATCTGGATTTGGATCACCTATAATAGTATAATCGTCTGGTGTGATTTGGCCATCTCCATTCACATCTCTATATCGCGGATATCCTGGTTTATCACCTGAACGCGATGCGTTATTATCGATTTCTTCCTGAGACTGAAAGATCCCTATATAGTCATAACCTCTCCATACTCCAATTGGGTTTCCTTCTTCTACCCAGCTACCTGCTACCCCAAGATGCCCACTGGTGGTACTTGAAAAGAAGGGTGTACTGCTTCCTAAATCCGTAAGTTTATTTCTTAAGATAGAAAGGTTTCCAGCTAGATTCCATTTAAAATCCCCATTATCTATTATATAACCATCCAAACCAATTTCAAAACCTTTATTCTGTAATGAACCGGAATTTTTCAATATGGATTCAAACCCTAAACTACTTGGTATAGATACAAATAATAACAGGTCTTCAGTCTTGTTATCAAAATAGTCCAAGGTTAAATTAAGACGACTTTTAAAGAAAGAAGCATCCAGACCGATATTTCTCATTGTGGTTGTTTCCCATTTTAGATCAGAATTACTTAATCTGCCGTCTGCTAACCCCAAAACTAAATTACCACCAATTACATAATTGTATTCATTCAGATTTGCTAATGAATTATACACAGGAATTTCTGAGTTACCCGTTAATCCCCAGCTACCTCTTATCTTAAGATTATTAATTACGTTGGATATCCCTTTTTCATCAAAAAGCTTTCGTTCGCAATGTTCCAACCTAAGGCTACAGATGGAAAGTTAGCCCATTTGTTTTGAGCTCCAAATCTGGAGGAACCATCGCGTCTAAAAGTAAGAGTAAGAAGATATCTACTATCATAATTATAGTTTAAACGTCCTAATAATGATTCTAATAGCCATTCTCTTCGGCTTGAAAATGGAGTCAAAATGTCCGGACCTCCCTGAAGGGTTGCCTGATCTACCGAAGATGCGGTAATACCACGGGTGGTACTTCTAAAAAATTTATTCACTTCTCTTTGATAAGTATATCCCACCACTGCATCTACAAAATGATCTCCACCAAAGTCGTTGGTATACGTTATAAGGTTCTCATTCAAAATGTTTGCTGAATGCCTGTTAGCAAGAGTTAATTCACCTGAATTATCTCTACCAATTCTAGTCGTAACGGTAGGGAAGAAACTGGTCCTATTGATATTTAAAATATCTGCTCCAATACTACTTTTTACTTTCAAATGATCTGTAATATTCAATGTAAATGTTGTATTTCCAAGAACACGGTTGGTGATATCTTCATCTGTAGCATATTCCAGCTCTTGCAGGGGATTAATCAAAAAACGTCCGTCATAAGAAGCAAGGGCATAAGTTCCATCTTCATTATAAACCGGGGTTGTAGGATCTAAACCTAATGCTGTAATAATAGTTCCTCCCGGCCCTCCTTGATCTGTAGGTGCATTGTTGGACGCCGTGCGGTTGTATGACCAGCTTGAACTTACATTTAAAAAGTCATCAAATGCAGAATTATCCAGATTTAATCTTATACCGTATCTTTTAAAATTCGTTTTCTTTATGATACCCGCATTATCATGGTAATTACCCGTTAATGCATATTTATTGTCTTTATTTCCGCCAGAAAATGTAATCTGGTGATTTTGAATGTAACCTGTTCTTGTTACCTCATCCAGCCAGTTTGTCCCTTCTCCAAATGCGTTAATCTCCTCCTGAGTATAAATAGGAGATCCTCCCTGGCTTTGCTCAAGAATGTTTAAATAAGTAGCATATTCAGCACCATTTAAAACTTCTATAGGATTAGACATTGTTTGAGTTGAGTAAGAACCATCATAACTAAATTTTGGTTTACCCGCTTTACCACGCTTAGTAGTAATTAAAACTACCCCGTTGGACCCTCTGGAACCATATATCGAAGTTGCAGAAGCATCCTTTAACACCTCGATAGATTCTATATCATTTGGATTAATAGACGCCATTACGTTGGCAGATTGCCTATTCCCTCCTGCACTATAAGCTCCATTGTTTGGATAAATAGGAAAACCGTCCACAACATATAATGGCTCACTTCCGCTATTAATTGAATTAGAACCCCTAATTCTTACCGACACCCCACCTCCGGGAGCTGCTGATGTTTGCGTCACCTGAACTCCTGGCGCCCTTGCTTGGATGGCCTGATCTACAGAAGTAATAGGTAATTCTTTTACAGCTTCTCCATCTATTGAAGATACAGCACCTGTAAGATCACTTCTTTTGGTTTCACCATATCCCACCACCACAACTTCATCCAGTTGGGCAAAATCTGGTTCCAAGGTGATATTTATTTGTGACTGATTGTTTACAGGAACTTCCTGACTAATATAGCCCACAAGGAAAAAGACAAAATTGCCTCTGCTGGATTGGAAACATTCAGGGAATAATTTCCTTCAAAATCTGTAACTGTTCCAGTACTGGATCCTTTTACAAGGACGGTTGCCCCTGGAATAGGCAATTGGTCCTCTCCTGAGATTACCTTTCCGGTAATTTCCTGGGATTGTGCCAAACCTAGTTTTGTAAAGGTCATCAAAATGATAACCCCAAGCATTTTGGCCATTGTTATAGGGTCAATTATCCTGCTATTACAGGAGTTAAACCCTTTTAACCATTTTTGTGAAAACTGTTTCATAAGGATGTTATTTTGGATATTAATTAGATTTTCTTTAGGTAATCAAAACGCGCTATTAATATAGCGTCACCATATTTTATTTCAACAAACTTATTGTTTGAAATTATTTATTACTCCAAAGCAATAGTATTCCAAATTAAGTTTCGAAATTGATTATCCAAACCTTTGCATATTGGTTTTATGGACTTGTACGCTCCCATTTATTTAATATTTATTCTTAAGCTAATTTTGTCAGTCGTAAATTTCCCACAACTGAGTAAAACATGTTTATTCCTATAGTATTTCATTAATTATTGTTTGTATTTCTACGGAGCTCCTATCAGAATAATTAAAACCAACAATTCTTTTAATACAGAATAAACAGTAGGTTTATAATCATTTAATAAATCATTATGACTCAAATGTAGCCCAATAAGGCAGGAGGTAAATGGACAATGATATTTTACACATGGACAAAAGCACAAATTTTTAAAAATAAAAATATGATTATATTAGCACTACAATCACCCTATACTGTTATATGAAAAATAAGCCAACACTAAAAACCGGTTTTAAAGGAGAAAAAATCAATGTAATCCCAAGAAGACTGTTAACAGATTATTCAAAAAGAGAACTTACTAAAAACTTATACTTAACTGATATTGGTTATTTTCCAAAAGCGCTTCATCACTTCCGGAAAAGACCACAGGGTTGCCCTGAGTACATTTTAATTTATTGTATTGAAGGAAAGGGAACCATCAAAATTAATCAATCCAGTTTTCAGCTAACTCCCAATTCTTTTTACATCATCGAGTCAAAGCAGAATCACGCCTATTTTTCGGATGAGAAAAATCCTTGGTCCATTTTCTGGGTTCATTTTACAGGTGTAAATGCGAAGGAAATTTTTCAAAGGTTCAGAAAACAGAATAATAACCAACCCATCATTATCCCTTTTGAGAAAAACCGGATTGCAGAGTTTGAATACATGATTGACCTTTTTAAAAATGGTATTTCGGAGGAAATATTCGAGTATTCGAGCATGTTGCTTCATAAAACCCTAGGTTCCTTTATTTATTATTCTATTAAGTCAAACAAAAAGGTTCAGTCTTCCAACGAAGATTTAGTCAATGAAATCATTGACTATTTGAACCAACATATTTACGACACGGTGACCATTGAGGAAATTTCACGTACGTTTAATAAGTCTTCCTCCACCATTTTTTCACTTTTCAAAAAAAAGACCGGCCAATCACTGATCCATTTTTTCAATTTATTAAAAGTCCAAAAAGCTTGTGAGCTTTTCAATCTAACTAACATGTCTGTAAAAGAAATCAGCTACGAACTGAACTTTCAGGATCCACTTTATTTTTCGAGGTTATTTAAAAAATACATGGGGGTATCCCCATCAACGTATAAAAATGAGCTTTAAAAGCCAAACCTATTACCGATTACATTTAAACCAGGAAAGGGATCATTTATTCACCAACATTGTACTCTTCATCAGTCACCGGCTCCATCCATTCTACTATGCCTTTCTCAGTATTTGGAACAATATACATTTGCTGTAAACCGGTATCAGGACTTGCACCATGCCAATGACGGGTATTGGGAGGGCATTTTACTATATCCCCTTTTTTCATTACCTGAATGGGCTCCCCTTCGATTTGGTGATAGCCTACACCATCAGTAATAATAAGGATTTGGCCTCCAGGATGGGTATGCCAGTTGCTTCTTGCCCCTGGTTCAAAAAAAACATTTCCCACCAAAGTGGTATAAGTTGAATCATTGGGCACAAGGCCATAATTGTAGGCTTTGCCAGTAAAATACTCAGAAGGTCCTAACTTCCCTTTAGGGAAAATGGCTTCCAAATCTTTTTGTTCTGTTTCGGATGAATCTTGTCCTTGACACCCCTGGAGAACCAAAGCTGAGAATACTAATAACAGATTGATATTTTTCATAATATAAGAAATTTATTGACCTATTTTCTTAATAACCTTTGCAGGAACACCTGCCACAAAACAGTTTGAGGGCACATCTTTTGTTACCACCGCACCTGCAGCTACTACCGAGTTTTCACCAATGGTAACCCTGGGAAGGATGGTAGCAATGGCACCGACCCAGACATTCCTTTTTATTATCACTTCTGCAGGAACCATGGTCTTTCGGGAGGCAATCTCCACTGGATGGTTTTCGGAGCTTATATTCACCCGTGGGCCAAGCATCACTTCATCTTCAATAGTTATACCCCTAAATCCAAAAAGCTGCAGGCATGGTTGATAAACACATTTTTCCCCAGCTTTATATTTTTTCCAACATTGGTATAAAATGGCGTAAACAATGTGGTACTTTCATCAATTGGGCTTCCTATGATCTCGGAGAGCCATGACCGAATTTCCTGGATATTACAAGCTGAATTCAGTTTCACAGAAAGCTTGATGGTCTCATTAACTGCCTTCCTAATCTTCCCGTAATCCGGGTCATCCATGGAAATCACTTCCCCTGACCTCAGCCTTTCAAAAATATCTTTTGCTTGGTTTGTCTGGTGCTTTCCCATTCTGTATGAACTTGATTTTCCATTACAAATGTATACCTAGAAATCTATTAGAAATTAATGATTTTCAAATCAAAAAGTAAGAAATTCAAACCCACATTTCAGTTCAAGTCCTAAAATATGGCCTTAAATAATAAAAGGGTTATTGCAATCAGCATTGATATAGAGGAAAACCAATAACTAATTTACCCAACAACCAATTACTTTAACCGAATTCCCTATATTTGCAGCCCAAAGTTCTTTACTTGATTTCTTCATCTTCCAATATAGGTCCTTGACCAAGGTCAGGGTGAATAGGGAACCGTGTGAAAATCACGGGCTGTCGCGCAACTGTAAGTAATGGAAAAGTTTTTACCCTTAGTGGTCCACTGTCCCGATAACCATCGGGGTGGGAAGGACGGTAAAAATGTTACAAGCCAGGAGACCTGCCTATATTGAAATGACAATGCTTTCGCGATTTGAAGCCCTGTCAAGTAGGATGCTTTTTCCAAAAAATTATGGGACTCGTGTGCCTAAGGAAAAAGTATATCCTGTTTTTCACCTCCACTTCTTATCCGCAGGGCATTGTGAAGTTTAGCTAAAGGCTTTTGACCTATTTATCACGTTAAAAGTTTAAAATTATGCTAACGCACAATCTTGGCTACCCGCGGATTGGTAGCAAAAGACAACTCAAAAAGGCCAGTGAAGCTTACTGGGCCGGAAAATCAACCCTTCGTGAACTCCAGGAAACCGGTGCAAACATCCGGGAAGAAAATTGGAAAATCCAACAGGAAGCAGGCATTGACCTGATCCCTTCCAATGATTTTTCCTTCTACGATCAGGTTTTGGACATGTCCTTTACCGTTGGTGCTATTCCTGAAAGATACCATGAGATTGTAACTGACCAGAAAAAACCTGAACTGGACCTTTATTTTGCCATGGCCCGGGGCTATCAGAAAAATGGCCTTGATATCATTGCCATGGAAATGACCAAATGGTTCGATACCAATTACCATTATATCGTTCCTGAATTTAAAAAGAATCAGCCCTTTAAACTCTTCTCCACAAAAATCCTGGATGAGTTCAAAGAGGCAAAAAGACAGGGTATCATCACCAAACCTGTCATCCTTGGACCGGTCTCCTACCTCCTATTGGGTAAAGAAAAGGAAAAAGGTTTTAAGCGAATTGAGCTGATCAAAAACCTTGTCCCTGTTTATTTGGACATCCTCAAAAAACTGGAGGAATCAAACGCTACCTGGGTACAATTGGATGAACCTTTTCTTGCCATGGATCTGGATCAGGAAGAAAAGGAAGCTTTTGAATATACATACAAAACCATCCGCAAAGCTTGTCCGAACCTTAAAATCCTTTTGACCACTTATTTTGGCGGCCTGGATGAAAATTTGGACCTGGCTTGTGAATTGCCAGTTTGTGGCCTGCATTTGGATTTGGTCCGGGCTCCAAAACAACTTGAAAAGACATTGGATAAACTTCCGCAAAACCTAAGCCTTTCTTTAGGATTGGTAGATGGAAGGAATATCTGGAAAAATGATTTCAAAGCTTCTTTGGAATTACTTGAATTGGCCAAAGGCAAGAAAAGTGAAAACCGCCTATTGATAGCTTCCAGTTGCTCTTTGCTTCATTCACCCTGTGACTTGGAGGAGGAAAAATCTGGCTCAGGGTTGACGGCTGAGATCCAACAATGGTTGGCTTTTGCCAAGCAAAAAGTCGGTGAAATTGCAAGCTTGAAGCAACTAGCTTTGGATTCCGGTTTGCCGGAAACCAACAATTATTGGAGGAAAATCAAAAAGCTATCCAATCTAAAAAAACCTCTTCCATCATCCATAAACAAGAGGTGGGACAGGCTGTAAGCAGCCTTACACCAGGCCATAGCACGAGGAATAAGCCTTTTGGAGAAAGGAGAAAACTTCAAACCCCAAACCTGAACCTTCCACTTTTCCCAACCACAACCATTGGTTCCTTTCCTCAAACCAAGGAGGTAAGGCAATGGCGAGCTCTAAAGAAAAAGGGGAAATTGACTCAAAATCAATATGATGAGCTGATCAAAAGTGAAACCGAAATGGCAATACGTTGGCAGGAAGGAATTGGATTGGATGTTTTGGTTCATGGGGAGTTTGAAAGAAATGATATGGTTGAATATTTCGGGGAGCAATTGGAAGGCTTTGTCTTCACCCAAAATGGCTGGGTCCAAAGTTATGGTTCCCGCTGCGTTAAACCTCCCATTATTTATGGAGACGTTTCCCGTCCTGAGCCTATGACCGTTGGTTGGACTTCTTTTGCCCAATCCCTGACAGAAAAAATGTAAAAGGAATGCTCACAGGGCCGGTAACCATTTTGCAATGGTCCTTTGTCCGAAATGACCAGCCCAGATCAACCACTTGTCAGCAAATTGCCCTGGCTATCAGAGAAGAGGTGGCTGATTTGGAAAAAGAAGGCATCAAGATCATCCAAATTGATGAACCTGCCCTAAGGGAAGGTTTGCCCTTAAGGCAGTCCGACTGGGAAGCCTATCTGGACTGGGCTGTAGAATGTTTCCGAATCTCTGCATCAGTGGTGGAGGACAAACCCAAATCCATACACACATGTGCTATTCAGAGTTTAATGATATCATCAAACATATTGCTGGCATGGATGCTGATGTCATTACCATCGAATGTTCCAGGTCTCAAATGGAGTTATTAGATGCTTTTGCTGAGTTCCAATACCCCAATGAAATTGGTCCAGGGGTTTATGACATCCACTCTCCAAGGATACCTTCCAAAGAGGAAATGGTTGAATTGCTAGAAAAAGCTAAATCCGTATTACCGGAGGAACAGCTTTGGGTCAACCCTGACTGTGGCCTTAAAACCAGAGGATGGAAAGAAACTGAGCCAGCTTTGGAGCGCATGGTACAAGCTGCTAAAGCACTTAGAAAAACCACAGTTGCTGGTATCGAAAATTAAACAATTACCCCACCGGGCAGGTTAATTACTTGCCCGGTATAATTTCTATTTGCAATGACAATTTTTTCAAAGCCATCCAAAAAAGCCTCCTCCGTTCCTCTTCACTGTTGGGACATCATTGCCTGCCAATTATACCCAAGCATTGCAAACCAAAGTCTTGAATCCCTATCTCACACTTTAAGTTTTTTCAAAAATCATTCAGTTGGTCAACAGATTTGAATTTCCTAAATCAAAGGTTTGATGCTTTAGTACTTACCGATAGGCAGGAAACCATCCTTTGGGCAAGTCCAGGCTTTGAAAAAATGACGGATTATCATGTCTTTGAAGCAATTGGTAAAAACCCTTCTTTTTTACAGGGAAAGGATTCTTCTTATAAAGCAAAAACCCAAATAAGAAAAAAAATCAATGAAGGAAAACCATTTTCTTCCCAATTGATTAATTATAAAAAGAATGGAGAACCTTACCTTTGCGAAATCACTATCATTCCATTGGAAGATCCAAAAGGGAAAATCACCCATTTTCTGGCACTTGAAAACGAAATATGACCGATTTAGACCAAAAAATTAAAAACGCAGAAACCCGAATATTTAAAGCTGTTTTCCCCAATACCATCAACCATTATGATACTTTGTTTGGTGGCACGGCTATGCACCTGATGGATGAGGTTGCCTTTATCGCAGCCACCCGGTTCAGCAGACAAAAAATGGTTACCGTACGAAGTGATAAAATTGATTTTACCGTCCCCATTCCCGCAGGAACCATTATCGAATTGGTGGGGCATATCATCCATATTGGCCGGACCAGTTTAAAAGTCCAAGTGGACATATTTATTGAAAAAATGTATGAGGAGGGTAGAGAAAAAGCCATTAGCGGCACTTTCACCCTGGTAGCAATTGATGAAAATAAAAAGCCCACCCCTATTGATCATTAAACTTCTCCATATTGAAAGCTGGATTGAAAATCTTCATGATGGAAAAATGGTTTATTTCTTTTGCCAAAAGCTTAAGGCCGGATGCTGAAAGCAACCCAAAAATTCCTCATTTGCATTGAGGAATTTGAAAGCCCAGCATTTGTAATTCCAAAAAAAGCATCAAATTTGAATTTTTCACCGCAGATCATAAACTCCCTTTTCCAAAGGTATCCATTCCATGGATCAAAATGGGTTACCTGGAATTAATTTAAATGATTTCCTACTTCCTAAATTCCTTCTGGAAAAGCAGATATTCATTTTAGTATTCAGCGTAAAATAAAATTAATCCAATCAGTTCACTCAAGAATAATTAGTGATAATTAGGGGAATTGATGGACCCTTTTTTTTAAATTCTCACCAAAACCTCATCTCAAATTCCTCCAGGGTCCTGTTATTGCCAGGGTGATGCCTGCATCTTGGATATTGACAAAATATGTTTGCCCGGAAGGGAAAACACCCCTCCAGCAAATTCTGATTCAAACCCAATATTCTCGGCCAGTTTATAAAACCTACCCTCCGGTGTAATCCCAACCACAAATGGGTGGGGATGGTCCTCGCAAAGCAATAAATCTCCCAAGGTGCAATGGCCACATTATCACAATTCTTTAATAAATCCCTATCATTGGGTTCTGCAAAAAGCTCTAATGAACCGGGCGTTTTATATTCATTCTCTTTTCCTTCATTTTCCCCTGGAATATACTTAAAAACCTGTCCTGCCCCTATTTCTCCTCCATTAGTACAAGCAAAATACAGCTCGTTCTCCCCAAACCAAATCCCCTCACCACGAGCAAACCTTGCAGCCCCTTTTCCATACCCCCTGTACCTCAAATCATCATGAGGGAACCAATATCCTCCAGGTCAATCCAATAGATGCTTTGAGGTTTTCCAACTGGAAAAAACCCTCTTGTTGCCCTTTCCAATTCCGGGTATCCCTTCCTTTTCCCCAGGAAAGGCAAAGGGCTTGAAGTTTCCCTCCTTGGTATAATTTCCCTGGAACATGGGGAATATAGCGGTAAAACAAGCCATCACCCCGGTCCTCGTCAAAAATACTATTCCGGTTCTGGGATCAACTGCCACCGCCTCGTGGTTAAACCTTCCCATTTCTTTTATGGGAATCGCATTTTGTAACTTCCCGTCTCTTTTGGCCAGTACCTCAAAGACAAATCCGTGATCTTTTTCCAGATTTCCACTGTAATCACCTGCCTTCACAACTGATTCCTCACAAGTCAACCATGAATTCCAGGGAGTAACCCCTCCCGCACAGTTTCTCACCGTTCCTGCAAGGCTCATAAACTCTTGTTCTACCTCACCCGTTTTTTCATTGTAGACCAAGGTGGTTGTTCCTCCCAGAGCAGGTAAATTTCCCTTTCCTTTTTCATAAAACTTATCAAGTTCAGCTTGGGCAAGGTTTTCATTTTCCGGTCCAAATGCACCATTTTCAAAATCATCTGGACTGTTTTCATGATTCCGAACCAATATCACTTTTCCATCATCCCCCTCAAAAGCTCCCATACCATCTGGCCTCCCTGGAGTCCACCAGCCATCATCCATGATTTTTCCTTTCTTCGAAATGATTTTATATTCAAAACCTTTAGGCAAATTCAATATTCCCTTATCATCATTTTGCAAAGGTCCATATCCTAAACAGCCATTAATCTCATGAGCCTCGGCCAAAGGGTTTAGAAATTGGTTTAAGCCCATAAAACCAAGGGTAGCCACTCCTGAATTAATCAAAAATTGTCGACGTGAATTAAATGATTTCTCCTCCATAGGCCTATTATATTTACAACTTTACGTGCTATTTATTTTTAAAATCTGTTCTACCTTGGATTTTACCTTTGGGGCAATAGTTTGATTTTTTTCACTTTTATAGCCCGGGCAGTAAAATCAAATTCCAACAGGTCATTGGGAGCTGGCTTAAAAACAGTATCCAATCTGTCCAACACCCTGTATTTCACCTGTACCCTAACACTATCCATTTTAAATTTTTCGGGCAATTCCTCAGGATAATACCATTGATTATCCACAACAATCAAATATTGTTGAGATCCACGAGTGGCAGTTTTAGCGAGCACCCATCCGGTTCCTTGCCTTAAATTTTTGGATGTTTGGCAAGAACCGAAAAAAAAAGCACCCCATCAACCCTATTGTTAAAAGGTACTTAATCATTTTCCATTTTTTCGATAAGAAATATATGTAAATTGTAAGTAAGAATAAACCTCTAATGCACTCATTATGAAAAGTATGAGATTGAAATCAAATGGGGGATCATATTTACATTTATAGGTTTGTTGTGGATTGGGCTGGAAAGAGCTGTAGGACTTCATGATGAATACATTGGATTCCATTCTACCTATACCAACCTTTTTGCATTTATAGCCATTTTACTCTATGTTTTGGCGCTTTTGGATAAAAGGAACCACTATTATAAAGGGTATATTAGTTGGAAAAATGCTTTTTTCTCCGGCCTGGTCTTATCCGCGATTATAGCCATTCTTAGCCCCCTGTCCCAGTTGATCAGCCATAAAATTGTCACCCCACATTATTTTGAAAATGCCATAAACCACGCAGTAAGTAGAAAAATAATGAGCCAGCAAGAAGCAGAAAGTTATTTCTCCCTTGGGAATTACATCCTTCAAACAACCTTTTTTGCTTTTATCGTGGGTTGTATAACTGCTGCCCTTATTTCTATTTTCATCAGAAAAAGCCCTCAAGCCATTTAAACATTAAAACTTTACTTTAATCTTTATTATTCAAACTTTTTACCCCAATCATTATGAAAAAAATCAACATTTTATCCATCGACGGTGGAGGAATAAAAGGCATTATTCCTGGCACTATCCTTCAGGTTATTGAAGAAAAAATCCAACAAAGAAAGGAGATGATCAGGCCAGATTAGTGGATTATTTGGACTTTGTGGCTGGGACCAGTACCGGTGGAATACTAAGCTGTGGACTATTAACACCCTCCGATGAAGATCCACAAAAACCTAAATTCAAGGTTCAGGAAGTGGTCAATTTATATCACAAACATGGAAAAGCTATTTTCCATAAATCCTTTTGGCACGAGGTAAGGGGACTTTGGGGAATATTGGATGAAAAATTCCCCAACAAGGCATTAAGGAAAGCCCTTCAAAAACAATTTGGAGAAATTAAGTTAAGCCAATTGATAAAACCCTGTTTGATCACTTCTTATGAAATCAACAACAGGAAAGCCAAATTTTTCACCCAACACAATGCCAACCTCTCTCCTTCCGAGGACTTTTTGGTTAAAGAGGTGGCCCAGGCTACTTCGGCAGCCCCCACTTATTTTCAGGTGGCGATGATCAAGTCAGCCATTGGGGTCAACTACCCTTTAATAGACGGAGGGGTATTTGCCAATAATCCGGCTATGTGTGCCTATGCAGAAACTCGAAAATTGGATTTTAAAAATGTAAAAAAGCCCACTTCTAAGGACATGTACCTTTTATCTCTAGGAACTGGTTCTGAAAATGAAACCTATAGTTATTCCCAAGCCAAAAATTTTGGTTTGGCCCAATGGATCAAACCCCTAATCAGTATAATGATGTCCGGAAATTCAGAAACAGTTTCCCACCAGTTAAAATGGCTTTTTGATGCTGGAAATAATAAAGAAGGATATGTTCGCCTGGAGCCCAACTATTACATGCATCCCCAAAAATGGATGAGGCTACTAGGAAAAATATGAATGCTTTAAAAGAAGCTGGATTGAATTATGTATCGGAAAATGAAAAACAAATCGATGATATTGTAACCAATTTGCTAATGAATAAAGGGGAATTATAAATCGGGTAACCAAAGGTCTCGCTTAGATAAAGCAATCAATCCTATGCTTTTTTTCGTTTAATAATATTATGGTAGCGATAATTTTAGCGAGGTTGTCGGTCCTGTAAATACTACCCGGAACCATTGGTTTTCCTTTCTCAAGGAACAGCTGGGGGTAATTATTACCCCGCCCGATCAGTGGAAAATCAGTAAGGAAGTTGGTTTTCGATTGGAAATTCAAAATCCCGAAGAAGCTTTCTTGAGGGTAATTCAGATCAAATCTTCCATAAAAAAGAAAAAAAATATGGATGTAAGATTGGCCATTGGAATTGGTGAGAAAAATCTGAAATTATAGATATTACCCCGGCCAACTTACCGCTGAAGATTATGCTGAATCTATAAGAATAGCTTTAAAAAAGCATAAAATAAACCTGGGCATTCAAAGTGATTTTCAAGACTGGGACGAAACCATGAATCTAATATTTAGGTTGGCCCTGTTGATCATGGACAAGTGGTCCGTAAGCTCAGCAGAACTGGTAAATATGCTTTGTGGGAAAGGGACTTATTACAGGAACAAATTGCAAGACGCCTGGGAATCAGCAAGCCGCAGTAAGTCAACGATATAGCAGAGCAGAAGCAGGGTTGATTTTGATCTGGAAAAATATTTTAGACAAAAAGACAGCATCCATTCTGGTATCCTAAAAGCTAATAGAAATCTTGCCTTTTATTACTGTCTT